>QHVQ01000155.1:6929-9519 GCA_003222305.1 Acidobacteriota bacterium | reverse complement strand
CTCCAGGACCGTCGGGGCGAAGGGGCGGAAGCTCTCCCTGAACTTGATCTTCAGGTTCACCACGTCCTTGTTCTTGGGATTGCGGGCGTCGGCCAGGATGCTGCGGCTCCCGAGGGCCCGGGGGCCGAACTCCATGCGTCCCTGGAACCACCCGATCACGGTCTGGCCGTCGATGAGCGCCGCCACCTCCCGCACCAGGTCGTCCCGCTCGAGCCGCTTCGCCGGCGCGGCGTGCTGCTTGAGCAGAGCCTCGATTTCCCCCTCCGAGTACTCCGGACCCATGTAGGCGTGCTCCATGGTATCCACCCGTGGATTGTCCAGGACACTGTGGTAGATGTAGGCCGCCAGTCCCAGGGCTCCGCCGGCGTCTCCGGCGGCGGGCTGGATGAAGAGATCCTTGAAGGGCCCTTCTCTCAGGACGCGGCCGTTGGCCACGCAGTTGAGGGCCACGCCCCCCGCCAGGCAAAGGTTTTCCATCCCGGTCTCCCGGTGGAGGTAGCCGGCCATCTTCAGCATCACCTCCTCGGTGACCCTTTGGACGGAGGCGGCGATGTCCTTGTGTCGCTGCTCCAGTTTGGATTCGGCCTCCCGCGGCGGCCCGCCGAAGAGCTTCGAGAAGTTACCGTTCACCATCCTGAGGCCATAGTGATAAGAGAAGTAGCTCATGTCCATCTCGAAGCTGCCGTCCTCCTTGATGTCGATGAGCTGCTTCACCTGGTCCACGTACTTGGGCTCCCCGTACGGGGCCAGTCCCATGACTTTGTACTCGGCGCTGTTCACCTTGAAGCCGAGGTAATAGGTGAAGGCGCTGTACAGCAGGCCAAGGGAGTGGGGAAAGCGGATCTCCTTGAAGAGATCGATCTGCCGGTCCCTGCCGACGCCGTAGCTGGCCGTGGCCCATTCCCCCACGCCATCCACCGTCAGGATGGCCGCTTCCTTGAACGGTGAGACCAGGAAGGCGCTGGCGGCGTGGGACATGTGATGCTCGGTGAAGAGGATCTTTCCCTTGTAGTCGAGCTCCTTGCGGATGAGCGAGGGGATCCAGAGCTTCTCCTTGAGCCACACCGGCATCGCCTTGGAGTAGGAGGTGAGGCCTCTGGGAAAGGTGGAAAGGTAGGTGGAGATCAGCCGCTCGAACTTCAGAATCGGCTTGTCGTAGAAACCCACGTAATCCAGGTCCCTGGCCTGGATCCCACCCGCCTGGAGGCAATACTGGATCGCCTGGTGGGGGAAGCCCTCGTCGTGCTTCTTCCGGGTGAAGCGCTCCTCGGAAGCGGCAGCCACCACGTGCCCGTCCCGTATCAGACAGGCGGCGGAGTCGTGATAGAAACAGGAAATTCCCAAAATGTTCAAGACTTCCTCCCGATCAGAACTGTCTGAGGCACTCTTCCAATCCTTCCCTGGTCCGGTCCCGGAGGGCCCAGAACGATCCGGGCGCGCTCCTGAAGTGCATCGGGTCCTTCCGGAAGATCTTCATGAGAATGGCGATGGGCCCGACCACCACGACGAAAAGGATCAGGAGGAGGACGAAGGTCCAGAAAAGCATGATCTTCTCGGCGATCTTCTTCCATCCCTCCCACAGCGTCTTCGCGAACTGGACAATCCGTCCCCACAAGGTTCTCTGCATGGCCGTTTTCACCGCGTAGGCTCCTAAGATGATGAACGCCGGATCCGCCGGAATCCGGTAGCGCATTTGAGTGAAAAAGGGGGAATAGCAAATTCCCAGCACGAGGGGCCACGCCACGAGAAGCATGGCTCCGGGCACCGGCCTCGAAGCCGCCATCGCCCCTGCGGCAGCCATTATCAGCACGGTCCCAAAACCAATGGCGTAAAGCATCCGCGGGAGCGCTCCCACGAGGCTGTTCTGCACGACCATTCTCGAGTCCATTTCATGGAACTGCATGCGCGCTTTGGCGTCTGCGGAGATGAGCCGATCCGGATAGGGATCCCAGAAGTGCAGAAGCTCCGAGGCGAAATGGCGCACCGTCCAGCCGGGGTTGTCAGCCAGCCCGGTGAGCTTCGACTCGAGGAGATTCTTGCCGCTCCCTTCCCACAGCGGCGGGTAGACCCCGGGCGCGGCGGGAAGATGGATTCCCGCCTTCAAGATCAGGGGCCGGAGATCATCGGTCCGTATCATCTTATATACCCAGGGCCCCAGTAAGAGAGAAGCCCCCAGTCCGAGAACCGCGCAATCCGAGAGCCGCGCCTGCCACGATACCGTCCGGATCCCAACGCTCACCAGCAAGAAGAGGCAGAGAACGAGCCCCCCTTCGAACAGCATGGCCGTCAGACCTGAGCCGATACCGGCCGCAATCAGCAACGCCGTGGACCGGCCCCCCGAGGTCTCTCGAATCACGAGGATCCAGAGAACCAACCAGATCAGGAAGGTCCCCGGCGACACCGGGTACTCAATCCCCGCCAGGACGATGTGCACCGGGAACAGCGCCGCGCCAGCGAGAGCGAGAAGCCCTGTCGTGGGTCCGAAGAGGCGTCTGGCGATCCCCCACACTGCCAGGCAGGTGCCCGTTCCGAGGAGCGCCTGGAGGATTCTGAATGGCGTGAGGCCCGTGCCGAAAAACTTATAACTTGC
>QHVQ01000155.1:0-6797 GCA_003222305.1 Acidobacteriota bacterium | reverse complement strand
GCCCTGAGTCCCAGAGCCAGCAGTACCAGGCCCAGGACCCACTTCCACTCGCCGGCCGCCAGCCGGTCACGCCAGGTGGGCACGGCTCCCCTTCCACGATGCCACTCGTTGCGCCACTCGAGTCCCGAGCACGCCGGGAGCGGCCTGTTTCTCGAAGCTCCTGCGTCCCCCCTCGGCCAACTTGCGGGAGAATAGGGGGTCCCGGCGCATCCTGCGGATCGCCCCGGCCAGCGCCACGGGATTGCCCCGCTCGCACAACAGACAGTCTTCATTGTCCTGAAGGAGCTCACGGGCTGCCGGGGAATCACCGGTAATGACGGGCCTCTGAGCGGCCATGGCTTCGTAAACCTTGTTGGGGACCACCCGGGAAGCCTTGTCGGTGCGCCCGAAGATCCCCAGGCAGAGGTCGGCTTCGCGCAGGATTGCCGCCAGGCGCTCGGGAGGCTGCGAGTCGAGAAATTCCACCGAACGCACCCCCAGCTCCCTGACCAAGGTTTCGATTCTCACGCGCTCTTCACCGTCCCCTACCAGCAGGAAGCGATAGGCTTCCCCGGAGCGCTCCAGAAGAGCAGCCGCCTGGACCACCGTTTCCAACCCGTGCAGCGGGATGTACCGGCCGAAATGCAGCACCGTGTAAGTCTGGCCGTTGGTTTGGCGCGGCGGCGAGGGCCGGAAGACCCGGTCGTCGGCGCCGATGGGGAGCACCCAGAATTTGTCCCGGGGAATTCCGAATTCCCGGCAGAAGAATTCGCGGTGCGCCTGGGTGTCCAGAAGAACCCGGTCGGCCAACCGGCAGGACCAGCGATCCACTCGGAACAGGAACCAGGCCTTGGGTCCGCGCTTCCTCACCGCGTCGCGATCCAGTACCAAAGAGTCGTATAAGGACAGAAAGGCGTCGAAGATCAGGGGCACCCGCCGGATCCGGCTCAGGCACCAGGCGGGGAAGACGTCGAAGTGCCCGGAATAGCCGACGAACAGAAAATCGGGCTTGCGCGCCGTCAGGAACTTGCCGCTCAGGCTGGCGTAGGCCCATGCCCAGCGAGCCAGCAGGAAGGGGTGGAACCAGCCGCCGCGAGCCCGACGCAGCTTCTCGGCCGGTCCGCCCCAAAGGGCGTAATGGCATTCCCGGACCTCGACCCCGCTCCCCCGGAGTCCATCGATGAGAATCCGGTTCCGGGGGTAGCCCCGGTCGTAGGTTCCCCAGTAACAGATGGTCATTTCAAGCCGATTCCAGGGCGCGGGATGAGGCGGTCCTGGTCTTCCTCCGCACGTTTTTCGAGAAATAGATCAGGCGGCTCAGAATGGAGACGCTCCCTCGCCAGACCCGCCGGAATTCCCGGGCACTGGTCAGTCTCGTGAGCGTCCGCAGGATGAAGCGCGGGCGGAGATAGAAGCGCCGGTAGGCCTCGAGCCGGGCCTTCTCCAGGTCCAGCCGGGAGAGGGTTTCCGTCTCCAGAACGATGTCCCGGGCCGCATAGTCTTCCCAGGTCTGCGCCCGGAGATATCCCTTGCGCAACGATTCTTCGTACATCTCCGTGCCCGGGTAGGGCACGGCGGCCGCGAATTGGGCGTTGTCCGGATCGAGCCGCACGGCGAAATCGATGGTCTCCTTGAGAGTCTCATGGGTTTCCCCGGGCCCTCCCAGCATGAAGAAGGCCTGCGTCTTGATGCCCGCCTTGCGGGCCATCTGGAAAGCCTTCTCCACCTGGTCCAGGCCGATCCCCTTCTTGAGCCGCTTGAGCATCTCTTCCGAGCCCGACTCCACCCCGAGGTAGAGATTGTCGCAGCCGGCCTTCCGCATCTCCGTGAGCAGCTCCTCGTCCACCGTGTCCACCCGCCCCATGGAGATCCAGTGCACCTTCAGGTCCCGCTCCTGGATGAGGCGGCAAATTCTCAAGAGTCGCTCCCGGTCGATGGTCATGGTGTCGTCGTCGAAGTAGATGTCGTCCACTCCGTAGTGCTGCACCAGATGCTCCATCTCGTTGACCACCGCTTCGGGATCCCGGGACCGAAAATCCCTTCCCACCATCGTCCCCGGCCAGAGGCAGAAGGTGCAGCGGTAGGGACAGCCGCGGCTGGAGAGCATGAAGGTCCCGCGCTTTCCCTGATACTGGGCGGTCTGGTATTTCTCGATGGGGATCACCTCGCGAGCGGGATAGGGCCACCGGTCCAGGTCCGCGTCGAAGGGGCGCTCGGGGTTCACCCGAACCTCGCTCCCCTCCCGATAGGTGATCCCGGCGACGCCGGAGAGGGGCAGCCCCTGCTTGAGGGCCAGCCCCAGCTCCCGAACGGTAATCTCGAATTCCCCCCGGATGATGGCGTCCACCTCCCGATGCTCGCTGAGCAGCTCTTTGTGAAAATAGGTGGCATGGGATCCCATGAGGGCCAGAAAGACGTCCGAACGCTTTGCCTTGATCCGGCGCACCGACTCTAGATCGTGATCGATGGAGGGGGTGGAGCATTCCATGGCGACGAAGCTCGGAGCGATTTTCAGGATCTCCTCGGCATAGCGTTCGATCCCCAGCTCGTCGCAGACCCCGTCCAGGAAGGCCGTCTCCACTCCGGCCTCCTTGAGCAGAGCCACGGTGTAAGCCAGGAAGATGGGGTATTCGAGCTTCTTATCCTTCCTCTTGTGGGGCCAGCGGACCGAGGATCGGGCCCCATACCCGTCGCCGGGCCAGGGAGGATTGGTGACCAGGGCCTTGAACATGACTTTATCAACGCTCCTTTCGCTCGCCGGGGTCTCCGGCGCGAGATGAGTGCTCAATGAAGCAATCCCCGGGACAGCAGCTCTGCATTCGCCGGTCCGGTGCGATCCTCGGCTCGCTGGGTCCGGGCCCAGGCGGCCAGATCGTCGAAGCCTTTCTCCAGAGAAACTTCCGGCGCGAATCCGAGGGCCTGGCGGATTTTCGCGATGTCGGCGTAACAGTGGCGGATGTCTCCTTCCCGGAACGAGCCGACGATCTCCGGCGACAGCTCCGTCTCGGGGGCGAGCTTCCCGAGTAGCCCCGAGGCGAGATCCAGCAGCGGGACCCGGCGCCCCGTCCCCACGTTGAAGACCTGGTAATCGGCCTGCGGTTTCTCCATGGCCAGCAGGTTGGCGCGCACGATGTCGGAGACGTGCACAAAATCACGGCTCTGACGGCCGTCTTCGAAGAGCAGGGGCGGCGCGCCGTTCAGAATGCGACTCGCGAAGATGGCGGCCACTCCCGTGTAAGGATTGGAGAGGGACTGGCCCGGACCGTAGACGTTGAAGTACCGCAGGGCCACCGCGGGGATGCCGTAGGCGCGCCCCATCACCAGCACCGTTTCTTCCTGGCACCGCTTGGTCACCGCGTACACCGAAGTCGGGGCTGCAGGTTTCCCCTCGTCGGTGGGGGCAGGTGCCAGGTCCGCGCCGCAGCCGGGGCACTCGGGCTCCCAGCGGCCGGGGATCAGGCCGTCGCGCCGGCGGGGCGGCGGAGCCGCGGGCCCGCACGCCGCGCAGACGTACTTCCCTTCGCCGTACAGCGACATGGAGGAAGCGAGGATCACCTTTTCCACCTTCGAGCCGCGGGCGGCGATTTGCTCCATGAGCCGCGCCGTCCCCAGGCTGTTCACCCGGGTGTAGGCGGCCGGCTCGTACATCGACTGCCCCACGCCCACCGATGCCGCCTGGTGGAACACCACCTCGACGCCGATCAGAGCCCGCCGCAACAGGTCCTCGTCCAGGATGTCGCCCCGCAGCATCTCCACGCCGGCGGGCGTTTTCGGAGCCGACCCGTTGGAGCTGTGAACCTGAGGATCCAGCACATCCAGGACCCTCACTTGGTGCCCCCGCGACACCAGAGCCTGGGCCAGGTGGGAGCCGATGAAGCCGGCCCCGCCAGTCACGAGGACCGGGCGCGGTGTCATGGGTTGCCTCCCCCGGCAGTCCAGGGAGCCGGGATGCGACGAGCGGAAGGCGCATCGATCTCCCGCTCCGCTTCCAGCCCCTCGAGCTCCAATTTCCTGAGGCGGTACTGGACATCCTCGAGGAGGTGACGGTTGGCGGCCATCAGGTGTCCTGAAGGTCCCCCTGCGGTGAAGTAGAAATAGGCGAAGCGCAGGATCAGGAGACCCCCCGCCAGGAGCATGGATCCTCCGATATAGGAGAAAACCTTGAGGGGCTCGTACATGGCGTAGATCCGCACCATGGTGCTGGCGGAGCGCTTGAGGTAGAACCACAGATTCGGAAAGAGGCGCGACTCCCGGAGCTTGGTGTTCACGCCTACCGGAACGTGAGCCACCGCCAGATTCTTCTTTCCCGCCTGAATCAGCGTCTCCAGGGTGTAGGTGAACCGGGAGAAGACGTTGAGCCGCAGGGCCGCCTCCCGGCTGAAGGCCCGGTAACCGCTGGTGGAATCCAGAAGCTCGAGCCCCGAGAGCTGCCGCATGACGTGATCCCCGATCCGATGCAGGATCCTCTTCAAGTGCGAGAAATGGCCGAGGCTCTGGACCCGGCGATCGCCGATGACCAGGTCCGCCCTGCCCTCCAGAATAGGAACGATGAGCCGCTCCAGATCCCGGGCGTCATACTGGTTGTCCGCATCGGTGTTGACGATGATGTCGGCCCCAAGCTTCAGGGAAGTCTCCAGACCCACCATGAAGGCCCGCGCCAGCCCCTGGTGCGTGGGCAGGACGAGGACGTGATCCACCCCGAGCCGGCGCGCCGTCTCCGGGGTCCTGTCGGTGCTGCCGTCGTCCACCACCAGGATCTCCACCCGTTCCACTCCGGGAAGGGAGCGTGGCAAACTCGCCACGGTCACCGGCAAGGTCGCTTCCTCGTTCAGGCAGGGGATCTGGATGATGAGCTTCACGATTTTCTCTGCTTTCTCTTCTCGTCGCGCTCGGATTCGGTGGGCTCGCTGCCGTACCCGTAATACAGGTAGTTGGAATAGAAGTATTTGTTGCTCTTCACGTCCACCTTGTTCATCACCAGACCGAGAAGGCTCGCGTTGACCGCGTCCAGCTTCTCCCGCGCGTGTTTGACCATGTCCCGGTCGGCGGCCCCCGGGCAGTGGACCAGGACGACGGCTTCCGCACGGGCCGCCAGGATCACCGCGTCGGGAACCGAGATGACGACCGGAGAGTCGATGATGACGGTGTCGTAGCGGGAGCGGAGGTGATCCATGAGGACCTGCATCCGCGGGGATCCCAGCAGCTCCGAAGGATTGGAGGGAATGCCGTGACAGAGCAGAAGATCCAGGTTCTCGATCTCCGAGCGCTGCACGGCTTCCTCGGCTTTGGCCCCGTCCTTGAGAATTCGGATCAGCCCCCGGTTCTCACCGCGCGCGAAGTAGCGCTGCATGGCGGGGCGACGCAGATCCGCGTCCATGAGCAAAACCTTGCGCCCGCTCTGGGCCATGACCACCGCCAGGTTGGCGGCGGTGGTGGATTTCCCTTCTCCCGCCACGGCGCTGGTCACCAGGATGGTCTTGGGGACCGGCCGGCCCGAGGAGAAGAGGATGGAGGTCCGGAGGTTCCGGTAGCACTCCGCCGCATGCGAGCGCGGCTGGTGCAGGGTCACCAGCTTGGCCTTTCCCTCCTCGCGCCCGACCCCCTTCCCCAATCCGATCCCCGGGATCACGGTGAGGAGGGAGAGATTCAGGTAACGCGCCACGTCCTGCGGACTCTTCACCCTCCGGTCGAGGGTGTCCAGCAGGAGCGCGAGCCCGATGCCCAGAACCAGGCCCAGCGGAATGGCGATCACCAGATTCCGTACCGGCTGGGGCTCCGAGGGAGACTTCGGGACGAGGGCCGGATCCAGCAACTGGATGGGGGAGGTCTTCAACTGCCCGGAGAGCTGCGCGTCATTGAGCTTGGACTGAAGATCGCTGTAACTCGTCTTCTTGAGGTCCACCTTCTGCTTCAGGAGCCCGTAGCTCACGGCCGTCCGGGAGAAGTTTTGGGACTGCTCCCGGTGGGCCGCCAGCGCCTCCGACAGGGCCCGTTCGCTGCTCAGGGCCTGGTTGTACTCCCCCTGCAGGTCGGCCAGGTTTCCTGTGGGAACAATGGCGAGATCCTGACCCGGCATCTCCGGCTCATCGAGTCCCTTGAGCTCATTTTGGACCCTGTCGGCTTTCGCCCTCAGGGCGATAATGTCCGGGTGCTCGGGGCTGTAGCGCTGGGAGAGGTCCTTCAGCTGCATCTGAGTGTCGAGATACTCCTTGGTGAGAGTCTCCCGCATCTGCTTGTGGACTTCCTGCTCGAGGGACTGGATCGGAGCCGATCCTTTGTTGGCGGCCCTGGCCTTCCTAAGCGCCGCGATCCGGCTCTCCACTCCCATGCGCTTGATCCGCGCGGCGAAGTATTCGTCATTGAGCCGGATCAGGCTCATGGCGGAAAGAGGATCGTTTTCGTCGGGGCCGGTGATCTTCTCCTTCTGCTTGAATTCCCGCAGCTCCGTCTCCGCCTGGTCGAGATCCTGCTTCGCCTCTTCCAGCCGACCCTTGAGCCAGGTCACCGCCTGGTCCGCCATGGTCTCCTTCTGATCGATGCCGCTCTGGACGTACTGTTCGGCCACGGCGTTGGCGATGCGGGCCACGCGATCGGGAAGGGTCCCCTCCACCGAGATCCGGATGACCTGGTTGTCCTCCACGGTGAGGACATTCACCCGCTGTTGGAGTCCCGCGGCGAGGCTGATGACCTTCGCTTGATTGATCTTGTCAGTCGGCGGTCCGTAAAACCCTCCCTTCATCAGGCGCACGATCACCTTCTGCAGGTTGGATTGGCTGGTGAGAATGGCTGCCTGGGTCTTCAGGTAATCCTTGTCGCGA
>QHVQ01000015.1:40235-54539 GCA_003222305.1 Acidobacteriota bacterium | reverse complement strand
GACTCCTGAGGGGGGGCAGTCCTGAAGTCGTCCACCAGGTCCACCTGAAATCCGCGAGGCGTGAACGCCTTGAGATAGACGAGCGTCGGGGCGGAGGTCCAGTAACGCTCGCAGCGCGCCACGCTCCCGTCAGGGTTGATGTGGGAAGCGGAAATCAGCAGCACCTTGTCCGGGCGATTCACGGTACCTTCCCCCAAAGGCGACGGAAGGAAAATCCCACGACGCAGGCGCAGATTCGGAAGGTATCCCTGAAGCCGCGGAAGTGGCTCCGGTTCCTCCCATCGGCCACGAGCAGGCGAATGGGAACCGTCTCCACTCTCTTGCCACTCGCGGAAGCCAGCAGGATGACTTCCATTTCCATCTCGTAGGCCTCACCCGTCAACCTTACCGAGCTCAGGAAGGGAAGGGAATAGAGACGGAAACCGCTCTGGGAGTCGGGAACGCGCAGCCCGGTGAAAAAGGCCAGGGCCGAGGAGGAGAAGCGGTTCCCGAAACGCCGCAGTCGCGACATTCCGCCGAACTCGTCCCACCGGGAGCCGATGATGAGATCGGCGCCGGTGCTGCGAAAGGCCTCCACGAGCCGGGGGATGTCGGAAGGATCGTGCTGCCCGTCGGCGTCCAGGGTGATGATCGCATCCAGACCGGCGACACCCAGGGCGGCGAAAGCGGTTCGGAGGGCCGCGCCCTTGCCTCGATTTCTCGGGTGGGCGAGGACCTCGGCCCCCGCGGTGCGGGCCTGCTGGGTGGTGTCGTCCGTAGAACCATCGTCCACCACGACGATTCGAGAAAGATATCGCGAAGTGCCGCTCACTACCGCGGCGATCGAAGCGGCCGCATTATAGGCAGGAATGACCGCCGCGATGTCACCCATGGGTGCGCCTTGGGGAGCGACCACATCTCCGGGCGCCTCAAGCTGAGGCGCGTGATCGCGAAATGTGCTCGGCCAGGGCATTGACGGACGCGAGAATCTCACGCCCCTCGGCGGCGCTGGCGATACGAACTCCGTACTCCCTTTCCACTCCCACCACGAGGTCTAGCAAGTCCACCGAATCCAGGTCCAGCCCGCCACCGAAAAGGGGGTCGGCGTCGCCGATGGATTCAGGGGAGACGTCGGTCAGGCGGAGCCTCTTGACAATGAAGGCTTTGATCTCCTGCTTGAGGGCGGAAGTGTCTGACATGGCGCGGGGATGTTAGCAGGGGCCGCGCCGCAGAGTCAACGCGCGGCCAAGAGCGACCGGAGGCGTGCGGTGTCCACCTTCCCCCGGGCGGTGCGGGGGATCACTGGGAGAATCTCGATGCGCCGGGGAACACGGTAGGCCGCGAGGCGCTCCCGGCAGAAGGCGATGAGATCCTCCGGTGTCACATCTCCCGTGCAGGCGACCACCGCCGCTACCACCTCACCGCGCAACGGATCCGGCATGCCCAGGATGGCCACCTCCCGAACGCCGGGCGCGCTCCCCAGGACCCGCTCCACTTCCGCGGGGAAGACTTTGCGGCCTCCCACGTTGATCATCTGATCCAGCCTGCCCTCGAGAAAAAGACGTCCGCTGCCGTCGATGCGACCGAGATCCCCGGTGAGGAACTTGCGGTGAAACGGCCGGGGTCGAACGCCAGCGCGAACGTACCCGAGTGCCACGGCTCTTCCCTCCACCACGATCCGCCCCCGAGGGGCCTCGCCACCGGTCGAGGGGGTAACCCATCGGCGGCCCGCCACGGACAAGCGCACCCCCGCGAGAGGCGTGCCGACGCAGCCGGGAGGTGCCGCACCCGCGGCGGAACGATCGTACGTGATGGCACCGCACTCGCTGGCTCCGTAGAAGTTTCGCACGGGCTCCGCAGCACGCTCTCGGAACCGCAAGGCGGTGTGCGCCGGCAGCGCAGCTCCCGCAGAGATGCAGGGATGCAGCTTCCTCAGGAAGCGCGGTCGAATCGAGGACGATAGGAGCAATTGAAAAAGGAGCGGAATACCCGGAAAGAAAAGGGCCGGGTACCGGCCCAGAGCCTTCCGGAAGAGCTCCGGGAGTGGGCGCTCCAGGAGGATCATGGGGATTCCAAAGAACAGCAGCGGCGTCAGAAGCGTGGAGAATCCGTAGGCGTGGCCCATGGGAATGGCGGCGAGGGTCCGCGAGGCGGGTGACAGCCTCAGCGAGGTGATGATGTTGTGAGCATCGGCCAGGGCCTGGGAGCCCGATAGGGCCACCCCACGAGGCACCCCTGACGAGCCCGAAGTGGTCCGGACCAAGATTGTCCTCTTCGGCAGTGAGAGGCGATCTCCTCCCTCCCACGGTCGCAGGTGCAGAAGGGGGAGTGGGGGAACGAAAAGAGTCTCGCCGCCTTTCATGTCCTCCTCCGATTCCTCGAGAAGGGCGTCAGGCGCGAAGTACTCGGCGAGCCGTACCCGTTCCGACTTCGGGGAGTTCCCCTCGGTGAGAATTGGCACGAAGCCCCGGCTCCAGAGGGCCGGGAGCACGACCGGCAGGGCCAACGGGTGGTGGAGCCTCAGGAGGATTCTCGCGCCGTGGGGGAGGGCAAAGCGGGTGAGGCTGGAAGCGAGTCGCTCAATTTCGGCGAGGAGGCGGGGCCCCGAGAACAAGACCGGCCCGGGAAGGAAGACCAGGAGGTCCCTTTTCCTGGAACTCTTCAGATGCTCCGCGGCCAGGGTGAAGAGTGCCTGAGGAGACTCACCGATGCGCCGCGGGAACACGCCTTCACTCGCCGGGCAGCGCCAGGCGGTTCTCCAGCACCTGCGAAGGGTCGAAAGCTTCCAAGCGCAGGTAAAAATCGGCAGCAGCCAGCAAGGCGTCGTTGGGGACCAACCCGACGATCTCGCTCCCCACCACCTCCACTCCGTAGCGGGCTGCTTCCGTCTTGATCATCTCCACCACCCGATGCAGCGGCGTCTTTCTGAAATGGGTCATGTTGATGGAGACCTGGGCGATACCACGCTCGGAGAGCGCCACCCCCATCGCCTTGCAGAATCGCAGGCCTCCGCTGCTGTGCCGGATGGCCCGGGCGATTTTGTCGGCGATCTCCACCCGCGGCGTGCCGAGATTCACGTTAAAAGCAATGAGGAACTCCCGGGCGCCAACGGCCGTGGCACCCGCCGAGGGGTGCGGCTCACGCGGCCCGAAATCGGCCGACCATCGCGGGTCCCTCATCTTCTCGGCGAGTTCTTCGAATTCGCCCCTGCGGATGTCCGCCAGGTTGCGCCGGTGCTCAGCGGTGGCGGCTTCCTCGTAAAGGAACACCGGCACGTCGAAGGTCCGGGCCACTTCCTCCCCTACCGAGCGAGCCAGCTCTACACATTCGGCCATGCTGGAGCCGGTGACGGGAACGAAGGGGACCACATCCACCGCTCCCATCCGCGGGTGCTCCCCCCGCTGGGAGCGCAGGTCGATTCGAGGCAGGGCGGCCTCGAAGAGGTGCAGGATGGATCGGCGCACCTGATCCGGATCGCCGGCGAGGGTCAGGACCGAGCGGTTATGGTCGGCGTCGGAGGAGAGATCCAACACCTGGGCACCGCCCGGCGAGCCCTTTACCGCCGAGACGATCTCCCCGATGACGTCTCTGCGGCGACCCTCGCTGAAGTTAGGGACTGTCTCAATAATCTTCCGCAAAGCTTCCTCCAGGGGGTTCGTGGGGTTTCAGGGTGGGGCGGGAGCACTCCTGGATGAGGCGTCGGGATTCCCCTTTCCATTCTCCGAGCCAGCGGCGCTGCAAATCCTTCGCAGGGCAGGCACCGTTCTCGAAAAGAATCTCCCCCAGGGGATCCAGCAGGTCCGTGGCCTCTCCCTGGGCGGCCAACCCGCGCGAGGCGATGGCGTGGAGCTTCTTTCCTGCCTCCAGCACGCTCAGCTTTCCCAGCCGGGCGTCGGTGCCGGCTCGGGCCGCCGCGAGGTGGAAGCGCTGCCGCTCCTCCCAGGTGAGGGAGGCGACCAGCTCCCAGGACTCCTTCAGAGCGGCGGGATCATAGAGGATTCCTTTCCAGAGGGCCACCTGGGAGACCGCCAGGGCGGGATGCCCCGAGTCACCCCCTCGGATCTCCAGAAAGTGCTTGATTCTGACCTCGGGGAAGAGGGTGGTGAGGTGGAGTCTAAAGTCCTCCACGGTGGCCCGGTGTTCCCCGAATCCACGCCGTATGAGCTCGCGGAAAGGCAGGCCCTGTACGTCCAGGAAGGTGCCATCGCGGACAATGAACATGGTGGGAACGTCCAGCGCGTACTCGAGGTAATCGGCGAAGGATGTGTGCTTCTCAAAGGCAAAGGGGAGGAGTCCACAGCGGGCCGGATCGGTGTTCTGCCATACCCAGCTTCGGAAGCTCATGTAACCGGTGGCGCCACCTTCCCGGACGGAGGAGGCGGCGAACAGCGCGGTGACCAGGGACGTGAGTCCCATGGCCACTCGGAATTTCTCCAAAGCATCTTCCTCATCGGAGTAGTCCAAGTTCACCTGGACCCCCGCAGTCTGCTTCATCATGACATGCCCTAGGCTTCCGGTCTTCGACAGGTAGGCTGACATGATTCTGTAGCGGGGTTTGGGGATCCAGGCGATTTCGGAGAGAGGCGTAAAGGGCTGCAGTCCCAGGCCCAACCAGGTGATGCCCAACGGCTCCGAATGGCTCTGCAGAAGCGCGACGTAGCGCGCCACTTCCTCGCGCAGATCGATCAGTCGACCATGGACCGCCCCCGAGAGCTCGAGCTGTCCACCCGGCTCAAGGGTGAGTCGGGGCCCGTCTCCCTCCAGCGCGATGATGTGCGGTCCCGCATAGATGGGGCGCCAGCCCTCCATGGAAACAAGCCGCGCCAGGATGGCCGAGACGGAGCGTGGCCCGTTGTAGGGAATGGCCCGGCCGGTGTCGGCGAAGACGCCGAGCCTTTCGTACTCGATCCCCACTCCCCACTCTTCCCGTGGGCGGGCGCCCTGGTCGAAATAGCCTTCCAGATCCCGCGGTCCCGTGAGGACCCGATCCTCAGATGACATGATTTCCCCTGAACAGGCTGGGGGATTCTATCTATTCCTGGGAAAGATTTGAAGTTGCGGCGCCCGGGCTGGGGGGAGGGTCGATCATTGAGCGCGGGGCTCATCCTGAGCCGCGGGCGGCTCCATGCGCCGCATGTATTCGCGGCAAATTACCGTAGGATCCAGTCCCAGGCAGGCGGCCAGCTGCCGCAGGAATCCTTTCAGAAAGACCGGCTCCGGCAAGTCGGCGAACCGCTCCTCTTCCAGCGCCTCCAGAATGGCGGGACGGATCTTGGTCTTCTCCACGATGGTCTCCAGAGCCATTTTCTTCGCTTCCCGGTGCTGGCGGAGCGTCGCCCCGGTCACGGGAAGGCCCTCGCCCGGAACCTGGGAGGACCGGGACGCGGCCGCTTCCTTCACGGGAGCTTGCTGGGAATCATCTCGGGCCGAGACTGGGACCGCCGAGACGGTCTCGGGAGTCGGCGGAGTCGGGGGCCGAGCCGGAGGAGTCCCCTCCGCCTCGGAGGCCTTGACCTGATCCGCCTGGAGCACACCCTGGGCGACCAGCTTCCGGTCGTAGTCGGTGCGAGTCTCAAGGAAGATGAGCGTGCGATAGGCGGCCTCCAGCATGGAGGCGAGGCGCTGGACCTGCGAGTTAGAGAGGAGGGGGTGGCGGAAGGAGTTCTCCGGGTCGTAGGCGCGCTTGAGGACCTGGTAGCCCGCCTGGATCTCCTTGGACGAAGCCCCGGGGGGCACCTCCAGCAGCCGGTAGAGGTCCAACTCGCCCAGGTTCCGGTGGAGGAGCAGTGCCTCGCCGGAGGCGGCTCGAGACGGGCTGACAAGCGTAGACACGGCCCGTTCGATACCCTGCGTGGCAGGGGAGTTCGGATACTGCTGCGAGAGGGGTTTGCGCTTCTGCACGGCCTGCTGCACGGAAAGATCGTATTCGACGCATCCCAGGCATTTGAGCTCCAACCCGAAATACTTGTCGAGTCCGCTGCGCAGCATCGGAGCAATTTCCGCCTCGGCATCGCTGCGGATCTGGTTGACGATAAGGCGCAGCCTGAAGGGGCGCAGCGATTCCTGAATCCTGTCCACCAAGCGGGTCTCACCTTCGCCACGCAAGCGCTCCAGAGCCGCGCGGAAACTGGAGCGACCCTCGCCGGCCCCTTCGTCCAGACAGCGTGCGATCTCCAGCTTTTCCTGGTCGTCGGACGAGAGGGGCGATTCGAACACCCTCCCCAACAGCGATTCCATGAAGAGGTAGATGGATTCCACGGAAGCTGGCTCGGGTGTGGCGACCAGAATGCCGGCGCCAGCCATGCGGAAGGGATCCAGAACGTCGCCACCTCGCCCCGAACCGCAATCCAGGAGGACCATGTCCGCGCCGAGGGAGCTGGCCTGGCCGAAAAACCGCTGCAGAATCCTTTCGCGTTGGTTGGGGGCGAAGGACTGGGGCGCACCGGAAAGGAGCTTGAGACCGGACACGGAGGTGTCGAGGAGCAGCGAAGCGAGGGAAGATTCCTTCTCTTCCGCCAGCCGCTCAAGGCTCTTGGCCGGTCGGCCGATTCCGAGATACGTGTGAAGATTGGCGCCCTGGAAGTCCAGGTCCGCCACGATCACCTTCTTGCCGAGCCGCGCCAGCTGGATGCCCATGTTGGCCACCAGGAGGCTGCGTCCAACCCCTCCCTTGCCGCCCGCGACGGCCCAGAGGGCGGGTCCTTTCGGAGCGCCGCCATTGGAGCCGGGAGGCGAGGTTGCGGAGCGGGTGGGCGAGTCAGGCGGCCGGCTCATGCAGATCCGCCTCTTCGAAGGTTTCTCCGGTGTAGGAAATGAGTCGCGGCTTCTCATCCACCAGGGTGGAAAGGTTGACCGGCCGCTGCCAGACTCGCTGAACGTTTCGCAGTGTATCTCGGGCGTAGTCCATCCGCAGTGGCACTCCCTCGTAGCGGTGCCGCAGGAGCAACTCTCCTTTGTTACGGTAATTGCCGTCGGCCACTTCGATGAAGGGAAGGCCTCGGTTGGTGAGTTGGAATAGCAGCTTCAGCTTGATCTCCCTGAAGCTGCGGCTGCTAATCTGATAAAGGCCGGTCTTGGAGTTGAACTCGTAGACGAACATCTTATTCCGGCGGCAGAACTCCTCGGTCAGGTAATTGTCGATGAAGGTCACGTCATTGCAGAATCGTCGGACCTCGAAAATCTTTTCTCTCCCTTGACCGAGCTTCTTGTCCCAGCGGGTCCGTTCGTGCAAGTCCTCGCACTCATCGAATTCCTTTCCGAAGCGGCCCTTGTCCCAACGTTCTTCAATGTCCCGGAACAGCTCGACGCCAAGCTTATAGGGATTCAGCCGACCCGCGTGGGTGGCCACCGTCCCCGAGTGGTGATCGGCATAGTCCACCACTTCTGCGTCAGTGAGGCATCGCTCGGTCATGATCTTGGAGTGCCAGTAGGTGGCCCACCCCTCGTTCATGATTTTTGACTGGGCCTGGGGAGCGAAATAGTAGGCCTCCTCCCGGATGATGCTCAGGATGTCCCGCTGCCAGTTCTCCAGGGGGGAGTACTCGACGAGGAACTTCAGCACATCGCGAGTGGGCTCCGCGGGAAAGCTCTTCCGGCGCTCCGACTCCTCGAGAATCCGCTTCTCCTCCAGGGCGAGGACGTCCGGAGGGTTGATATAGTCTTGCATGTATTCCTTGCTCTTGAGCCGGCGCGCGGTCCGGGGAGACTCCTCCTTTTCCGCTTTGGGTCGCTCCCGGACGATGAAAAGGGAGTGGGGATCGATGAGGTTCTCCAGGGAGAGACAAGTGTCTATGAAGTTTTCTATCTTGTCCACGCCGTATCGATCCATATAGCGGCGGACCCGGGTAGCGTGGTTCGCCATTTCGTCCATCATCTTGCGGTTGGTTTTGGAGAACCAGACATTATTCTTAAAGAAGTCGCAATGGGCGTAGACATGCGCCATGACGACCTTCTGGTCCACGTCGGCGTTGCATTCGAGTAGGTAGGCGTAACACGGGTCGTTGTTGATGACCATCTCGTAAATGCGCTGGAGCCCGAAAGTGTACCCCTTCTGGAGTTGCTCGAAATCCATTCCGAAGCGCCAATGCGGATACCGGGTCGGGAATCCCCCGTAGGCCGCCACCTGATTGAGTTTCCGGTAGTCCAGCACTTCGAAGACTACGGGGAAGAAGTCCAGCCCGTAAGCACGGGCGTGTCCCTCGATCGCCCTTTGAAGCGCTGCCAGGGAGGGGGAGAGGCTCATCTCCCTCTCCCCAGAAATTCCTGGATGGACTGGTGGATGGACTCCTTGCTCTCGATCTTGGAGAGAGCCACCGTATCCTCGTCGGGAAAGGCTTCTTTCAGGTCCAGCAGGAACTGGCCGGTCCCATAAGGGCTTTCCACCTGGCCGTAGCAGAACAGGTTGATCCGGGCCAGCAGGTCCTCCCGGAGAAGGCGAACGCACTCCTGAGTATCCCCCTGGGACCAGTTGTCGCCATCGGAAAAGTGGAAGCAGTAGACATTCCACTCCTGGGTGGGGTAGTCAGTCCGTGTGATATCCAGGGCCAGACGGTAGGCGCTGGAGATGACGGTGCCGCCGCTCTCCCGGGTGTGATAAAAGGTCTCCTGGTCCACTTCCCGCGCCTCTGCATCGTGGATGATGTAACGAATTTCAAGCCCCTTGTAGTGGTGCCGCAGCCACGTATCAATCCAGAATGATTCGATGCGGACGATCTCCTTCTGTTCCTCTCCCATGGAGCCGGAAACGTCCATCATGTAAAGGATGGCCGCGGTGGTCTCCGGCAGGACCGTGGTTCTCCAGGATCGGTAGCGCTTGTCTTCCCGGATGATGAAGGGACCGGGCAGGGCACGCCGATACGTGCCGCTAGCCAGGGAGCGTTTGAGCATCTCCTTGTAGGTCCGGCGGAAATGCCGGAGACTCTCCGGGCCGGTGGGCGCGATGCCGATGTAACGGGACCTCTCGGTGACGATATTTTTCTTGCCCTTGGGCTCGATGCGGGGGAGCTCCAGCTCCTCACCGAGCATCTCGGCCAGCTCGTCCAGGGTTACCTCCACCTCCAGGATGTGCTGCCCCGGGGCGTCGCCGGCCTGTCCGTTTCCCTCCTCGGGTTCTGCGGCGCCCAGCACCGTGCCCACGTCTCCATCGCCCTGGCCCACGCCTCCGGCCTGGCGGCTGCCATGGACGAAATGGGGAATGGAGATCTGGGGGAGGGGAATGCTGATGAGGTCCTTTCCGCGGCGGCCGATGAGCTCCCCCCGAGAGATGTACTTGCGCAGGTCCTGCTTGATCTTGCCGCGGATGATTTGCTTGAAGCGGTGGTGGTCCTGTTCGATGCGAAGGATCATGGCGGAATCCGGAGCCGCCCCGGGCCGAGACCTCTCAGGGAGGCGGCTCGGTCCCGCCCGGGAAGACGCCGGCCTCTAGTCCCGGGCGTCCCCGCGGGCGAAGATGCTGGCGATGTAATTCAGCACGTCGGTGGCGCACACATCGCAGTAGCCGTAGTCCTTGACAAGGCGACTCTTAACCACATCAATCTTTTCTTGGGTTTCCTTGTCCACCACGCTGCTGACCAGGCTGGTGAGCTTGATGGAATCCTTTTGGTCTTCAAAGAGCTTGAGCTCCAGGGCTTTGTGGAGCCGTTCGTTCGTGCGATAGTTGAACGTCTTCCGTTCCACGGCCAAGGCACCAATGTAATTCATGATCTCCCGCCGAAAATCATCCTTGCGGTTCTCAGGGATGTCGATTTTCTCCTCGATGGAGCGCATGAGCCGTTCGTCGGGCTCCTCGTCCTGGCCCGTATACTTGTTACGGACCCGCTCCTTCTGGGTATAGGCCTTGATGTTGTCGATGTAATTGGCGCACAGTCGGCTGATGGCCTCTTCGTCGGCCGAGATGGCCCGCTGAACCTCGTTCTTGGCGATGTCCTCGTACTCTTGCTTCACCACGGAGAGGAGGTCGCGATAGCGCCTCCGCAAATCCTCGTTGGTGAGCAGCGAGTGGTGCTTAAGCCCGCTCTCCAGTTCGTTGAGAACCATGAAGGGATTGATGCACCCCTCGCCCTTGTCGGAAACGAGAGCATTGCTGATCTTGTCCTGAATGTAGCGGGGGGAGATGCCGTCCATGCCCTCGCGCACGGCTTCCTTGCGCAGCTCCTTCACATTGTCCTCGGTGAAGCCCGGCAGGGTCTTTCCGTTGTAAAGCTTCAGCTTCTGGAGGAGCGTCAGGTCCGCCTTCTTGGGTTCCTCGAGCCGCGTCAGGATGGCCCACATGGCCGCCATCTCGATGGTGTGAGGAGCAATGTGTTTGCCGCGGATGCGGGAGGGATTGTAGTCCTTCTCGTAAATCTTGATCTCCTCGGCCAACTTGGTAATGTACGGAACGTCGATTTTCACGGTTCGGTCGCGTAGGGCCTCCATGAATTCGTTGTGCTGGAGCTTGCGGTACTCGGGCTCGTTGGTGTGGCCGATGATGACTTCGTCGATGTCGCACTGCGCGAATTTCTTGGGCTTGATCTTGTGCTCCTGGGAAGCGCCCAGGAGGTCGTACAGGAAGGCCACATCCAGCTTCAGGACCTCCACGAACTCAATCAAGCCCCGATTGGCGATGTTGAACTCTCCGTCGAAATTGAAGGCCCGGGGGTCCGAGTCGGCGCCGTATTCGGCGATCTTTCGATAGTTGATGTCACCCGTGAGCTCCGTAGAATCCTGGTTCTTCTCATCCTTGGGCTGGAACGTACCGATGCCGATCCGGTCCTTCTCCGACAAGATGAGCCGGCGCACCTTCACGTGGGAGATGATCCGTGTCCAGTCGCCGCCATAGCGGAGGTTCAGCTCCTTGAACTGCTGCCGGCAGGAGGGACAGAGATCGCCTTCCGCCACGATGCGCTCAGATTCGGGCTTTCCCTCGCTGAGCTTCGCCAGAATCTCAGCTCTGAGTTCCAGAGGAATCAGGTGCAGCGGATCCTCATGCATGGGACAGGGAACTTCCGCCACCGCCTGATCCTGCTTCTTGCGGGTATTTTCCTCATCGATGATCCAGGAGTAGCTGTAGAGGGCCCCCTCCGGCTTTCGGGAGTAATCCTCCAAGCCTTTCTTCAGCAGGCGCACAATGGTGCTTTTCGAGCTTCCCACGGGGCCGTGCAACAAGAGAACACGCCGCTCCGTCCCGTAGCGCTTCGCAGCGGATTTGAAGACGTTCACCATCTTCATCAGCGGTATATCCAGCCCATAGACAGCGTCCACGCCGCCGTGGTTCTTATCGTCGAAGAAGTTGTAGTGGATGATTTTCTTCTTGTATTCGTAATATTCGCGAGTTCCCTGAGCGAGGATCATGTCGTAGACCCGCTGGAAGGCGGTGCGGGTTACTCGCGGATTTTGCCTCGCGATCTGGAGATAGTCCTCGAAGCTCCCATCCCAGTGCTGGTCCCGGAACCCTTTCAGGTCCTGGAGCCTGCCGATCATCTGGATGATTTCAGTGCCGGATGACATGGCCTCTCCACCTCCCCAGCCGTTGAATTGCCGCGCTGCCGGACATCACGTCACCCTCGGGAACCTATTGGAAAGAAAAAAGTTCTTCCCCTCAGGGGCGACTCTAAGGGCAATATAATGCGCAGTCAAAGAATTGTCAAAGAATTTCCCCGAGTCCCAGCAACAACTTGCAGGTCGAGGACGAGCCAAGCGCATGGAAGATTGTCGCGAGAAGGGGAGTCAGCGGCTTCGAGGTCGAAAAACGGCCCTCGCAGTGGCGAGGATCCCGAATCCCATCACCAGGCACATGGCCCCTGTGGCCAACATCCACCCTAAGCCCCCTTGCCATGCAAGGAAGCTAGGATAGGATGGCAGGAGCAATGGAGCTCCGGTGCGTGTCGCCATGTTCAGCAGGAAGGAGAATGCCATCTGGCCCAGAGCTACGAGCCACTCGGTGAGGAGGATGGGATCGGTCAGCGAAGTTCTTCCCCAGGAGGCTCCCGCCAGCAACAGGGCGCCGGCGGAGGAGGCGGTACCAGCCAGGACCAGAAGAGCGGTCCAGCAAAACGCCCGCACGAGCCGCAGATGACCTCTGGTCCCGCGGGCTGCTGGAAGGGGGTGGTCTCGGACCTGCTGCATCACGGCCAACCGCAAATCGGGGGGGGGAATTACCTGGGGGAGCGATTCCAACGCCTCGAGGGTCCTCCGGTGGCCCTCCACGCGTCTCCGGCAGGCGCCGCAGGACAGAAGGTGAACGCCGATTCGAGCGGATGTCTCCCGGGGGAGCTCCTCCTCCACGTACTCCGGAAGCATCTCGATGACTCGGGCGCAGGATTCCATCAGCTGTCCAGTCTCTTTCGGAGGATTTCACGGGCCCGGAAGAGGCGGTTCTTCACGGTACCCAGGGGCAGATGCTTCACTCTGGCAATGTCCTCGTAGGACATTCCCTGAAGGTGGCGCAGAAGGATCAGTTCCCGGTAGGCGGAGGGAAGGTCGTCTATGGCCCTGGATATCTGCTCTCCAAGTTCCCGCGACACCAACAAGTCCTCGGGCCCTCGGGTGGCGCTCTTGAGCTGGGAGACGCCTTCCGTCCCCTTTTCCGATTCGCCCGGGTCGTTGAGGGAAAGGAGGATAGGCGCCTGCCTGCGAAGGTGGTCGATGCTCCGGTTGGAAGCAATTCGATAGAGCCAGGTCGAAAAGCGAAATGTCGGGTCGAAGCGGGCCAGGGAGCGGTAAGCCTTGAAGAAGACTTCCTGGGCCAGGTCCAGCGCTTGCTCGTAGTCGCCGATCATCCGGTAGATGAAGTTCACGATGGACCGCTCGTAACGGGCGATGAGATTTTCGTAAAGGCTCACCTCCCCCGCCAGGATGCGGGTCACGAGGAGTTCATCGGAGGGAACTGGTACCGGGGAGTTTCGGCCTGCAGCCACGGGCGCTGCGCCCCGAGCATTGAGCGAATTCCGCATTGTCCACCTGCCAGCTGTTGAGGGGAACCCCGGCCCGACATCTTACAAGAATTCTACTTTTCTTCAAACGCCAAGATGATGCGGATGTTTCAAGGGTCAATTCAAATCTTATACGATTGACATGTCGATTTCGGACAAGCTAGGATAAGTCCAGTCTGATCAAGGGAGTGCGCATTGCAGGGGTGGTTGTCTCCGCACAGGATCAGTCCGCGGCAGCGCGAGGAGCTCTTGACTCTTCTGGACTCCCCGGAGCCCTCCTCGGCCAGGGAGAAGTGCTCCGCTATGGGCCTTGCCGATGATTTTCCTTTGCACGCCACGCTCATCGGTCTCCTGACCCATCTGGACATGACGGAGGAAGAGGCGGCCCGCCACTGGAGGGCCATCGCCCTTCATCGGGAAGAGCTAACCTGGAGAATCGCGCGGGACCCGGGCACCCGGGTTGCAGCCCTGGACTATTTCATGAACCGGGAAAAGTGCCTGGTCCGGCCGAAGTTGGTGGACGAGTGGGCCCTCGAGCAGGCGGAGCGGACGGCGGAGTCGGACGGGCTGACGGGCCTCGCCAACGCGCGGAGTTTCGGTCGCGCGATACGTGCCGAAGCCAGACGAGCCGTGCGACGGATTCAGGAATTCAGCGTGGCATTGTTGGACCTGGACGATTTTAGCAGGGTCACTCGCGACCACGGCCGCACCTGGGGAGATGTTCTCTTGCGGGAAGTGGCTGCCCTCGTTCGAGCCCGCTTGAGGGACATAGACCTGGCGGCGCGCCTGGGCGGGGCGCACTTCGGCCTGCTCCTCCCCATGACGCGACGGTCGGGTGCCCACGTGGCCGCGGAGAGAATCCGAGAGGGGGTGGCGGAAGCCTTCCTGAAGGTCGAGAGAGCGAAGGCACCGGTGCGTCTCACCCTGTCGGCGGGGCTGGCGTCCTTCCCTGGCGACAGTGATGCGGCGCTGGGACTTTTGCAATGCGCCTCCGATGCGCTTGCCGCGGCCCGCAATCAGGGGGGAAACCGGGTGGTGATTCATTACCGGGAGCGACGACGCGACGTAAGAGTTCGCTCCCTGGCGGCACCTCTCCGGCTCGCGCTCGTGCGCGGCGAAGAGCTAGGAGAGAGACAGGTCAGGATAAGGGACATCAGCCGCTCGGGGGCACTCCTGGAGAGCCCCGTCCCCTTGCCGCCGGGTGAGACTGTGCGAGTTCGGCTCCCAGGGCCCGGCGGCGCAGAGGGCGAAGAGTTGGAGGCCTGTGTGATTCGGGAGGAAGCTCCCTCTCCGCTGGACCGCGGGGCTTTCCGAGCAGGAATTCATTTTCGGTCCGCGGCTCCCATAGCCGAGCAAGCCTTGGACAAGCTGCTGGAAACCCTTCGCCGTCAGGGCGTGGAGTAGGGGACCGATT
>QHVQ01000015.1:13324-40216 GCA_003222305.1 Acidobacteriota bacterium | reverse complement strand
CGCCACACGAGGTCGAACGGGTGAAGGGCGAACTCCTGGCGTTGCTGGACGAGGATACCCACAACGAGCAGCGGATTCTCGGGCGCCTCTCCCAAATCCGTTCCGAGACCGGAGTGCAGGTCCATTCCGCGCTCCTTCTCATTCTCACTCATCTCATGATGGAAGAGGAAGAGGCCCGAGCCCATTGGAACGCCATCCTCCAGCACCGCATTCATCTCATCGCTCGAGTGGGCCGCGAGGTGGGCCTGCGAGTCGCGGCCTTCGACTACTTTATCAACGTCAATCACAAGCTGACCCGCCCCAAGATCATCGAGATGTCCGTGTTCGAGGAGTCCGAGCGCTCCAACGCGCAGGATCCCCTCACCGGATTGACCAACCAGCGATCCTTTAGGGCGAGCCTGCAGCGGGAGCTGAGACGCTCCAAGCGCTACGAGCTGGACCTCTGTCTTCTCTATATGGACTTGGACAATTTTCATGAGGTGAACGAAAAGCACGGCGATCTCGTGGGCGATATTCTCTTGAAGGAGGTGGCCATCCTCATCAAGAACAAAATCCGGGATATCGACCTGGCCGCCCGCTACGGCGGGGAGGAGTTCACCCTGATGCTTCCGGAGACGGAGCGGATGGGCGCTTACCTGGTAGCGGAGCGGATTCGTCGGGAGATTGAGCGGCACTTCGTCCGCCGCGAGGTGGACGGGAAGCCCATTCAGATGACCCTGAGCATCGGAATCGCGAAGTACCCCGACGATTCCACCGTTGGCGAGCGGCTCATCACGCGTGCCGAGGAGGCGCTCTATCAGTCCAAAGCCCGCGGCCCCAACGCGGTGGCGGTCTATTATCGCGAGCGCAGGAATTTCATCCGGATCGATCCCCAGCGGCAAGG
Source organism: Acidobacteriota bacterium (assembly GCA_003222305.1). Classification (GTDB taxonomy): domain Bacteria; phylum Acidobacteriota; class Polarisedimenticolia; order Gp22-AA2; family AA152; genus AA152. Next base: position 39,333 of record QHVQ01000015.1, on the reverse strand, counting down.
GCTGAACATTCAGGTGCTTCCCTCCGGTGGTTCCTTGGCCGACTTGGATCCATCCCTTCCCAAAAACATGAGTCGCAGCGGTCTGCTGATGGAGACAGGCCGCCCCTATGAGATCGGTGAAAACGTGTTGGTAAAGTGCCAGGATCTCTTAGGCGCGGACCAGATCACCTTGAAAGGACGCGTGGTCAGAATCGAGGAACTAGAAGACCTGGCCAAGCCGGGACGCTTCGATGTGGGAATCGCCTTCCTTCTCGAATGGGAGCGCCAGGAGGCGGAGGTTGCTCGCTTCTTGCAAAGGGAACGGGTCGGGGGAGGGTAGATGGTCTCCCTGGGCGTGGACACCTCCACTCCCGCGGGGAGCGTGGCGGTCTTGGACTCGGAGCGCCTTCTCGGGGAGTTGAACCTGGTTGGAGGAGGCCACCACCAGGGGAGACTTCTGAGGAGTATCGACCTTCTCCTGGACCTAGCGGGCCTTGACGTTTCCGGTGTGAACCTCCTGGCTGTGGCACTAGGGCCTGGCACTTTCACGGGGCTCCGGGTAGGGATTGCTACCGTGAAGGGAATAGCCCTGGCCCGGGAAATCCCGGCCTTCGGCGTTTCCACGCTTTTGGCCATGGGCCATCGCTACCTGCACCGAGGACTCCCCGTGGTGCCTCTCATCGACGCCGGCCGAGGGGAGGTTTATGCGGCCCTCTACCGGAAGGGAGACGGGGGAATCCTGGTTGGGGCTCCGGAGCGCAGCGCAGATCCTGAGAGGCTCGTTGCGTCCCTCCCGGAAGAGCCAGTCCTCTTCTGCGGCGACGGCGTCCGAGTGTGCTGGAGCTTGATTCGGAGCTCCAGGGGGCGAAAAGATAGTCTGGAAGAGGGGCCTTGCTTTCTGGGGGCGGTCCTCGCCCAATGGGGGGTTCAAGAGCACAAGAAGGGGAGCCCTTGGTCTTTAAGGAGCCTGACGCCAAACTACATCCGCCCTCCCGACGCGGAGCTGGGCCGGCGTTCCTGAAGGTTTTCCGCATCGAGCCTATGCTTCCGAGGGATCTGCCGGAGGTGATGACCATCGAGCGGGCCACCTTCCCGGTGCCCTGGACGCCCGAGAATTTTCTGCACGAAATCCATCGGAATCCCTTTGCTTGCAATCGGGTTGTCCGCTCTGTCCGAGGGAGCGTGGAGGGATATGCCAGTGCCTGGATGGTCGACCGTGAGGTCCGCATCAATAATGTGGCGGTTCGAGAGGATTCCCGACGGAGAGGTCTCGGTCAGGCCCTCATGAGACACCTGATGGATCTGGGCAGAATGTCGGGGTGCACGGTGGCCACTCTCGAGGTTCGACCCTCAAATTCTCCGGCCCTCAAGCTTTATGCCAAGCTGGGTTTCCGAGAGGTTGGACGCCGGAAGGCGTACTACACGGATACCCGGGAGGATGCCCTGGTATTGCAGGCGCCACTCTGAGAGACCCCGTCAAGGTAAGCCAGATAGAAGATGATGAACAACCCCACCCATAGTCCGTCCTTTTCTCACCAGCAGGGAGGTGCCGCCATGGAGACCGATCTCCGGGAGCTCAAGGAAGTCCTTCGGAGAGAGAACGAGGAATTTCGACTCTTGATGGAGTCCCACTCCAGTTGTGAAGCCAGACTTCGCGAGCTCCAGGGGAAAGGTTTTCTCAACGAGGAAGAGAAGCTGGAAGAGGTCACGATCAAGAAGAAGAAGCTACATCTTAAGGATAAGATGGAGGCCATGATGCGGCATTATCGCAACGGCGATCTGATGACATCCGGCTCCCGCTAGAGCGATCGGGTCAGAGCGAGAATTCCAGCAGGACCCCTTTTTCTCCGAGGACTTAGGAATGACGCTGGCTCGCGAGTCCTACCCCTACTTGGGCGCCGGATTGGTGGTCGCCGCGGCAGGAGCGGGGCTCGGCTTTCCCTACCTTGCAGGCGGCGCGTTGCTCCTCTCCGGGTTAGTGGCCTTCTTTTTTCGGGATCCTCCGCGGGAGATCCCTTCGGATCCTGGAGTCATCGTTTCGCCCGGCGATGGCCGCGTGGTGGAAATCCAACCGCTGCCTCTGGGAGCGGGCACAAGGATCTCCATCTTCCTTTCCCTGCTCGACGTTCACATCAATCGGGCCCCAGTGGCGGGGCGCATCCGGAAGATCGACTATCGCCGCGGTCGATTTCTTCCCGCGAACCTCTCCCGGGCCGCTTTTGAAAACGAGCGAAATGACATCTGGCTTGAGAGTGATCTAGGACCTGTGCGGCTTGCGCAAATCGCCGGAGTCATAGCGCGCCGCATCGTCTGCTGGAAAAAGGAGGGAGAATCGGTGGGTACCGGCGAGCGTATCGGTCTCATACAATTCGGATCTCGCTTGGAGGTGATCCTCCCTCCCAACGCCCGTCCTGAGGTCGTGGTAGGGTCGAAAGTCAAGGGGGGCGCCAGCGTCCTGGCATGGGCACAGGTAGGGAGAATTCATGAAGAGGAACGGCAACTTGCGCCGGCGGATACCCGGTAAGAGCCGCTTTCGGCGCGGGGCCTCGCTGCCCAGCGTTCTGACCTCGGTAAATCTGTTCTTCGGGCTGGTCTCGCTGGTCAAGTCCATCCAGGGCGATTATGGCCTGGCCGCATTGTTGATTGCCCTTTCCATCGTGCTGGACGGCCTGGATGGCCTGGTGGCGAGGCTCACCGGGACGGCCAGCGACTTCGGGCGAGAACTGGACTCCCTGTCGGACCTGATTTCCTTCGGAGTCGCGCCATCGGTACTGGCGTATTGTTGGGCGCTCTCGGATCTGGGTCGCCCCGGCATGGTGGCCACCTTCGGATTCGTGCTGTGCGGCGCCCTGAGGCTGGCGCGGTTCAACATCCAGGCCTCCACCCTCGATCGGCGCTACTTCGTGGGACTCCCCATTCCCGCGGCTGCGGGGGCGGTGGCGGCGCTGGTCTACTATTGCCCCCATCCAGTCCATGACCCCGCGATGGGGGGCCTGGTGTGGCTTCTCCTAGCCACGCTGGCGGTCCTCATGGTCTCGAGGATGCGCTACAGGAGCCTGAAGCAACTTGATCTGAAGGCGCGCCGCCCCTACCAGGTTCTGTTTGTGCCCATCCTGATCCTGCTGGCCATCTTCGCGTGGCCGGAACAGGTACTCCTGGGAATGGCGTTCCTTTACGTCCTCTCCGGAGTGGTGCCTCGTGGCCTCTTGCCCGGGCGCGGCGAAACCAGGGAGAGCGCCGGTCCGTTGCCGGCGCAACCAGGCCATGGCGCGGAATAGCCTCGGCGGTTCCCACCCGAGTCCGATCAATATCGCTCTTTTCGATTCCTCCACCCTGCTGGGCAAGGGTGTTAAGACCCACCTCCGTCGGCGTCGCTTTCCCGTGGGGCAGGTCCGCGTTTTCGATACCGGCGCCGTGGAGCAGGGAGGCAATCTCACTGAATTCGACGGGGAAGCGATGCTGGCAGTCCAGCCAGATTTGGCGGAGTTGGAACGGGTGGACCTGGCCTTCTTCTGCGGTCCTTCGGGGACCGGCGAGAGCTATCTGGATTGGCCGGAGCGGGGTCGGTTCGTGGCCATCGATCTCACTCAGGCGGCCAATTCCCGGGAGGGCATCCCCGTGGTGAATGCCGCCGTGAATCCGGAGGCCTCCCGGCCACGGAGCGGCATCCTGGCCTCGCCGCATCCGGTCTCCCAGTTTCTCTCCACGTTTCTGGCCCCCTTGGCACAGGGCTTCGGCATAGAAGAGGTCGTAAGCTTGGTCATGCAGCCAGCGTCGGAGGCCGGGGAGGAGGGGATCGAGGAGCTCTACCGACAGACTGTGAGTGTGCTGAACTTCACTGAGGTCCCGAAGGAGCGATTCGGAAGAGTCTTGGCGTTTAATCTCCTTCCGGCCTCCCTGGCACCCGGGAATCGAATGGGAGAGGATTCCATCGCCCGGGAAGTTGCGTCCATTCTCAATGGAAGGCCCTTCGTCCATACCGTCCGCATCTTGCTGGTGCCCGTCTTTCACTGCCATTCCTTCCTCTGTCGGGTCCGCTTTCGGGAAGAGGTGAATCCCGGAAGGATCCGGGAGGCGCTGGCGGCGCGGGCGGGCCTGCGGTTTGTGGCGAACTCGGGAGCGATCACTCCTGCCGAGCTGTCCGGAGAAGAAGGCATCCTGCTTGGTGAACTGACGGCGGATCCCTCGCTTCCGAGTGGCCTCTGGTTTTGGGGCGTAACGGACAACTTGTCCACCGGGGTAGCCCTGAATGCCGTTCGGATGGCCGAGGAGCTGGTGCGATCGGGTGCGCTGAAGGGGAGGGACACTCCGTGAGACTTCCAGGCAGATGGACGCCGGTTCTCTTGCTCGTGTCGGTTCTCGGCGGCAGGATGCTGGCGGCGGAGAAGGAAGAGAATGCGGATCGGGAAGGACTTCGGGATGCCTCTGCAGCCATCTTCACGTTGAAAGTGCACATCGATCTGGAGAAAGCGCGGCTGGACCGCTCCCTGGGTGAGTACCAGGCCGCCGAGGGACGGCGGGCGGAGCTCCAGGACCGGATCTCGTCTCTCTATGATCGGCTCGGCGCGGCGCTCCGGAAGGGATCCACATCGCCCGATGAGGAGAGCGAGGAGTCGCTCGCGATGCAGATCGAATCCGCCGAGAGGGCGGAGGAGTTGACCCGCCAGGAGATGCGGCGGCTGAGGGAGCAGATTGCGGATTCCCGTGAGCGCATCCGCTTCATTCAGGAGCGTCTTTCCACCCTCCACCGGAGTCCGACGGAGGAACCCGAGGGACTTTCCGGCTCCTGGGATGTCGTCTATATGCCCAGCAAGGACAAGGCAGTTTTCACGCTTCGCCAGTCCGGGGTGATCATCGAGGGGGAATATCAGCAGGATGGCGGCTATCGGGGGAGCCTCCAGGGGACGCTCATCAACAACAAGCTGGTCCTCCATCGGATCGATAGCAAGCTGGGGGCGATTTCCGATCTCGAGGGACAGCTTTCCTCGGATCTGAAGACGGTGAAAGGCAGTTGGATGAGCCGGGTCATCGCGGACGATTCTCCCGTCACCGGAGCGTGGACCGCGGCGAAGCGAGAATCCCGCAAGAAGAGTGACGGCTCCGCCCCGTGAGCCGACGAGTGTCCAAGGGTCCAACCCTCTGATGTCCTACGAGCTCTTCATCGCCCTCCGCTATCTGACCGCCAAGCGGAAGCAGACCTTTGTCTCCGTCATATCCTTGATTTCCATCTTGGGAGTCATCGTCGGGGTGGCGGCGTTGATTATCGCGTTGGCCCTCATGACCGGTTTCCAGCAGGACATCCGGGAAAAAATACTCGGCGCCAACGCTCATCTCACCGTCTTCGGTGCCTGGCCGGGAAAGCCCATCCAGGATCCCGAGGCGGTGGTTCGAACCCTTCGGTCAGTGCCGGGAATCGCAGCCGCCTCCCCCGTAGTGCTTCTGAAGGGTCTCATGGTGAGCGATCTCGTCCCGGGCGGAACGGGCGTGATCCTGAAGGGGATCCGGTTGGCGGAGGAGAGGCGCGTCACCGACTTGGCGGAAAAGGTCTCTTCGGGGGACCTGACCGCGCTCTCGCACGAAGGAGAGAGTTCCCTGCCTGGAATTGCGCTAGGCAAGGATCTGGCCGCCACCCTCGATGTGGCCCCGGGAGACCGAGTGCGGGTGGTGCTTCCGCAGCTTCAGATGACGCCATTCCTCCCAGTTCCCAGGAGCCGCCCATTTCAGGTGGTGGCCATCGTGGACTCGGGGTTCTACGACTACGATTCCACGCGAGGCTACATTGACCTGCGTGAAGCACAGTCGCTCGCCTCCCTCGAGGGAGCGGTCACGGTGGTGGAGGCCCGTCTCTCGCAACTCTCGCGACTCAAAGAGGTGGGCGAGGAGGCGCAGCGACGTCTGGGCAAGGATTACTTGGTGAACGACCTGGTGGCCATGAATCGGACCTTTTTCTCCGCCCTGAATCTAGAAAAGCTGCTCATGAGCATCGCCGTGGGGCTCATCGTTCTGGTGGCGGCGTTGAATATCATCACCGTGCTGATTCTTATGGTCATGGAAAAGATGAGAGACATCGGAGCCCTTTTGGCCATGGGGGTGCCCCCCGCCGGCATCAGCCGGATCTTCATGGCTCAGGGGATCCTTATCGGCCTGTTCGGCACCGCCGTGGGGTGCCTGCTCGGCCTGGGTCTATGCTGGTGGCTCGACGCCTATCAGGTGGTCAAACTCCCGGTGGAGGTCTATTACATCCCTTACGTCCCCTTCAAGATCCGGGGTGTCGATGTGATGGGGGTCTGCCTGGTCTCGCTGATTGCCGCCTTCCTCGCCACCCTCTACCCCTCCCGGCAGGCGGGACGCCTGGATCCGGTGGAAGCCCTGCGCTATGAATGAGCCGATCATCCGAACGCAACAGCTGTTCAAGAGCTTTCCGTCGGGGGATCGCCGGCTCCAGGTGTTGCGGGGCCTCTCCCTGGAGGTCGAGCGGGGGGAGATGGTGGCGGTGGTGGGGGAATCGGGGGCCGGCAAGAGTACACTGCTCCACCTGCTAGGGGGTCTGGACCGGCCGGATTCCGGGACCATCCTTCTTTCAGGACGAGAAATGGGCACGCTGCCGCCAGAGGAGCGGGCCCGCTTTCGCAATCGTGAAGTGGGGTACGTGTTCCAGTTCCACCACCTACTTCCCGAGTTCACGGCGGAAGAGAATGTTGCGCTGCCCTGTCTGATCCGGAGGGAACCCATGGAGCCAGCCCGCCGCAAAGCGCGCCAGCTTCTGGAGGAGTTGGGACTGGGGGACCGGCTCCTGCACCGCCCTCCCGAGCTTTCCGGAGGAGAGCAGCAACGAGTGGCCCTGGCTCGATCGCTGGCCGGAGACCCTTCTGTCCTTCTGGCGGACGAGCCCACGGGAAACTTGGATCTTCATACGAGCGAACTGGTCTTCACGCTTATCAGGAAATCCGCCTGTCGCCGTGGCGCCGCCACCGTCCTCGTCACCCACAACGAGCGCCTGGCGAGTCGCTGCGATCGGGTGTGCGTTCTGGAAGAGGGTGTGCTATGCACCCTCTCGGGCAGCCGCTACAAATTCGGTTGGGAATCACCCGCCGTAAAGCTATAATAGATGCCAATATCCGCATGGAGTTCCTGAACAGGGACACCAGGAGAATCGCAGGACGGGGATGTTCGAAAAGTACACGGAACGCGCCAAGAAGATCCTCTTTCTGGCTCGCTATGAAGCGAGTCAGATGGGGAGCAAGGTCATCGCCTCCGAGCATCTTCTCTTGGGGCTGTTGAAAGAAGGCGATGAGATTACCCGGGAAATTTTCCGCCGCTCCAACATCAACACGGAGTTGCTCCAGGCGGAATTGGAAGCCCGGGGGCCCTCCGGCGAAAAGACTTCCACGACCTTGGAAATCCCCTTCAGCGAAGAAACGAAACGGATCCTCACGCATGCCGAGGAAGAGGCCGAGCGGCTCCTCCATCCCCACGTGGGGAACGAGCATCTTCTCCTGGGTCTGCTGCGGGTCGAGGACTCTGCTGCCGGCCGAGCCCTCCATGAGAAAGGCATGAGGCTGTACGCCGTGCGGGAGGACACGGTGGCGGTCTGGAAGGAACGCTCGCTCCCGAAAAAGATCAAGGAGACCCCCTTCCTCAACGAGTTTTCCCGGGATCTAAGCGAGATGGCCTCCCGTCAACTCTTCGATCCGCTCATCGGAAGGGACGCCGAAATCCAGCGGATGATCCAGATCCTCTCCAGGCGCCGGAAGAATAACATCGTCCTGCTGGGTGACCCCGGGGTGGGAAAGACGGCCATCGTAGAGGGCCTGGCCACCCGAATTGCCCAGGGGGAAGTGCCCTCCTCGCTCGCCAGCAAGCGGCTCCTAGCCCTGGATCTCTCCCTGATCGTGGCGGGGACCAAGTATCGCGGGCAGTTCGAGGAGCGACTCAAGGGGATTCTTTCGGAGCTCATGGGGAATGAGAACATCATCATTTTCATCGACGAGATTCATTGTCTTATAGGCGCCGGATCTGCGGAGGGCTCCCTGGATGCGGCCAGCATCATCAAGCCGGCCCTCTCTCGAGGCGAAGTGCAATGCATCGGCGCCACCACCCCCAAGGAGTACCACCGCCATATTGAGCGGGACAGGTCCCTGGTCCGGCGCTTCCAGTCCGTCAGGGTGTCGCCGCCCAGCGAGGAGGAGACCCTCCGAATACTGTTCGGCATCAAGGAGCGGTACGAGAAGTTCCACCATGTGCGCTACAACGAGGAGGCCCTGGTCCAGGCGGTGTATCAGTCCAGCCGTTACATCAGCGACCGGTTCCTCCCGGACAAGGCCATCGACGTGATCGACGAAGCGGGCGCCCGGGTCAAGCTCTATCGCAGCGCTTCCTACAAACAGCTGAGGGAAATGGAGCAGGAGATCGAGCGGGCGGTATCCAGCATGAAGACCTACCTCTTCCGCAAGGATTTCGAGAATGCCGTGAAGCACCATGACGAGGAGCTGGCGCTGCGCCGAAAATATGAGGATTGCCGCCGGCGAGAGCAAGAGCAATCCGAGACCGAGTTGGAGGTAACCCGGGACGACGTGGAGGAAGTCATCTCGAAATGGACGGGGATCCCCCTGGCCTCGGTGCGCAAGGAGGAGATGGAAAAACTCCTGAAGATGGAGGAGCACCTGCACCACCGGATCGTGGGGCAAAACGAGTCGATCTCGGCCCTGGCTCGAGCCATCCGGCGGTCTCGTGCCGGGCTCAAGAGCCCTCTTCGCCCGGTAGGATCCTTCATGTTCCTGGGGCCCACTGGAGTGGGCAAGACGGAGGTGGCCCGTACGCTGGCCGAATTCCTCTTCGATAACGAGCGCGCCATGATCCGGTTTGACATGTCCGAATACATGGAAAAGCATGCCGTGGCCAAGATGATCGGCTCCCCTCCGGGCTACGTGGGATATGAGGAAGGAGGGCTGCTCACCGAGCGGATTAAGCGGAAGCCCTATTCGGTGGTGCTCCTGGACGAAATCGAGAAAGCCCACCCCGACGTGCTGAACATCCTTCTCCAGGTTTTTGAGGATGGGCAGATCACGGACGCCTACGGGGACACCATCGACTTCAAGAACTGTCTCCTCATCATGACCTCCAACATCGGTTCTTCGCTGATTCAGAAGGGCCCCAAGCTGGGATTCTCCGGCACGGATAGTCACCTGGAATATCCCCGAGTTCCTCAACCGCGTCGACGAGATCATTGTTTTCGACGTCCTTTCCGACGAGGACCTCCTGGCCATCGCGAAGCTCATGATCGGCCAGCTCAATGAGGGACTGGCCCAGAGGGGAATCGCCCTGACAATGAAGGACGAAGTCTACCGATGGCTGATTGAGACCACCTGCGCCGACCGATCCTACGGAGCCCGACCCCTGCGGCGAGCCATACAGAAGCACATCGAGGACGCCCTGTCCGAGAGCCTGATTCTAGGCACGCTGCCCCGCCAGGGGGAAATCGAAATCTTCCTGGACCAGGAGCGACTGGCCTTCCGTGAGGCCATGGAAATCAACACCCTTCCGTGAGGCCGGCGGGACCCATCCCCTTTCCAGGCCCCGAGAGGAAACGCAAGGATTGCCACGCATGCTGACGCGTGACTTGTGGAAAGCCCTGGCAGGTCTGTTGATCCTCCTCTGCGTGGAAAGCGTCGGGGCTCAATCCGAGACCATTGAACGGGTGGTGGTGGACGGCAACGTCCGCATTTCCACCTCGGCGCTCATGAGCCAGCTCACCATCAAGGAGGGGAATCCCTACGACGAGGAGGCCTTGCGGAAGGAGTATCAGCGCCTCTGGGACCTGAACCTCTTCGACAACATCACGCTGGAGGTCCGTCAGGGAGAGAAAGGAAAAATCGTCCTCTGGCACGTGCAAGACCGTCCGCTCATCTCGGACGTGGAGTACAAGAACATCAAGGCCTTCACGGCCACCCAGATCGACGAAAAGCTGCAGGAGCAGAAGGCCGACATCCGAAGGGGCTCGCCGGTGGACTACACCCGGATCCGCAAGACCCAGGAAACCCTGAAGCAGATGCTGGGGCAGAAGGGTTTCCTGGACGCGGAGGTGAAGGTCGAGATGAAGGAAGTGGCACCCGGGCAGAAGACCGTGTCGTTCGTGGCTCATCAGGGCGGGAAAACCAAGATCAAGAAAATCGATTTCGTGGGAAACACCGTCCTCTCCGACCGGCAGCTCAAGAAGATGATGAAGCTCACCAAGGAGCGAGGCCTTCTCACCTGGGCCACCTCGAAGGATCTCTATCACCCCGGAAAGTTCGACGAGGACGCCCGGCTGATCCGGCAGGCTTACCTGGATCGGGGATACCTGGATGTAGAAGTTAAGCCCGAGGTGGTGGAGCTCCTGTCAAACCAGAAGCCTCCGAAATCCCCGGAAGAGGAGCGGAAGCGCAAGGCAAGGGAGGAGCAAGAGCGTCAAAAGCGAGAAAAGAAAGTGGCCGAAGCGGCCGCCCGGAAGGCGGAAAGGGAGGCGAAAGAACAGGCAAAGGCCGAGCGCAAGGGGACTGCCAGGACCGCGGCGTCCTCCGCGGCGAAGGAAACCAAGGAGAAGGAGCCCAAGGTCCCCAAGAAATGGATCTTCGTGACCGTTCCGATCCAGGAGGGATCCCAGTACAAGATCGGGGCCCTCACGGTGGAAGGGAACAAGGTCTTCACGCAGGAGGAAATCCTTTCCCGAGTTCCCGTCAAGCCGGGAGAGGTTTTCAACGACGGTGCGGTGAAACAGGGGTTGGGGAGGATCCAACTGGATTACGGCGAAAAGGGGTATTTCTACGTCACAGCCAACCAGGTGGTCGATCGCCAGCCCGATCAGGTGGCGGACCTCAAGATCGAGATCAACGAGGAGAGGCAGTATCGGATAAACACTCTGGAGTTTGCCGGAAACACCACAACGCGGGACCGGGTGCTCCGCCGAGAGATCCCCGTGGGGGAGGAGGATCTGTTCGATCTCAAACGCTTCCGACTTGGATTGAGAAAGATCAACCAGCTCGGCTATTGGCAGATAACCGAGGAAGCCAATATCCACCCGAGGACCGGCGAGGACAAGGTGGACATAGTGATCCCGGGGAAAGAGGCGAACCGCAACGAGATCCAGGTGGGCGGTGGAGTCAGCGGATTGAACGGCGCCTTCCTGTCCGGATCCTATGCTACCCGGAATTTCCTGGGCCGCGGCGAGATCCTGCAGGCCTATTTTCAGCTGGGTGGCCGCCAGTCGCGCTACAGTCTCTCCTTCATCGAACCCTGGTTCCTGGGCCGCCCCTGGACCCTGGGTGCAAGCCTCTTTCGCCGCACGAGCGACTTCCGAAATGCCGTGCAGGAGGGCCACGGTGGCAGTCTCCAAGTGGGGCGCCTTCTGGGGACCTTCAGCCGACTCGATTTCACCTACATCTATGAGTTCGCGTCCGCCAGTCAGGGAGGGATCTCCACCGCGGAAACTTTGACCAGCAGCATCATTCCTGCCTTTACCTATGACTCTCGGAACAACTTCTTCCGTCCTACGCGAGGATACAGGCTCAGCGTTTCCACGCAGCTGGCCGGGGGTCCGCTGGGGGGAGATAATTACTTCGTCCGACCTCTTGCCTTCGCCACCGCCTATTTTCCGGCCTTCAGGAAGCAATACATTGCCCTGAATGCGGCGGGAGGGTACGTCCGGCCCTTCGGGGGGAGGCAGGTGCCTATCTACGATCGGTTTTACCTGGGCGGAGAGCGCTCCCTGCGCGCCTTCAAGAGCCGCACCATCAGCCCCGAGCGGAAAGACATCGACCTGAACCACAATGGGATCATCGACCGACCCGAGGATTTGGATCGCGACGGCATCCTGGACTCGAATGAAGACGCCAACAACAATGGCGTGCTTGACACCGAGGATCTGAATCACAACGGTGTCCTGGACCCCGGGGAGGATCTCAACGGCAACGGGATTCTGGACACGGAGGACCTGGACGGCGACGGCCGCCTGGATCCCAATGAGGACAGAAATGGCAACGGCTCCCTGGACACAGGCGAAGACACCAACGGGGACGGTGTTTATGGCTCGGTCTTCCCCGGAGGAGACAAATTCGTACAGTTTAATTTCGAGTACGTGTTCCCCATGGGGGACACGGCGGAGATCGCCGGATTCGTCGACACGGGCAATGCTTTCGACAATGGGCAACAGATCGACCTGAGGGGTCTGCGGATGGATTATGGCATGGAGCTGCGATTCTACCTTCCCATCTTCCAGGCGCCCTTGCGATTCATCTACGGCTTCATCCAAGATCCCCAGCCGGGGGAGAAGGCGAGCAGCTTCCAGTTTTCCATAGGCACGACGTTCTGACCCTGAATGAAAGGGAATGCCCATTTGAAAGAGGAGATATTGAGAATGCTCAGAAGGATTCTAGCGAGTATGTTTCTGGCCGCTTGCGTGGGAGGCCGGATTCTGGCCCAGCAGGAGGCGGCTCGAATCGGCGTGTTCGATTCCCAGGCGGTCTGGCAGCAAACCGAGGAAGGGAAGAAGTTCCAGTCTCAGCTCGCTTCCTTCCGGGACAGCAAGATCGCCGAGGTCAACACCAAGGAAGCGGAGCTGACCAAGCTCAAGGACAAGCTCCGGGATCAGGAAGTGAGCTTGAGCGATGACAAGCGAAACCAGATGATGAAAGACATTGACCAGAAGAGTATCGACCTCAAGCGCCTCAACGACGATGCGACACGAGAGCTGAAGGCGCAGCTGGGCGACAGCCAGGACCAGTTCCAAAAGGAGCTGGTGGACGTGGTCACGGCCCTGGGCAAGGAGAAGAAGTACCTCCTCATCCTGGAACGTAGCATTGTGGTTTACAACGACGCCGTGGTCGATGTGACGGGGGAAGTCATCGCGAAATTCAACCAGATGTACAAGGGTTCCCCTCAGGCCACGCCGGCCGCCAAGACCAAAGAGACTAAGCCTGTGGAGCCCAAGAAGCCGGCGCAAGATCCTGCCAAGAAACCATAACCTGCCGGCGAGGGATGGAAATGTTATGCCCGACCTGACCCTCAGCGAGATTGCCCGGCGTCTGGGCGGCCGTCTGGTGGGAGCCGACAAGAGGGTCCGCGCCGTCAAGCCGCTCGAAGAAGCCGAGTCCGAGGACCTGTCGTTCCTGTCCCACCCGAGGTATCGCCCGCTCCTGGAGATGTGCCGGGCGGGAGGCCTGCTGGTCGCACCGGGAGTCAGAGCGGAGCACCTGAGCCTCGTGGTGGTGGAGCGCCCGTACGTGGCCCTCGCGAAGGTCATGGGCTTCCTGCACCCCCCTGTCCGACCGGTCGCGGGTGTCGATCCCAAAAGCGTCGTGCCAGAAGACTGCCAGCTGGGCCGTGAGGTGTGCATCGGTCCCTTCGTGACCCTCGGGAGGGGATGCTGCGTCGGGGACCGCACCATCCTCCAGCCGGGAGTGACGTTGGGGGAGGAAGTGCGTGTGGGACAGGACTGCCTGCTGTACCCCGGCGTGACCGTTCTGGATCGCTGCACGGTGGGAAGCAGAGTCATTCTTCACGCCGGCGCCGTCGTGGGGAGCGACGGTTTCGGATTCGCGGAAGAAGGGGGAGCCCACCTGAAGATTCCCCAGATTGGCAACGTGATTGTGGAGGATGACGTCGAACTGGGCGCTAATGTCACGGTGGACCGTGGCACCTTCGGCAGCACTCGCATCCGTCGAGGCACCAAGATCGACAACCTCGTGCAGGTCGGCCACAACTGTGATGTCGGCGAGGACTGCATTCTGGTGGCCCAGGTAGGGCTGTCCGGGAGCGTGCGCGTTGGCAGGGGAAGCGTCTTCGCCGGGCAATCCGGATCGGTGGGGCACCTTCGCATCGGCAAAGACGTGAAGGTGGGAGCAAAGTCGGCGGTCACGGAAGATCTTGCCGACGGAGCCTTCGTCATCGGCCACCCCGCGCGGGATCACCGGGAATGGAAGAGATCTCAGGCGGGGCTGGCACGGCTGCCAGAGCTGAGGAAGCGCGTGGCTGAACTGGAGCGGCGAGTGGAGGAGTTGTCCTCCCGCCTGGTCGAGAAGGAGCGATGATGGAACCTCTGGATGTGCGGGCCATTATGGAAATCATTCCGCATCGCTATCCATTCCTCCTCGTGGATCGGGTGTTGGAGTTGGAGGAAGGGAAGCGCAAACGAGCCGTTTTTCCAGGGCCACTTCCCGGGGAACCCCATCATGCCCGGAGTGTTGGTGGTGGAAGCCATGGCCCAGGCCGGGGCCATCCTGCTGCTCCACTCCCGCCCGGAGAGCCGCGGCAAGGTGGTCTATTTCGCCGGAATTGACAGGGCCAAGTTCCGCCGTCCGGTGGTTCCTGGAGATGTGGTCCGCCTCGAGGTGGAGGTCCTGAAGCTGCGCAGCCGGACCTGCCTGATGCGCGGGAAGGCCTATGTGGGCCAGAGCCTGGTGGCAGAGGCCGAGATCTTCTCCTCCATGGGGGATGCAGCATGAGCTCGACTCAAGTCCACCCCATGGCCATCGTGCATCCGGGAGCGCGTCTCGGGGAGAGGTGCCGCATCGGGCCGTTTTCGGTGGTGGGGGATCAGGTCCAGCTGGGCGCCGGGTGCGAGCTGGTTTCTCATGTGGTGATTCAGGGTGATACAGAGGTGGGGGAGGAATGTAGGTTCTTCCCCTTCAGCTCCGTGGGCCTGGAACCGCAGGACCTCAAGTATCACGGAGAACGGACCCGGGTAAGAATCGGAAGCCACAACTTGTTCAGGGAGTGCTGCACCGTCCACTCGGGGACGGCGGGGGGCGGTGGCGTCACCAGCATCGGAGACCGATGCGATACGGTTTTCGCCAACGCCGCCACCCTGGCGGGTCATGTGGTAGTGGAAAACTTCGCCGTCATCGGCGCCTTCTCGGGAGTGCACCAGTTCTGTCGTATCGGCGCTTATGCTTACATCGGCGGCTATTCGGTCATTACCCAAGACGCCCTCCCCTACATCCTGACCGTTGGCAATAGGGCCCGAGCCTTCGGAATCAACGTGATCGGCCTGAAGCGGAGAGCCTTTCCCGAACAGACCCTGAACGCGCTGAAGCGCGCCTACCGGCTCCTCTTTCAAAGTAAGCTCACCACGTCCCGGGCCTTGGAGCAGATGGAGCAGGAGATGGGAGAGGTCCAAGAGGTGGTCTACCTTGCCTCCTTCATCAAGGCCACGGAGCGCGGCATCATAAAATAGTACCGTTGGGCCTCCCGTCGCGGAGCCCTCGGAAAGCAGCTAGCCATGGGCATCAAGGTTGCAGTAATCGGGGTGGGGCACCTCGGACGCCACCACACCCGGCTCCTCGCCTCCCTGCCGGGGGCGGAGCTTTCTGCAGTGGTGGATCGTGACCGGGATCGGGCGCAGGAGATCGCCTCCCTGCACGGGGTGCGCGCATACTCTGCGGTGGGATCCCTTCCCGAGGACATCCGGGCCGTCACCATTGCCGTCCCCACGGAATCTCATCATCCTGTGGCGCTGGAGTGCCTGGAGCGAGGATGGCACCTTCTCGTCGAGAAGCCATTGACTTCCACCGCAGCCCAGGGTCGGCAGATCGTGGAGGGTGCACAGCGGCGGGGAGTGGTCCTCCAAGCGGGGCACACGGAGCGTTACAACCCGGCGGTCCGGGAGGCGCTGTCCCGGGTGCGAATCCCGCGCTTTCTGGAGGTACACAGGCTGGGAACCTTTGCCACCAGGAGCCTGGATGTGGACGTGATCCTTGATCTGATGATCCACGACCTCGACATCGCCTTGAGCCTCAATCCCGGTGGTGTGGAATCTGTGGCGGCGGTGGGGGTGAACGCTCTGACCGACAAGATGGACATTGCCAACGCGCGCATCCGATTCCGCTCAGGGTGCGTGGCCAACCTCACTGCGAGTCGGATCAGCACCGATCGGGTCCGCAAAATCCGCATCTTCCAGGCGGACAGCTACCTGAGCGTAGACTCGGCTCTTCAGGAGCTTGTCCATTTTCGCCTCGAGCGAAGCGGCGATGGCGCACCGGGTATCGTCCAGGTCCCCTCCGGGGTGCACAAGGAGGAGCCGCTGAGGGCAGAGTTGCTTGATTTCCTGGAGGCCGTGGGCGAGGGACGCAGCCCCTTGGTCACAGGACAGGATGGCCTCGCGGCGCTGGAATTAGCGGAACAGGTGCAACGTGCCATCCAGGAGGGGGGTTCATGATTCCCTCGCCGGTGCGCCGGTATCTTGAAGAGCAAAGGGCTCTGGGAGTCTTTCCGGGTGCCCGTTACCTCATTGCCCGAGGCAGGGAGATTCTGGAAGAGGG
This sequence comes from Acidobacteriota bacterium, assembly GCA_003222305.1. GTDB lineage: Bacteria > Acidobacteriota > Polarisedimenticolia > Gp22-AA2 > AA152 > AA152. The sequence continues at coordinate 23,062 of QHVQ01000015.1, read as the reverse complement.
GTGGCTCGGGGAGAGCGTGGTGGAGCCCGAGTTGATCCAGGTCTCAGCAGACACGCTTTACGACCTCGCTTCTCTCACCAAGCCACTAGTCACGGGCGCTCTGGCGGGGCTCATGGCCAGGCGTGGCAGCCTCCGACTCGAGTCGAGCCTGGAAGAATACCTCCCCGAGACTTCCGGTCGCTGGATTGGCCGGGTTTCGCTCCTGGATCTGCTGGTGCACCGCTCGGGGCTGACAGCCTGGCTTCCCCTCTACCTGAAGGCTTCCGACAGGGCAGGGTACCTGAAGGAAATTGCCGGCCTGCCCGCCGAGTACCGTGGCGGAAGCCGGGTCGTGTACAGTTGTCTGGGCTATATCCTGCTGACCTCCGTCCTGGAACGTGCGGGCGGTGCACCCCTGGATGTTTTGGCGACCAGGGAAATCTTCGCTCCTCTGGGGCTCAGGGAGACTTTCTTCCGGCCTGCCTCCTCACTTCGCTCTCGCATTGCCGCCACTGAGAAGGGAAACGAGCGGGAGCGGGAAATGACTGGTGAGGCTGGGGCTGCCTTCGGCGGATGGAGGTCGAGGGTAATCTGGGGAGAGTGCCACGACCTCAATGCGTGGACGCAGGGAGGGATCAGCGGCAATGCAGGACTCTTCTCCACGGCGAGGGAAGTTCATGCCTTGGCGCTGGAGTTTCTGGGTGCAGGCCGGGACCTCTACGATCGTGAATGCCTTTCCCTGTTCCGGACCGATTTGACGCCCGGCCTGAACGAGAACCGAACGATTGGGTGGCAGTTGGCCTGCACCCCCGGCTCCTCCGCCGGCCCGAGGCTTTCCCCGGGATCCACAGGGCACACCGGGTTCACGGGCACCTCGCTCTGGATCGACCCGGTCGCTGGAGTGATATTGATTCTGTTGACCAATCGGGTCCATCCTCGCTACAGGCCGGACGACATGAATGTCATCAGACGCCAGTTTCACCAGCTGGCACTGTCGCGGGTCTGAGGTCCGGGGGAATCACGATGATGGAAGCCGGCCCCTTCACGACCCATCCGGCGCGCCGATTCCGCCTGGGGCTGGGTGGGGCGGTCCTGGTCTCGCTGGCCCTCCACGCCCTGTTGTTGGGATGGTTGATGTTCGGTGGCGCCGCGGACCTGCTTCTGGTCCCGCTACGCCCGGCGGCAGCCACTCTCGCGGGAGCTCGGGAGCGGCCTCCTTCCTCGCTCCAATTCACCTTCGTGAACCTGCCCGACGATCGCCCGGCGAACGATAATCCGCGGGCCCATCTGCTGTCCGACAAGACCCGTGTCGCCAGGCAAAACCTGCCCACACCCTCCGACGCGACTCAGTTCAGCCAGGACCCCCATTCCGAGGGAAACTCTTCCCTTCGTCAGGCGGGATCACCGGCGGCCCCCGCGATCCCCCGAATGCCACCTCCCCAAGCACGGAGTCGCGGAGCGGGAGAAAACCGCGCCACGGGCCGGCCGGGGGAGGAAGGCACCGCCGATTCCGAGAACTCCAGACAAACGGAAGTCCCGCCGGTCACGGACGAAGGCCCCCGGGAGTCGAGCAAGGGACAAAGGGGAAGCCGAGGATCGGATCCCGACGCGGAGGATCGGCGGGCTGCTTTTCAAAAGGCCCTGAGACAGCTGGAGTCGGGGACCTACGATTTTAGCGGGTTCGACAACCCCGCTTACTTGCAGGGGAACAACTACGGAACCCTGTCCTTCGACACCAAGGGATTCGACTGGGGGGACTACGCGCGACAACTCTATCTGATCATCAAGAAAAACTGGTACGACCGAATTCCCATCGCCGCCTACTACGGGCAGAAGGGGAAGGTGTTCATCCGCTTCGTCATCGAGAAGAACGGCAGCATCAGCGACCTGGCGGTGATCCGCTCCTCCGAAATCACCCCCTTCGACCGAGCCGCAGAGAACGCCATCCGGGCCTCCAACCCCCTTCCCCCCCTCCCGTCCAACTTTCCGAAAGACGCGGAGGGGGTAACGTTCGGCTTTTACTACAACCTTCCCATCGACGAGCCCTAGGGGTTCGCCGCATCTCCTTAGGGGGCGGGACGCGGCACGCTTTTGCCGAACTGTGTGGTGATAAAGACCAAGTCCAGCCCGTCGATCTTTCCATCCAAATTGATGTCGGCGTCCCTGGATCCCGGGTAGCCGGCGTCTTTGCGCGAAAACCCGAAGCCTCTGGCCCAAAAGGCCAGATCCCGTCCGTTCACCCGGCCCGAGCCGTCGATGTCGGCCCTCTCCGAGATGACATTCACTGCGAGCACGGGAGTGTTGAGGGAGGGGCTCAGAGTGGTGACCTCTTCGAAGTCCAGGACAGCGTCACGGCTGAAGAAGCCCCCCTGGAGCGTCCTCGGACCGGGGAGCACGGGGACATCGAATGCGGGATCGGAGAGGAATGTGCCATCACCATTCCCGAGAAAGACACTCAAGGTGTCGCTTCCCGTGTTGGCCACCACCAGATCCTTAATCCCGTCACCGTTGAGATCCACCGCGGTGACGGCAGTGGGCTGGATCCCCACCGGGAGGGGGGTTTGGGGCTCCCAGTTGCCTTGAGGGCATTGGCCCGGAGGACACTGGATCACTATTTGGAGCGTGTTGGCCGTCGAATCCGCGATCGCCAGGTCCGGAAGATCCTCGCAGAGGTCTCCGATGCCGTCGGCATTGGTGTCCTGCTGGTCGGGATTGTACGTGTCGGGGCAATTGTCCCGGGTGATGGAGGCCGTGTTGAAGAGATCGCCGTCCGGATCTGTCGCCTGGGCGCAGGCGTCTCCAACCGAGTCGGTGTTGAAATTCTCCTGGTTGGGATTGTAGCGGGTGGGGCAATTGTCGGTCGAGTTGGGAACGCCGTCCCCGTCCTCATCGTCCGCGGGATTGTAGACCAGCGGGTTGCTGTCGCAGGCATCACCGATACCATCCCCGTCGGTGTCGGTTTGGGCGAAATTGTAAACGTCGGGACAGTTGTCGAATCGCTTGGCGAGAAGCGTGACCACCGTGTCGCCGTCGGGGTTCTCCACACGGCTGCAAGCGTCGCCAGCACCGTCCCCGTCGGTGTCCCGTTGAGTCGGGTTGTAGCGGGTGGGGCAGTTGTCGGATGCGTTCGGCACACCATCCAGATCTAAGTCCTCCGGGTTGGTGTCCACCACGGCCATAGCCCCTGGGCTCCCGCCCAAGGGCACCAGGGTAAGGGGAGTGAACCCTCCCGTACCGTCTCCCTCGAGGACCTGAAACCCGCCCGCAGCAGGCTCGGTAGCCACGAGATCCAGGGTCCTGTCACCCGGTGTGAACGAGCCGATCTCCAGGCTGTCGGGAGCCGATCCAAGCTGGATCGTGGACGGAGGGTCGAAGCCCCCTCCTCCCAGAAAGCGCATGAAGACCTCCAGCTGGTTCAGAGAGGCCTCCAGGGCCGTCACATCCGGATCGTGATCGCAGGCGTCCCCCACAGAATTCCCATCGGAATCGGTTTGCTTCGGGTTGTAGGTGTCGGGGCAATTGTCGTCCACGTCCACAATTTGATCGCCATCGGGATCGGCCGAGTCACTGTCGCAATCGTCTCCTCGAGGATCGAGCCCTGAGCAGGTTCCTCCGGGGCACTGAGCATTCGTGGTGCATGGCAGTCCATTGTTGGTTCCAGAGACGCAGGTCAGACCCCGCGTACTGGCCTGAGCCGGATTGGAGCGGGTGGGGCAGTTGTCGGAGATGTTGGGGACCCCATCCCGATCGGCGTCGAGAGAGTTCAGATCCGTTGCCAGCAAGGAGGCGGCCGGGGCCGCCAGGGGTATCGGAGGAGAGGGGAGCAGGCAGGTGCCCGACGGACAGTCCCCGTCGGCCGCGCACGCCTTCCCGTCGTTGTCTCCTCCCTGACACGCTCCCAGACTGAGTGAGAAGGAGCAGCTACCCCCCCCGGGGCAGCCGGCGTCGGCAGTGCAGCTTGCGCCCGAGCTCGATCCGCCGGAGCAGGTTCCAACCGCCACACCGAAAGTGCCCAGGCCGCTGCCCGTCAGGATGGAAAAGCCTGGCGAGGTGGAAGGGCCAACCGAGCCATCCAGGTCAGTGACCGCCACTGCGGCGTCGGCCGCGCCATCCCTGTCGAAGTCGGCCAGAGCCAAGGCCGTGGGCCCACAGCCCGAGGGGAGAGGAGTCTGGCGGCGCTTGAAGAAGAAACCGTTGTTCATGGAGTCGAAGGTCTGAAGCGAGGAATTCCCCAGGGAGAGCACCGCCATGTCGGAGGTGGAGCCGGAGTCCAGGAATCCCGCCGCCAACGCCACCGGGTTCCGCGTGGCGGTGACTGGCGAGAAGGGAACCTCTACGAACGGATTCAGCCCGCCGCCGTCGAACAGCGTCAGCGAATCGCCGCCAGAGAACTTGCAGGAACCTAGGGGACAATCCAGGTTTGAAGTGCAGCTAACGCCGGAATTGGTGCCCCCGGAACAGATCCCAACGCCGTAATTGGTAGCCACGATCCGATCGATGAATCCGTCGCCGTCTCGGTCCGCCAAGGCCACCGCGTTGGGGCTTCGAAGCGTCGAAGCGGGTCCTCCCAGCGGTGTGGGGGGGAGGAAGCCTCCGGCCCCGCTGGCGGGGTAAAGAGCCAACGTGCTGGTCCCGAAGTTGACCACCACCACGTCGTCGAAACCCGGTACTCCCAGCCGAAGCCTGCCTCTGGCAAACTGAAGCGGTGCATCCGCGAGGCTTTCCGTCAGGGGAGCTCCCGGCGTAAACGTGCCGTCCCCGTTCCCCAGAAGCGGCACGATGCCGCCGGGCACCGGAGGTTCCAATGGATCGTCGGGATTCTGCTTGCCTCCGGTGAGCAGGATCACCAGATCTACGAAATCGTCGGTATCACCGGGGAGCAGGTCATCGTTGAGACGGGCCGTGGCCAGATAGGTCGGATGCCGTCCCACCGGGATCGTCACTGGGGTCTGAAAGGTTCCGTTGCCATTCCCCAGAAGTATGGCCAGGAGATCGGTCTGGTACTGGGTCACCGCGAGGTCCAGCTTGCCGTCTCGGTTGAAGTCGCCGGACGCTATGCCGTACGCACCCACCGATGTCTTGGCGGTCTTCTGGGTCGGGGTCCTTATGTCCACCAGTCGTGCAAAAGTGAAGGAGCCGTCCCCCCGGCCGTTGAAAAGATAGACCACATCATCGATTTCGCTGGTGACCGCGAAATCCAGCCGCTTGTCGCGATTAAAATCTGCCACGGCAACTGCCTGCGGATTGCGACCTACCACGAGATTCGGCTTGGCGACGAAGGTGCGATCGGCATCCGAGAGCATGATGGAGATCCCCCGGCCCAAGCGGTTTACGATCACTACGTCAGGTCGGTTGTCCCCGTTCAGGTCGCCCACGGCGAGGAATGTGGGTCCATCCATGACCACGAAGGGTGAAGGGCTTCGCTCTACATAATCGCCCGAGGGGTCTTCTTGGAAGAGGGAGAGGTCTCCCGCTGCGAAATTCGCCTGCAGCAGATCGATCTTGCCATCCAGATTGAAATCTCCGGCAATGACGGCACCGGGTCTATCCGGCGGACCGGGACGCATGGCGAGAATTCCCCGGGCGGCCCAGGGGCCACCGGTGCGAATCAAGAAGAGGAGAAGGACCGCGAGCAAGAGACGGCGAGGAATCCGGGACAACGACCGGAAGGGAGTGAAGCGGTGCGGAGGCTTCCCGGACAGGATGAAATGCTCCGTAACTGCTGGGAGTTCACGGACTTTGAGACCGCGCACATCCTAGCCGTAAGCCGCCTCCGAGTCAAGGAATGTCCCTCTCGCCTCGACCGATGTTGACGAGGATCTGGCAGGCTTCTATGCTGCCGGACTGGGGCATGGAACCGCTTCGCACGGTGCGGGAATCGAATGAAACGCCTGAGGATCATTGGCGGAGAAAAACGTGGCTTCACCCTCATTTCCCCCGAGGGGAGGGACACCCGTCCCACTTCTAGCCGGGTTCGCGAGGCATTGTTCGACATCCTGGGGGAGAGAGTTAGGGGGCATCGTTTTTTGGACCTCTTTGCCGGCACCGGATCCGTGGGAATCGAGGCACTCAGTCGCGGTGCAGTCCAGGCGTCCTTCGTCGAGGCGAGCCGCGCGAATGTCCGGGCCATCAGAGAAAACCTTTTGGCCTGCGGACTAGAGAGCCGGGGAAAGACGTTCGCCGGCCGGCTTCCCGCCTGCCTCTTCCGGCTGGCAGGGAAGGGGACGTTCGATGTGGCTTTCGTCGATCCACCCTATGATTCGGAGTTGCGCACGCGGGTCCTGGAAATGCTCGCCGGAGGATCTGTGATGAGTCCCGGGGCCTGGATCGTTCTGGAGCACCGCAAGTCCTGGTCTCCCCATGGACCGCACCGTCTCCTGCGCTACCTGCGCACGGCTCATTACGGCGACACAGAGCTTTCCTTCTATCAGTTGGCCGGGAAAGAATCTCCCCCAAGGGAAAACGTTTGACCCTTCTCAAAGCCAGCCCTTATAATGTAATCCCGGATGAGGTGAGACCATCTTGGCACTGAGCGTGAATTCAGATCGTCCATCGAGGTCACTCCTGACAGGGATGCTCGTGGTGCTTTTCATCTCGGGCTGCGTCTCCCGCCGCAATCCCGACCTCAAAACCACCGAGGTTCAAGATCTCCAGAACCGGATCTACGAGCTGCAGAAGCGCAACGCGGAAGCCCAGGTGGAGATACAGGAGCTGAGAGAGAAAGGGGCCAGCGGATCCAACTCCGGGACATCGGGTCCTACGTCTCCAGCCCCTGCGCCTGGCACGGCACAGAATGCGGAGGCCCAGGAGGAGGCGCTGATCCCCGGCGCCACGGTAGACTTGGGGGAAGAAGGCCCAACCCGAAGCGTTCAGCCGTTGAGCCCTCCCTCCTCAACGCCGGCCTCCCCCGCCGGCTCGGCGGTGTCACCTTCGCCTCAGCCCGGTGTTCCTGCAGGGGTCGAGCCCGACAAGCTCTACGTGGACGGATACGCCCAGCTCAACAGTGGAAACTTTGCTCGAGCACAGCAGGAGTTCGCTGAGTTCCTTGCCAGGTCTCCCGAGAGCGATCTGGCTGATGATGCCCAGTACTGGATCGGCGAATGTCTCTTCTCGCAAAAGGACTATCGCCGGGCAATCCTCGAGTTCCGCAGAGTCATCGATCAGTACCCGTTCGGAAACCGCGTCCCCCATGCCTTTCTGAAGGTAGGACTCTCCTATCTGGCTCTGGGTGATCGAAACCGGGCTGCCGAGAGTCTGGAGACGGTGGTTCAGGCCTTTCCCAAAAGCGAGGTAGCGACAGTAGCCCAGGCCACCTTGGACGAAATCAAGAAATCCTCACCTCACTAATTCGCTGCAAAAGAGAAAGTTGGCGGTTCCGCCGGCTCGGATCCGTCCGGTCCCCGTCGGGCGGGATTTCCGATGCCATGGAGCACCAATTACATACTAGTAATGACCTCATATCCTTGACACTTCTGGCAGTGCACCTATCTTTAAGGGGGGAAAATCTGCGAGAACGGGAGTTTTCTACAGGGAGATTGGGCATGAAGATTCAGGATTCATTGAGAAAGGCAGGGTACCTCCTCCTGGGGTTACTCCTTGTTGCCACGGCGCATCCCCTAAGGGGAGAGGGCGCTGGCCAGGCTGCGGCTCCGGCGCAAGGGTCGGAACAGTCCACCCCCGCAGACGCCGAACGGAAGGAACCGGAGAAAGCCCTCCCCGCGGCTGCCGAAAAGAGCGACGCGGCCCGGCCCGCGGCCAGCAGCGCACCCGCCATCACCGCGAGCCAGGTGCCTGAATCCACCACCCCACCAAAACACCTGAAGAAGGTAGGGAATCACTGGACTCCGTATCAACCGCCCGACCCGGAGTCGTTCCCTGAGGGAGCTCAGGTTCACATCATCGTGAACGGCGACACCCTTTGGGGCCTCGCCGGGACCCACTTTCAAAACCCGTACCTTTGGCCTCAGATCTGGAACGAGAACCGCTACATTCTGGACTCCCACTGGATCTATCCCGGAGATCCACTGATTCTACCCCCGCGGCCGACGGTGGTTTCCGAGATCGCGCCGGCGGGCCCCGCGGTTCCGCCTCCCGCCGCGACCGAGGCCACCCCCGAAGAGGAGACGCCTTCGGAGATGCCGCAAGAAGTGGCGCCTTCCGAGACCATCGCTTCGGGGGAGAAGGGTCCGGAGCCGGCTGCGGATCACAGCGACATCTACTGCACCGGTCAAGTCCGAGCAAACTACAAGAAGACCGACCTCTACATCGCCAATTCGGAAGACCCCAAGGTGGGGTTGTCGGCAGGCGACTTGGTGTACATCAATGGGGGAAAAGACGGCGGCAAGGTCCACCCTGGTGACACCTTTCTAGTCATTGCCAAAGGGAGCGAGGTCTTCCACCCGGTGACCGACAAATGGGTGGGGACTTACGTGCGACGGTTGGGCAGACTTAAGGTGCTGGCCGTCCAGGACAGGACCTCAATCGCGGAGATCACTGAAAGCTGTCAGGACCGTATCGAGGTGGGATTCGAACTGGAGCAGGACCCGAACATCAGCGTCCCACCCAGCCGCGAAGTCGCTTTCAACAAACTGGACGTGGAACCCAGTGGGAAGGCTAACGGGTACATCGTGCACCTCCAAGATGGCATCGGCGAGGCCACTATGGGATCCATGGTGGACGTGGATCTGGGATCCAGAGACGGCGTGCGCCCTGGAGACGTCCTGCTGATTTACCTCAACAACCTGCCGCCCAAGCAGCGGGACGTGACCTATGACTACAAGTGGAACAACCGCCGCTACAAGTCACAGGAGCTGCGCGAAGAGGACCGCCACATGCTGTTCCCCCGCAAGCCTATCGGCCAGCTCACCGTCATCACCGCGTCGGAGCGGACCGCTTCTGCGAAGATCACCTACGCCGTGCGGGACGTGGAGGTGGGGAACCTGGTGGAGCTGAGGTAGAAAGAAAGGGCACCGACGGTTCAGGCGGGGCCGCCCTCGGCGAAGACCTGGGCGCGAAAGACCCACACGCGGGCGCCCCGACGCCAGTCCCCCGCTTTCAGTCCTGCCTTCAGGCAAACATGATCCAGGAAGGTCTCCCGATCCCACTTCTGCTCGCGCGCTACCTGTGGCAGCAGGAGCCCCCTTCTCCCCGACATTTCCACGAGCAACCCGTCTAGACCCACCCGCAGGCTGCGGGGGTCCCCGAGCGGGCAGCTCCTGCGCCGTGACGGGCGGGAAGCGGGAATCGTGGCTGGCCGCTGCGATGGCACAATCCACGAGCGTTTCGTCGAGAGGACGGTCCGGTTCGAGACAGCCGATGCAGCCGCGGAGCTTTAGTTCGAGGGTAAGCGTCACAAAGGCGGGAACGTGCAGCCTGCTGAGGCCCGAATCGGGAGGGATCGGGATCCGATGCCCCTGGGTCGTCCAGGACTCCACGGCTTCGCGAACCAGACGCAGGGCCACGAGCCGCTGGGAGCTGTCTAGAATCTCCGGAGAAGGATCCGCTTGAGCCATAGAATCCGGCCGCCGCTTGCCCGGGGTTGAAGCTGACAGGCAATCCGGGAGGGAGGGTGGGTGCCCGCCATTCAGAGCATGCCGATTTTATTGCGCAGGATCAGGATTTCCAGCGCCAGCAACGCCTTTTGGACCAGCCGACGGTAGAGGACGATGTCCGGTTCCTCGCGCCGGGTCCCGGAGTAATCTCCATACACCAGGGCAATGAGCCGCTCCTTGATATGAATGGGCACCAGCAGAACCCGAT
>QHVQ01000015.1:4008-13302 GCA_003222305.1 Acidobacteriota bacterium | reverse complement strand
GCAACCCCGGCACGGGACCGTAATAGAACTGGCTACCCATACGGAAGTAAGAAAAGATCGAGGGTGCGTCCAGGCCAACCACGGTTGCCCGTAGCCTGTCAGAATCGAATCCCTCCCCACGCCCGCCGAACCCCACCACCTTCTCCTGGGTCACCAAGAAGAGGGCGGAACGCGAGAATCGGCCAGCGCAAAAATCGAGGATCGATTCGAAGATTTCATCGCGCGCCTGGCTGTTCTTGAGCCTTTCCGAGACCTCCTCCACAGTGATGAGCGGAGGCATCGGGACGAGGCTCAGGGCCGGCCGACGCGCGGAGGGTATCGGAAGTTGCGTCACAGCCGTTACGGGAGGAGAGGCCTTCGGGGGCAGGGAGACCTCCGAGGTGGTTGTAGTCGAAGCTACTCCGGGGGGAGGGGACACTTCCGCGTGGAGCAACGGCCGCGGCACCTCCTCGGAAGCGGTCGCTGTCGACCTGGGCTCCAGATTCTCCCTCCACTCATCCAGGGAACGAGGAAGCAACCCTGCCGAAGCCACGTCCGCCGGAGGGACGGCCACATTAGGGTACAGCTCCGTTACTGCGTCAGCGGTGAGAGACAGCGGGCGGCCATCCAGACCCAGTTCCTCTGACGGGTCGCCAGGAGCAGCCGAATCCGATGTAAGGGTTCCGGGCGAGTCGGAGGATTCCAGGAAGCGGAGTCGGGCGGAATGAGGGTTTCCCGGACCTTCCCCCGGGTCCGAGAGGGGAATCGTCTCCCGGGTGGATCGATGGAAATGATAGTTGCGCTCGAGGGCGTCCAGGAGATGGCTCTCGGAGGATATCCAGGGTTCCACCGTCAGGCCGGTCAGGAAGGACACCTCGTCCATCACCAGAATGTCAGAAGGGTTCATCATCGCCAGGCGGAGCTTCTTGCCGGCGACCGCCAAGGGAACCAGCTGATGTTTTTGAGCGAGCTGTTCGGGGATCATCCGGAGGACCTGCTCCGGGATCTCCCTGAACTGCTCCTGGTTGGCATAAGGGACGCGGAAAATTTGAGCCAGATACTCGCCCAGAGCGGGCTCATCCAGATAGCCGAGCTTCATGAGGCTGGAGCTGAGGTGTCCGCCGTAAAACGACTGATCCAGTAAGGCCCTCTTCAACTGTACGCCTGTGAGCTTACCGCGGGCGATGAGCCAGCTTCCCAGCTTCATCCGACGTACCCTCCGTCAGCGGGGGCGCCGATGCGGCCTCCCGGCCCGGCCCCGTTCAACCTGACGCGGGGGAATCGGCTCGACGTCTGCCGTCTCCCCACGCTTTTCACGTAGAACAGCCTTCCGACTCAGCCGGATGCGATCCCCGTCCACGTCGATGACCTTCACAAGGATTTCCTCCCCCTCTTGAATCTCATCGGTGACTTCTTTGACCCGGTGCTCGGCGATCTCGGAGATGTGAAGGAGACCCTCAATGCCGGGGAGGATCTCGACGAAAGCGCCGAAGGCAACCACGCGAACGACTTTGCCGAGATAGGTTTTGCCCACCTCCGCCTCGGCGGTGATCTCCTTGATGATTTCCATGGCTTTCAACGCGGACGCCTCATCGATCGAGGCAATGTCGACCTTTCCGTCGTCATCCACGTCGATCTTGCATCCCGTGCGCTCGATGATGGAGCGGATCATCTTTCCGCCCGGGCCGATAACCTCACGGATCTTGTCTTTCGGGACCCGTATGCTGAAGATTCTCGGGGCGTAGGTGGAAATGTCGGCCCGGGGCTGAGCCAAGGTGGCCTCCATGATGTCCAGAATGTGCATTCGGCCCCTGTGGGCCTGGGCCAGAGCCTCCTGCAGGATCTTGCGGCTGAGGCCCTTGACCTTGATGTCCATCTGGAGGGCGGTGATTCCCTTGCGGGTCCCCGCGACTTTGAAATCCATGTCACCGTAATGGTCTTCGGACCCGGCGATGTCGCTGAGGATAACGTAGGGGTCGCCCTCCTTGACCAAGCCCATGGCGATTCCGGCCACGGCGGATTTCATGGGCACCCCGGCGTCCATGAGGGACAGAGAGCCGCCACAAATGGAGGCCATGGAGGAGGAACCATTGGATTCCAGAATGTCGGAGACGAGCCGGATAGTATAGGGGAACTGTTCATCGCTAGGAATCATCGGACGAAGCGCCCGCTCCGCCAGGGCCCCGTGGCCGATCTCCCGGCGACCCGGGCCGCGGAGAAACTTAACTTCCCCCACGCTGAAGGGGGGAAAATTGTAGTGGAGCATGAAGCGTCTCTCTGATTCTCCCTCCAGCCAGTCCAGGGTCTGGGCGTCCTCGGAGGTGCCCAGAGTGGTGGTAACCAGCGCCTGGGTCTCGCCCCGGGTGAAGAGGGCGGAGCCGTGGGTTCGGGGAAGGAACCCCACTTCGCACGTGATGGGCCGAACCTGTTCGAAGGCCCGGTCGTCGAACCGACTCCCCTTGTCCAGGATTTCCGCACGGGCCAGTTTCTTGTGGACCTCCTGGAAAGCCGCCTTCGCGAAAGCTCGGGTTTCGGCTGGCTCCTCTGGATAACTCTCCAGCAGATCCTTCTGTAGCTCGGCAATGCGGCGGTAACTGAGAATCTTGGTACGAATCTTCATGGCTTGCCAGAGCGGCTCGGCGATCCGCGACTCCACTTCATCGCGGATGGCTGTGGGAATCTCCACAGGGGATGCAGTGCGCTTGGTGTTGCCCAGCTCCCGGCGAAGATCATTCTGCAATGCCACGAGCTTTACGATGTGGGACTGCCCGAAGAGAATGGCATCCACCATCTCCTGTTCGGAAACTTCGGTGGCGCCGGCCTCCACCATCACTACCTCGGTCTCGGTGCCCACCACGACCAGGTCCAACCTGCTGGACTCCAGCTGGGAGGTGGTGGGGTTGATGATGAAGCCCTGATCATTCAGGCCCACTCGCACCGCGGCGGCGGAGCTTTCGAAAGGGATGTCGGAGAGAGTCAGAGCTGCTGAGGCCCCGGTGACGGCCAAGATGTCGGGGTCATTCTCCAGGTCGGCGGAGAGCACCAGAGCGACCACCTGCGTCTCGCAGCGCCAGCCCTTGGGGAACAGGGGTCGGATGGGACGATCGATCATCCGGGAAGTGAGCGTCTCCTTTTCGTTGGGACGCCCCTCCCGCTTGAAGAATCCGCCGGGGATTTTTCCCGCGGCGTACGTGTTTTCCCGATAGTCGACGGTCAGGGGAAGGAAGTCGAGCCCCTCCCGCTCTTTCCGGTCGGCAGTGGCCGTGACCAGGACGACGGTGTCGCCCTGGCGGATCAGCACGGCTCCATCGGCCTGCCTGGCCACCCTCCCGACCTCAAGGGATATGGAATGGTCGCCGATGGACACTTCTTTTCGAACGCTCAATGTTGGGCCTCCTCAGGGTCGTGAGAATGGGGCACCCTGGGAAGGATCCATCAGACGCCGGCTTCGGCAGGTTCGGGTGGAGGGGATGAAGCACACAATAATTAAGGGTGAAGGAAAACTATGATCAGGATTAAGCCAGAGGAAAACCCTTAATTGTTCGGGAACTTCCATCCTTCCGCCCGGGTCCGACCAAGGCACGGCCCATAGGCCCTACTTGCGGATGCCCAGTTTCTTGATCAGTTCCTTGTAGCGATCGGCATTCGTACGTTTCAGGTAATCGAGAAGTCGGCGCCGGGTGCCCACCATCATGAGTAGGCCGCGACGAGAATGATGATCCTTGCGGTGAGTCTTAAAGTGTTCGGTGAGGTGCTCGATGCGTTCACTCAAGATTGCTACTTGAACCTCAGGAGAGCCCGTGTCGCCGGAGTGGGTCTTGTAGGACTCAATGATTTCGCTCTTCCGGTCCTTGGTGATGTTCAATGCTTCCCCCCTCAGGGCAACATGCCGGTGGGCCGCCCAAAAGATGGCTTACCGCGACGGATACGGCGACCAAAAGGTGCAAAAGATGGCGACACTTTAACACACGGCGCGGGCGGGTGTAAACCCCGACCTGGCCATCATTCATGAGGGAAGACGATCTGAGGCTGCACGAACGGTATTCCCGAGCCCTCCCGCCTTAGAACACGGCCGATGGCCAGGAGTTCACCCGTTTCGCTTTCTACCCGGCACTGTCCTTCGGCAAGACTGGAGCGGGACGGGAGAATCTCCCGGATTCCGAGAACCCTGCCGTTGCGGACCGCGAGGAGTCCGTGACGATTCGCGACTACCGTCCCGAATCCCAGAGGAATCCTCTCGAGAGGGACGAGAACATCTTCCAGTGCTCCTCCCACGACGATCTGCGCGAGCTGCGTGAGGGTGAAGGCCTCCGCCACCCGAAAATCTCCGCACGCGGTCCGTCGGAGAGCGTGGAGGTGGGCGCCGCACCCCAAAGTCTCTCCCAGGTCGTGAGCCAGGACCCGTATGTAGGTTCCCGGTGAGCTCTTCACTTCGAACTCCATCTCCTCCGCCCGCAGTTCCAGCACCGTCAGCTGGTGGATGGTCACTCGCACGGGTTCCCGGGGGACATCTTGATTCCTGCGCGCGAACCGATAGAGGGGTACGCCTCGGTGCTTTTTCGCAGAGAAGATCGGCGGAACCTGCGTGATGGGACCAGTCAAAGCCGCCACTGCCCGCAAGAGCTGGGCCTCGGTGAAGCAGATTTCCCTCTGAGGCCCCAAAGGCTTTCCCTGTCGGTCGTGGGTATCGGTGGCTACTCCGAAGCGGATAATCCCCCTGTAGGTCTTGTCCGAGGAGGTCAGGAATCGGGACAGTCGAGTGGCTTTCCCGAGGCAGAGCGGCAGCAGTCCCGTAGCCATGGGATCGAGGGTCCCGGTGTGCCCGACACGCTGCTGGGCGAGGATCTGCCGCACCTCCTCAACGACCCCGTGGGACGTAAGGCCTTCTTCCTTGTCGACGAGCAAGACGCCGTGGGTATTCATTCTTCCTCGTCCGCTCCCGTGCCATGGATCTGGTGCAGGAGCTCCTCGATCCGGTTCCCGGACTGCACGGTATCGTCGAATTCGAAAACGAGGGTCATCGCTTTCTTAAGCCGCAGACTCCGGAACAGTTGGCGTTGCAGAAAGCCAGAGGCGCGGTTGAGGGCGGCCAGGGAATCACGCCGGGCCCTCTCATCTCCCAGCACCGTCACGTACACCCGGGCGTGGGTCAGGTCGGGACTGACGGAGGTGTCGGTGATGGTCACGAACCCCACCCGGGGATCCCGGATCTCCCGCCGCAATAGCGCCGAAACCTCGTCGCGGAGCGCCTGAGCGATCCGTGCCCGCCGCGAACGACTCATTTCGGTACTCTCAGCTCAGAAACTCGACGTGAAAACTCGCCAGATCGCCCGGGATTTCCCGCTCGAGAATGGCCCGGACCTTACTGAAGCAGGCTTCCAGGGGTTCACGGGATGATGAAATGCTCACCATCCCCAGGGTAGCCCGCTGCCAGAGGTCCTGGTGGTCAATTTCCGCAACGGCGATGTTGAACTTAGCCCGGATCTGATCCTTGAGACGACGCAGAACCCTTCGTTTCTCCTTGAGGGAGTGAGAGCCGATCAGGTGGATCTCAACGACGCACAGACCGACGTTCACGCAAGGACTCCCACTGGCCGGGCGGCCGTCTGCTCCGGAGGCCTAGAGCGTCTTTTGATACACCTTTTCGATCTTGAATGCTTCGATGATGTCGCCGATCTTTAGGTCGTTAAACCTCTCAATGCCGATACCGCACTCGTAACCGGCCTTGACTTCTCCCACGTCCTCTTTGAACCGCTTCAACGAAACCATTCGGCCCTGATGGACGATGACATTGTTCCGCAGCAGGCGGATCTGGGAGCCCCGGAGCATCTTGCCATCCACCACGTATGTGCCGGCCACAGTGCCCACCTTGGGAATCTTGAAGGTGTTCCGAATCTCCGCTCGTCCCAAGTACTGCTCACTTGTTCTGGGATCCAGCAGACCCACCATGGCATTCTTGATTTCGTCATGGACTTCGTAGATGACCGTGTGGAAGCGGATGTCAACCTTTTCCTTGTCCGCCAGATCGGCGGCGGATCGATCGGGGCGGACATTGAACCCAACGATGATGGCGTTGCTGGCGGATGCAAGAAGCACGTCGGTCTCGGTGATGGCCCCCGTGCCCGTGTGAATCATGCGGAGCTTGACTTGGTCAGTGGAGAGGTCCTTGAGACTCTTAGCGAGCACCTCAACGGATCCCTGGACGTCGGCTTTCAGGACAATGGGGAGTTCCTTAATGGCTCCTTCCTTGATTTGCTGGAAGAGGTGTTCCAGAGAAAGCCGGGAAGACTTGGCCAGGGTTTCCTGGCGGAGCTTCGACTGTCGAAAAGTTCCGATCTGGCGCGCCTTGACCTCGTCTTCGATGACCTGGAACCGGTCGCCCGCCAGGGGGACTCCCTGGAGACCCATGACCTCCACCGGGATGGAGGGCCTTGCCTGGGAGAGCTTTCGGCTCCGGTCGTCCAGCATGGCTCGAACCTTGCCGCTCACAGCACCTGCGATGAAGGCATCACCCACCCTGAGGGTACCATTCTGAACCAGAACGGTGGCTAGTGCTCCCCGGTTCCTGTCCAGTTTCGCCTCAAGAATCGTCCCGGTGGCCGGCAGGGCGGGGTCCGCCCTCAAATCGTTCAGGTCGGCCACTAGAAGGATCATCTCCAGCAGCTCATCGATGTGAATTCGCTGCTTTGCGGAAATCGCCACGCTCACGACGTCGCCGCCCCAGTCTTCCACGAGCAACTTCTGGTCAGCCAGTGCCTTTTTGACCCGATCTAAATTGGCCCCAGGCTTGTCGATCTTGTTGATGGCCACCACGATCGGGACTCCGGCGGCGCGGGCGTGGTCAATGGCCTCTACGGTTTGGGGCATCACACTATCATCAGCCGCCACTACTAGCACCACGACATCTGTGACCCGCGCCCCCCGGGACCGCATGAGGGTGAAGGCTTCGTGGCCGGGCGTGTCGATGAAGGTGATACCTCTCCCTCTCACCTCCACGTGGTAAGCGCCGATGTGTTGGGTGATTCCCCCGTGTTCCTGCTCGGCGATCTTCGACTCTCGAATGGCGTCCAGCAAAGAGGTCTTCCCGTGGTCCACGTGCCCCATGATGGTCACCACGGGGTCGCGCGGCTTCAGACTGCCCGAAGGGACTGCTGTGGCGTGTTCGCGGATGGCGTCCTCTTCGAAGGAGATGATGGATGCCTCATAGCCAAAATCACGGCAGATCTGCTTGGCCACCTCGATCTCCAACGGCTGGTTGATGGTGGCTAAGATTCCCCGGTCAAGGAGCTTCTTGATGATGTCTTTGGATTTGATTTCGGTCTTGTCGGACAGCTCTTTGACCGTCACCCCCTCCGTGAGCACGACGTCCTTGGGAGGAGCAGGCGGGGCAGGCGCTGGCTTGGCTGCAGCGGGGGCCGGGACGGCCATGGGCTGGTGTGGGGGCGCCGTGGGCACAGGTGGCCGGAGTGGCTGGGGGCCTGCACTTGGGGAAGTGATGCGGGCCTGGGCTCCTGGGGGAGAGCCGGCTCGGGTTGGCGCGTGACCTCTCGGTGCAGCCGGCACCGAGGAGGCGGTTGCGGGACGGCGCGGCGATGAAGTCTTCACCGTGGCCCCCGAAGGCAGTTTGGGCGCGGAGGCTGGAGGCAAGGGGCGGGTCGGAGACTTTACGGCAGAAGCTGGGGCGGTCTTGGCCGCATGGCCTCCAGCCCCTTTGGCCTTGGCCACGGTGCCTCTCTTCACAACGCCCGCGGTCTTAAGCGGCTTCGTTACATAACTGGTTTGCGCAGCAGGCCCCGTCCGTTGAGCGGCTGGAGATTCTGGTCGTGCTGCGGCCTTAGCAGAGGAAGCTGTCTTCTGCTGGAATCTTTCGACGAGAGCCTCGTCCACACTGCTCAGGTTCGACTTGACGTCCACCCCATGTTTGCGGAGCAGCTCCACCGCGTCGTCGTTCGATATCTTGAGGAGCTTTGCAAACTGGTAAACGCGAATTTTGCCCATATTCCTCTGGTGCCTCTGGTAGGGTCCGGAAAAGCTATTCTTCCTCGGATGTCGCCTGCTCTGAGTTCAGGGGTTCGGTTTCCGCTGCGACCGCTAGGGACTCCATCTCGGTTGGCGTCTCCGTCAGGATCTCCCCCGCGATCGTCTCTGCAGGCTCCTCCTCGGCGCCCTGGGTATCCTGTGGGAGCGGTGCGTCCAGAACTTCCCGAAGGTTCACGAGAATCTTCTCGGCGGTCTTGGGGCCAATGGAGGGAATCGCGGTGAGGCCTTCGAGCCCCACCGCCAGCACGCTGCCGATGGTGGTAAAGCCGGCCACCTGAAGCTTTTGCAGCGCGCGGATGCTCAGATCTCCAACGGTTTCTAGCGGCCGATTGGCGCGGGCCATCCGCTCCATTTCCATTTCCACTTCTCGTTTCTTGTCCTGCTCGCTCTTGATGTCGATGCGCCAACCCACGAGGCGGGAGGCCAAACGCACATTCTGTCCCTTCTTGCCGATGGCCAGAGAGAGCTGGTCGTCGTCTACAACCACCTCGAGAACCTTTGCCTCCAGGTCCACAACGGAAACCCGATTGATCCTCGCCGGATTCAGGGCATGGGTCACGAAAGCGTTGATCTCTTCGGAGTATTGGACAATGTCGATTTTTTCGCCGCGGAGTTCGCGGATGATAGCCTGGACGCGGGATCCCTTCATTCCCACGCAAGCTCCCACCGGGTCCACGTCCTTATCCTTGGAGCGCACCGCGATCTTTGCGCGATCGCCTGCATCACGCACCGCCACCTCGATCTTCACGGTGCCGTCATAGATTTCGGGGACCTCCATTTCAAAGAGCTTGATTAGAAGCCGCGGATCAGTCCGGGACAGGATGATCTGGGGCCCCTTAGCGTTCTTGTCCACGTCCACGATGATGGCGCGAATCCTGTCCCCCTGGGTGTAATGTTCCGCCTTGGACTGCTCTTTCTTGGGAAGGACAGCCTCCGTCTTACCCAAATCTACGATGATGCTTCCTCGCTCGAAGCGCTTCACGAAACCGTTGATCAACTCACCCAGGCGACCGCTGTATTCTTTATAGATGTTTTCGCGCTCTGCCTCGCGCACTTTCTGAAAAATGATCTGCTTCGCCGCCTGGGCAGCAATGCGACCTAGCCCCTCCACCGGCCTAGGGATCTCCACCACCGATTCTATGTTGATGGAAGGATCCAACCGTTCGGCCTCCTGCAAGGAGATTTCTAAATCGGGGTTGGCCACGCTCTCCACCACCTTCTTGCGGGCAAAGACTTCCAGCGCTCCACTGTTGCGGTTAAAGCGTGCTCCAATTT
>QHVQ01000015.1:3447-3972 GCA_003222305.1 Acidobacteriota bacterium | reverse complement strand
TCTTCGACGGCACGGATAATGACATCCACCTCGATGCCTTTCTCTCGTCCCACCTGCTCAATGGCCTGGAGAATATCGCTGCTCATGGTTTCCCTCATTCCTGAGAAGAAGGGTCGTGGCCAAAAACTACAGTTCGACTTCCAGCCGCGCCTTCGAAATGATGCTTCTGGGTATAGCCCACCTACCGCCCCCGGCATCCTCGATGGTCACAATGCCTGCTTCCAGCGATCTCAGACGACCTACGAAATGTCGTCGCTGATAAATGGGCTCGTACGTGTGAATGATTACAAGCTTGCCGGCAAAACGCCGAAAATCCTCCTCGGTATTCAGCGGCCGATCCAACCCCGGAGAAGAAACTTCCAGAGTGTAACGTCCGGGAATCAGGTCTTCCACGTCTAGCTCGATGCCGAGCTGTCGGGAAGCGGCCTGGCAATCATCCAAAGTAACCCCGCCCGGCCGGTCGATGAAATACCGGAGGAACCACCCTCCCCGCTGGCGTTGCAGTTCCACTTGGACCATCTCGAG
>QHVQ01000154.1 GCA_003222305.1 Acidobacteriota bacterium | reverse complement strand
TCAATCAGCTGGCGGAGACGGCAAGGACCTTCGCCCGAGGCGATTTTGCGGCCCGAGCCGACGTGCGCTCCCACAGCGAGATTGGGGAACTGGCGGAAACCTACAACCGAATGTCGGACCAGATTCAGGACCACATCAAGCGGCTCCACGCCGCGGCCCAGGAGAATCAGGAGCTCTTCCTGGGAACCATCAAAGCCCTGGCGGCGGCCATCGACGAGAAGGACCCGTATACTCGCGGCCATTCGGACCGGGTGAGCCGTTTCTCGGTGCTCATCGCCAAGGAGCTGAGGCTCGGCCCCCGGGAGGTGCGAAACGTGGAGATCGGATCGCTTCTTCATGACGTCGGCAAGATCGGCATCGACGATCGGATTCTGCGGAAGCCCTCGGTGCTCACCGAGGAGGAGTACCGCTACATGAAGCAGCACCCGGAAAAAGGGGCCTCCATGCTGGCACCCATCAAGAACATGAAGGAGATCAATCCGGCAGTGAAGCACCACCACGAGCGCTGGGACGGGAGGGGCTACCCTAGCGGGTTGAAGGCGGATGAGATTCCCCTCATCGCCCGCATCGTAAACGTTGCCGACACCTTCGACGCCATGACGACCAACCGGCCCTACCAGAAGTCCATGTCCTACGAGAAAGCCGTAGCGCGTCTCAAGGAGCTCTCCGGTACGGCCTACGATCCCAAGCTCGTGGAAGTCGTGGCGACTCTCCACCGGCGGGGAGAGCTGAAGGACTAGCTTCTCATGCCGGCCCCCTTCCTCGCCGCCCTGTTTGATCTGGACGGGACCCTGACTCCCGTAACCAGCTTCTGGCAGCACCTTCACGAGGCCTTGGCGCAGTGGCATGACGACGCCGATGATTTCCAGCGACAGTTCCGCGGGGGGAAGATCGACTACGCGACTTTCTGTCGGCTGGACGCCGAGCGATGGAAGGGAAAACCGGTGGGGGATCTGAAGCGAATCGCGGAAGCGGTTCCGCTGAGGCCCGGCGCGCGCGACCTGCGTCTCCATCTGCAGCAGCGGGGGTTGAAAGTCGGCATCATTTCCACGGGCCTCACCCTCCTCGCGGACCGAGTCCATCGGGAGCTGGACCTGGACTTCACCATCGCCAACCGGCTGGTGACCCGGGGAGGTCGATTCACGGGCGAGGTGAAGATCAACGTCGAGTACGGGCGCAAGGACGAAGCGGTGGAACTGTTCTGCCACCAGTTCGGCATTGCCCCGGGACGCGTGATGGGCGTGGGTGACTCGGAAGGGGATATTTCTCTGTTTCAAGCCGTGGGTTTTTCGCTGGCATTGAACCCCGAGTCCGAAGCGGTTGCCCGTAGCGCCTCAACCTCATGCCGGGCTGAAAACCTGCTGGAGATTCTGGCTCACTTGCCGCTGGATCCCAATCCTCCGTCAGCGTTCCTCCTTTGAACCGGAAACGTCTTCAGCCTTCCCGCCGATGGGAGAATCGAGACCGGAGCTGCTCATGGTAGTGCTCCCTCACCTGAGTGAAGAAGGTATGCACCAGGTGAGACCGGTAATCGGCATAGGTCCAGGGGAGATTGCGCAGGGACCCCCGATGGTAACGCAGGAGCAGCTCGCCGTAGACTCCATCCCGCAGGTAGACGTGATGAGGATGGTTCTTGGTGGAGGCCAGCAGCACTTTCGAGAGGGTGAGATAGCCTGGATCCAAGTTGATGATCCTTCGAGAGCGCTCGGGGAGATGCTCCCGATACTCCCATTCCAGATCATTGGTAAAGGTCTTGACTTCGGGGAACTTCTCGATGGGCATCAGGTCCACGAAGCACAGAATACGCTTTTTCAGGTCCTCTCCCATCTCTCGGCGGAAGGGTCCCGGAAAGGTGAAGAGGAATATTTCGGTACGATCTTCCACCTCGCCGTATTGCCGGGAGAGGCGTCGCTCCACCTCCTCCATGACCTGAAGGTCCCGGGTGAGCAGGGCGACGAGGAGCTTGACGGGAGGATGGGCGTGGGTGGTTCCCAGCGGACGCCTCCGATGAAATCGGACGTATTATGATCCTGTCCCCTCAGGACATTCAACCCAGGTGGGACGGTCCGGGGGGTATAATCCTGCGGTCTCGGGGACAGCCGGCCCCAGGAAAGGAGAGGATGCCATGGAGCGACTCAGGCCCGGTGACAAG
Organism: Acidobacteriota bacterium; assembly: GCA_003222305.1. Classification (GTDB taxonomy): domain Bacteria; phylum Acidobacteriota; class Polarisedimenticolia; order Gp22-AA2; family AA152; genus AA152. The sequence continues at coordinate 1,819 of QHVQ01000154.1, read as the reverse complement.
ATTTACAGCTCCCAGTTCGGCAGGGGAGAGGTGGTGGCGGTGGAGGGATTTGGCGATGGGGAGACGGTCGAGGTGCGGTTCGAAGGGGGAGAACTCCGGACGCTGCGTCCGGAGCAGCACCGGCTCGAGCTCATTGAGGCGGAAGTGCCCGCCAGAATACCCCTCCAACGAGAGTTGAACAGCCCCAAGCGGGATGAGCCTGAAGGAGACGAGGAGATGATCCACGAAGAAATCCGTGCAGCCGTCCGGGACGCGCTCCAGGATCTCTTGGGTCTCGGGGAGTCCGAGCTGAGCGGCAGGTGGGCTGGCGGCAAGCTGATCCTGAAGCCGGGCAAGTCGGACACCCAGGAGAAGGAAGTGGATCTCGACGTCTTTTTTCACAAGATCGTCATGGTTCGGGACCAGCTGCGGGTCTTGGAGCAGAAAATCAATTCTCACCCGAAGCTGACCGATGAGGAGAAGGTGGCGCTCCAGCACTACATCACGCGCTGCTACGGCAGCCTCACCACCTTCAACGCCCTCTTCCACCTGCCCGAGGAGCGATTCGGCTCCACTTCTTGACTTTCGCCATGCTTTCGCCTAGCTTCCGGTCATGTCTTTGACCCGAAGGCAGCGGGAGATATTGGAGTTTCTACGGCATTTCCTCCGGGAGCGCGGCTATGCGCCGAGTCTTCTGGAGATCGGGCAGGCCTTCTCTCTCTCCTCTTCCGCCACCATTCACAAGCACCTGAGCGCGCTGGAAGCGCGGGGCGCCATCCGGCGGAGCCGGGGTCGACGAAGGTTTCTGGAGCTGACGGAGGGACCCCCGAGTGCCGGCGTGGTCGAGCTGCCGCTTCTGGGGACGGTGGCGGCGGGGAAGCCGATCGAGGCGTTGCAGACCCAAGAGTTCGTGGGAGTGCCAGATTTTTTGGTGCCTCGGACCAGCGCCTACGTGCTGCGAGTGTCGGGAAATTCAATGCTGCAGGACCAGATCCAAGACGGCGATTATGTAGTGGTGGAACGGAGAGCGTCGGCCGAGGACGGAGAGACCGTGGTAGCCCTGTTGCACGAGAGCGAGGTCACCCTGAAGAGACTCTATCGGGACAGAGGGAAGATAAGGCTGCAGCCTGCCAACCCCGACTTCGGGCCTCTGCTCCTCCCTGCCAAGGAGGTGCGGATCCAGGGTGTCGTTCGAGCGCTGCTTCGCAAGTACGGATAGTTCGCGAGGTCCTCTCGACCCCAAGAGGGAACCGGGGTAGACTGACTGCACGACGCGACTTCGGCAGAGGCCATCCATCCCCCGCCGGTCAGGAGGAAGTGCATGCAGAATAACTCCGGGTTCACCCTCATCGAGCTGCTGATCGTGGTGACCATCATCGGCCTCATCGCCGCCATGGCCATCCCGAATCTGGTCAACGCCGTGGACAAAGCAAAGCAGAGAAAAACCATGGGTGACATGCGTCAGCTTGGAAGCGCCGTAGAGATGTATGCGGTGGAGAACAACACCTATCCCAAAGTGGGCAGCTACGCCGCGCTGGCACCTCTCATCCAGCCCACCTATGTGAAGACCGTTTCAGGCACGGATGGGTGGAACCACGGCTGGGTGTTCACCGGCGATACCACCAACGGCTCGGAGTACACCTTCGTCAGTCTCGGCAAGGATGGAAAGCCCAGCGTGGTCACCGGCGGGGCAACCAGCGACTTTGCCTGCGACATTGTCTTTGCCAACGGCCAGTTCTTCCAGTGGCCGTCGGGCACACAAACCTAAACTCCTATTTGTCCAGGGCGCAGGGACGAAGGCTGCTCGCAAAGAGCCAGCCAACGCATGGCCGCGTGCCCC
>QHVQ01000153.1 GCA_003222305.1 Acidobacteriota bacterium | reverse complement strand
TTTACATCCATCACCACAGCGCGGAGCACACCTTCGAAGTTCTGGACCTGACTCCCCGGGCGCCCTCGTCACCGCCTCCTTGACCATCGCCAACCTTGGGGATCAAGTGGGGGGCGGACCGGTTTTGTCGATCAGCTTGGTCAGGGCCTTGCGATCCGGCTCCAGCAGCTCGGCGATACGGTCCTTGTTGACCTCGGCGACGATGACCTGGCCCACTTCGCTGTGCACCTCGCTGAAGATCCCATGGTTTTTCATCTTCCGGGTCTGGTAATGATTGTCCTCGGTGGGGCTGACGTAGTGGACGGAGACCGCCTTGTAGCGATAGATCAGGAAGAGATGAATCAAGGTCATCAAGCGTTTCTTACGCAGCGACTCCTCGAAGGTATTCTGGTCGCGAACCGACAGGAGGGAGCGGTTTCGCCGGTCATGAATGTTGGAGAAGATGACGTTGGCCACTTCGGCGCCGCCGTCGTTGAACACTCCGAGCTCCAGCACCTCCGATCCAGGAGTGTAGGGTCGCAGCTTGACCCGTAGCTCCAACGGAAGCTTGTAGTGCTTCGCCCACACCCCGAGCCACTCCGCGAGCAATTTCGGCGGCACCTCGGTCTGAACCAGATGCTGGGACTGGGTCGAGCCTTTCCCCATGGCCTGAGTCGTGGCGGTGTGACCCGTGGAGGCCATCAACGCCCCGTCGAGCCGCGGGCCGCCCACCAAGGTCTGGGGCGTTCGATAAGGGGACTCCAGGAGGCGGAATTTTCTCTGGAGCCGCGCCAGGGCCAGCATGCCATCCTGCTTCAGGGCCGTGCTGAAATCCTCGGCGGCGAGTCCGTCGATCTGATGGCCTCCGTAGGTGATGAAGTTGAAGACATAGCCCAGCTTTCCGAGCTCCTGCGGAAACCGCTTCATCTCGTCGTCGCTCATGCCCGTCGTGTCCCAGTTGAACGACGGGGAAAGGTTGTAAGCGAGCATTTTTTCGGGGTATTCGGCGTGGATGGCCGCGGCGAACTTCCGGGCTTCCTGGAGGTCGGCCGTCTTGGTCTCCATCCACAACAGGTCGGCGAAAGGGGCCGACGCCAGGGACCTGGCGATCGCCAGGTCGAGGCCGTTTTCCACCTGGTAATAACCCTCGGGGGTCTTCGTCCGCTCGCCATCCCAGATGATCCGGATGCCCAAGGATCGGGCGGTCTCGCGGGCGGCGTAGAACGAGGCCTTCCCGGCAAAGGCTCGCCAGTCCTCGAGGCTCATGTCGAATCGCTCCCCCTCGGCCTCCCGGAAGGCCATCACGTCGGCGACGGCCTGGCCGTAGGTCTTCAGCCCGGCTTCCGCCTGCCACGCGTCCAGATAGCGCGTGACAATCTTGTCGAGCATGAGATCGACGATGGGCTCCCGGGAGCTCTTGAACACTTTGGCCGTCTCCTGGATGTTGCGATGGATGCCCGCCCGCTCCAGCCAGGCATCGGCCGCCGCTAACTCATCTTGGGACAGCTTGAAAATCAGGTGCCCCCGGACTTCGTCGATTCCCAGCTCGTGAAGCTTTTTCAAGATGGCGACGTAGCCCGCCTTGTAGCTCGGCAGATCCACGTTGGTGGCGCCCAGAATGAAGGGTTGGTCGCGCTCGTCCCCGCGGCTGTCCAAAAAGGTGGCGGCCTCGGCGTCGGTGCGGGCCACGATGATGCCCGGGACTCCCATGACGTCGAGCTGGAAGCGGGCGGCATTCAGCCGCTTGATCTGCTCGTCCTGGGGCACCAGCACCTTGCCGCCCTGATGGCCGCACTTCTTGACCCCGGGCTTTTGGTCCTCGATGTGGTAGCCCGGGATTCCTGCTTCCACGAAGCGGCGGATCAGGTTGCGGACGTGGGCGTCTCCGCCGTGGCCGGTGTCGGCGTCCGCAATGACGAACGGGCGGTAGTCGACCAGGGGCGAGGTCTTGCGCTGCTCTTCGGTCATGCGGGCGCGGGCAAAATGCTGGTTCCGATCGGCGGCGAGCAACATGCGCACCAGAGGGGCCGCTTCGTCGGGCACCTGACTCAAAGGGTAGCTCGCCAGGTCGGCCCCCGGGTCTTCGGACACGGACCCCTTGGCCGAGGTGGCCCAGCCTCCCAGGTAGATCGCCTCGATGCCAAGTCTCTTGAGGGTCACCGCCTGGCCCGGCGAATAGGGGCCGAAGGTGGTGATCTGACCGCGCTGGGCGAACAGCTCTCGCAGCCGGGCGTAAAAGCCTTCGGCCGCGGCCCGGGCAACGGGGTAATCGGCCGAGATGGCGCCCCGTTGCTCGGCCACGTCCCGAGCCGAATGCAATCGCACGATCCCCTTGAAGCGCGGGCTATCATGCCATTCCTTGATCTCCGCGACCTGATGCTCGAACGGTTTCATCAGGGAACCCTGCCTTTCTTGGGAGGGGCCGGGCCGACAAAATCGAGGTTTTCCGTGATGCGTCTGCCCTCTTTGGCGAAGCCGTCCAGGTAGGTGCGAATCCGCCTCCTGGCTTGTTCGAGATCGTGATGGTTGAGGTTGAGGTTGAGAAAATCAATATACCAGGGCGGCTTGACGTCCGCCAGGACGTAAGCGAGGACGATTTCTCTGGCGATGGGCAGCGTCGTGCTCTTGGAGTCGTCGTGAACGTATCGCGGGTTCGCCCTGAGGAGCTTCTCGTATTCCTCCGCCAGGAGTTGCTGAAACAGCTCGACGGTGAACGGATCGCCCGCCTGCGCGCCGGTGGCAGCGTCGCTCTGGGTGAGGGACGCGCCTTTGCGTAGCCACTCCCAGAGGATGCTGAGGCGGATCTCCCCCGTCGCCATGTCCTCCATGAGATAGAGCACATCGTCATTCCCGAAGTAATCGGCGGGCTTGAGCGCGGCGGCCTGGAGGCCCTGCCCGAAGGCATTGCCGTACTGCAAGGCTACGCTGAGAAGGTCGCGGGCCCCGCGAGTGGTGCGCGGGGCGGGCTCTAGCAGCAGCAATCCGTCGGCGTCGTCCTGGAGGTAGGTGAGAGGAGGGAACGGACGTCCGAGCTGGTTGTCCACTCCCGCCTTCTCCCACACGGGGCGCACGATGTGCACCATCTTCCAGTGGGCGACCCACTTCCCGCTCGCTCCCTCGCGCTGCTCGCGCTCGGCGCCGGCCACCGCCTTTCGCATGCTGCTCTGGACGCCCTCCTGAGAGCCGACGGGAATGTTGGGCTCCATGCCGCCCTGCCACAAGGCGCAGCGGCCGTTTCGGTCGGGCGTGTTCACGGCGCGTCGAACGCGATCCTCGTAATGGCGCATGTACCCATAAGTCATCGTGATGGCGTCGATGTTGGGGTTGATGAAACCCGGATCCCACGCCATGGCATCGGCGACGCTGTTGATGTAATCCCAGCGCCCCGTGTTGAAACCGATGAAGCGGGCGTCGAGCGCGGCGCGGATCTCCATGAGCTGAAAGCTGGCCTCGAGCTGCTCGATGAGCACGTAAACCTTGATGGCTCCCCTGGGCAGGCCGACGTGCGCCTCGAGGGAGGCGAGGATGTCGTTCCACAAGGCGGCCTCTTCGGCCGTCTGAATCTTAGGAAGATACAGGACGATGGAAGCGCCCGAGCCGCGCAGCGCTCGGTGGTTGTGAATGACGAAGAGAGTCACGTCTACGAGGGAGGCGGAGAGGCCCTGGCCATCCCCGTGTCGCACGTGGCGATCCTCCAGATGGAGCCCGCGGGGCCGAAAGATCTTCGTGGTGAAGTCGAGCTGCTTCCTCCAGTCCGCGATGATCCGATGTCCGAAAAACTTCTGAGCCCAATCGTTCATCTCCCCTGCCACCGCTTCGGCGATCCGCAGGAACGCGGGGCTGCGGTCGATGGCCTGCTTGAGACTCCGCTGGTTGTCCAGCGCCATGGTCGAAACCTGGCCCAGGGCATCCTCCCCGTCGAACATCCAGCCGTCGGCGCCGGAAAGCAGAGCGTAGGCGGCGTTTCGGAGGTTCTTCTCCAGAGGGGCATGCGGCCTGGCGGCGGGACCGGTGCCCTGAATCCACTGCCGCCGGAGATCGCGCGGAATCTCGCATCCCTCGAATTTTCCTGCGCGGGCGTCACGGACCGTGATTCGGGTTCGTGGAATCACGGCGTCCGGAGGGAGAAAGTCGATCCGTTGCATGGCTCTTGCCCGCTCTGCCCGGCGGCGGATACGGGCCTCCATCAAGGCTCGGCGCTCGGGATCGAGCTCCGCCAGTGACTCCAGGGCCGCCATCGCCTCGGAGGTGAAGATGTCCGCGTACTCGCGCTCGATGCCGGCACGGATCTCGAGCCCAGGAGCGCTCCGGGAAGCTCCGGCGGGGCGCTGC
>QHVQ01000014.1 GCA_003222305.1 Acidobacteriota bacterium | reverse complement strand
TTGGTCAACTCCAGTGCGCGCAGATCCTCGGTCTTCGCGTCGGCGTATCTGCCGGTGTTGATCTCAATCAGAGCGGCGTCGATTTTGGTGATGGCTTTGAGTTGGTCGAAGTCGGGGTCCACGAAGATGCTCACCGCCAAGCCGCTCTCGCGAAGGGCTGCGACGATGCGCTTCAAGTGGTTCTGGTTCAGGATCACGTCCAGCCCTCCCTCGGTGGTGACCTCCTCGCGGCGTTCGGGGACCAGCGTGACGCAGGCCGGTTTAATGGACGCGGCGACTTTGACCATCTCCTCGGTGGCGGCCATCTCCACGTTAAGGCGAGTCCGGACCGTCCGGCGCAGAATCTCCAGATCCCGCTCCTTGATGTGCCGCCGATCGCCCCTCAGGTGCACCGTGATTTGATCGGCGCCCGCCAGTTCCGCCAAGGCCGCGGCCACCACCGGGTCCGGCTCGTTGGTCTTGCGGGCCTCCCGAAGGGTGGCGATGTGATCCACGTTGACCCCCAGTCTCATGCTCATCTCTGCGTTCTCCGCAGGGGGCTCAGGCCCCCATTCAGCCCAACCGCGCCGCCACCAGGTCGCGAAGTTCCGAAGCGGTCCGAGAAATCTGCGCCTCGTCCTCTCCCTCCACCATCACGCGAAGAATCGGCTCGGTGCCCGAGTAGCGCAGCAGCACTCGTCCGCTGCCCTTCAGCTCCCGCTCGGCCAGAGCCACCGCTCTCTGGATCTCCGCCACGCCCTCGAGGGGTGGCTTGGAACCCACTCGCACATTGAGCAAGATCTGCGGACAGGGGGTGATGCTCGCGGCCCAATGGGACAGGTCGATGCGTCGACGCCGGAGAAGGTCCAGAAACTTCAGCGCCGTGAGGACTCCGTCCCCTGTGGTGGCGTCCCGCAGGAAGATGATGTGTCCAGACTGCTCGCCCCCCAGGGCGAAACCGCCGCGCTGCATGGCCTCCAGGACATACTTGTCTCCCACAGGTGCCCGCATCATGCGGATGCCCGCGGACGCCAACGCCTTCTCCAGCCAGAGATTGCTCATCACCGTGGCCACCACGGTTCCACCGCTGAGCAGGCCGCGCTCCTTCAGGTCCTCGGCCGCCAGGTAGAGGATGTAGTCCCCATCGAGAATCCTGCCGCTCCGATCCACCGCCACGACCCGGTCCCCGTCGCCGTCAAAAGCAAAGCCCAGGTCGGTTGATTCCTTCACCACCGTTTCTGCGAGGGATTCGGGGTGCAGGGAGCCGCAGCGGCTGTTGATGTTCCGGCCGTCGGGACTGCCCCCCAGCAAGAGGGTCTGGGCTCCCAGCCGAGTGAAAATCTCCGGAGCAATGCGGGTCGCTGCGCCATGGGCACAGTCCAGTGCCACCCGCACTCCGACAAAGGGTCGCCCAGCACCTACCGCCTGGACCAACGAGTTGAGGTATCTCTCCAGGAGGTCCTCTGCGCCGATCGGAACCGGTCCCGTGCGCGGTGCTGGATGAAAGTCGTCTCCCAGAATCCGCCGCTCGATCCCGGCTTCCTCATGGTCGGGGAGCTTCATCCCGCGGCGCGAAAAGACTTTGATGCCATTGTCCTGGAAGGCATTGTGGGAAGCGGAGATGACCACACCGGCGTCGAATCCCGCGGCAAGGGTCAAGTGAGCCACCGCGGGAGTCGTCACCACGCCGACGAGACTCACGGCGCCACCCGCTTGAGCAATACCTCGCGACAGCGCCGCTTCCAGCTTCTCTCCCGACTCTCGGGTATCGCGTCCCACCAGGACGCGTGGTGCCTCGACACTCTCTTCATCCCGCAGCGTCCAGGTCAGGGCCAGGCCGATCCGCTCCACGGTGGATGCGTCCAGAGGGAACTCGCCCGCGACGCCCCGGATTCCATCCGTTCCGAACAGGTGTCTCAAGGTTTCTCCTGTGCGACTGTCCCAATCCGGACCGCCACGGTGCGCGAGGCGGAAAGCACCTCCAGCTCGCGCTCGCGGGAGACCCCCACCAATCTCACGCGGGGAGGGAGGCGATAATCCCGCTCCCTGGGACGGAGTCCCTCCAGATCCACTTCCACGAGCAGGTTCCCGCGATCCAGCGCCGCCACCAGCGAGGTGGGACCTGAGACTCGCACGTTGATGGCTTCAGGTCGCAGCCGCGCCTCGTAGGCGGCTCCCCGCGCGCGCACCGGCACATCCTTGAAAGACCGCTCCAGCGGTCTCTCCCTGACCCCAATTCGAACCAGAACTGTGCTGTCGGGATCTCGCAGGTGGACCGGACTGCCGGTGCTTCCCTCGGGAATAGGATGAACTCTCAATTCGCTGGAAGCGATGAGCCCGCCCACCGGAATGCTTCCCGTGGTGGCCCGGCGCACTTCGCGCACGGCATCCTCGGGACCCACGACCACCACCGTGGACGGCTCAACGCGGTAGTCTACCACTTCAAACCCCTCGGGCGGTTTTCCTTCCAGACGCGGCACCACGGCCACCTCCTTTTCCGCCTGCGGAACGATTCGTAAGGGGAGGACCCGGGGCGTCACTCGAATCACCTGGGCACCGCTCACTCGAAAGCGGTCCGGGGTGAGCGTTAAGACTTGGTCTCCCGCCGGGAGCTGGGAGAGATCCAGGTGGACGTCCACCTGGTCGGCGCTGATGCGCTGTAGGATCGGCTCGGGCGCCTGAATGCGCAGTGACACGCGATCGGGGACTTCTCCCGAGAGGACCATCCCACGAGGAAGGCCGGTGAACTGCAGGGGGACGGTCAGGTCTTTGACCCTTTGAATCTCGCCGGTGGTGAAGACCCAGACGAACAAAGCGAGTAGCAAGGCCAGGGCCTTCAGGGAAAGGTTTTTCCGAAAATCAAGGCGCACCGACGCTGCCTCCATGACGCGGCCGGGCGGGCCCCATCGTGGGCACCGGCACGGATTCGAGTCTCCCACCGCGCAGGGCCAAGCGCTCCCGCAGCGAGTTGGCCACCGAGACGGCATCCAGCCCTCGCACCATCCGGCCAGCATCGCACATCGAGATGATCCCTGTCTCCTCGGAGACCACGATTGCCAGGGCGTCGGCCTCTTCGGTGATCCCTAGCGCCGCCCGGTGCCGAGTCCCCAGGTCCCTTCCGAGATCGCTGTCTCCCGAGAGAGGAAGGAAGCAGGCTGCGGCCCTGATTCGCCCGTCGGAGAGAATGACCGCGCCGTCATGCAAGGGAGCGTGCGGCGCGAAAAGGTTTACCAGGAGATCGTAGGACAGCGCCGCATCCAGCAGGATGCCTGTCTCCACTTGCTCTCGAAGGCCTTGTTCCCTCGCGATCACGATCAGCGCGCCGTGGCGCCGCTCGGCCAGAGCGCCCGCCGCCTGGGCGATGTCCCGGATCATGGAATCGGTGAGGGGAGGATGGAGCATCCGGAACGGATTGCGCGCCAGACCCGCCAGCGCCCGCCGGATGGTGTCCTGGAATATGACGATGAGGGCGAAGGGGACATAGAAGAGGAAGGACCCGAGGACCCGGTGAACGGTGCGCAGGTGAGCCCCTTCGGGAAGTCCGGAAACCCAAAAGGCAGCGGCCATGACCAGGACACCCACCACCATCTGGACGGCCCGGGTCCCGCGGATCAGGAGCAGCAGATAGTAAATGATGACCGAGAGCAGCAGGACGTCCAAAAGGTCCATCCATCCGAACTGGTTCAAGTGGGCGGCTTCCAGGAAGGAATTCAGCAAGGAGACCTCACCGTTTGAGTCGAGCCATTGTAGCCTCTCTCACCGACTCCGCCACCCGGACCGCAGCGAGCGTTGCTGCCACGTCGTGGACCCTTAGCGCCGAGGCCCCGGCGGTTACCGCGAGGGCGGCGACGGACAAACTTCCATGGAGCCGCCGGTCGGTCCCCTCTCCGAGAATTGCTCCCAGAAAAGATTTTCGCGACGCACCGACCAGAATGGGGCAGCCGGTGCTATGCAAGGCGGAGAGAAACCGCAGCAGCAAGAGATTGTGAAGGGCGGTCTTCCCAAAGCCGATTCCGGGGTCCACCAGGATCGCATCGTGAGGTACTCCCGCTTCCAGGGCTCGGCGGATCGACTTCTGCAAGAAGCCGATCACCTCGGGAAGAAGGTGGTGGTAACCAGGCTTCCGCTGCATCGAGCGGGGGCGGCCCTTGATATGAGAGAGGATCACGCCGGCGCCGTGGCGGGCGACGGTTTCGGCCAAGGATGGATTGAAGGTCAGCCCGCTGATGTCATTGACCAGCTCGGCGCCGGCGCCGAGCGCCGCTTCGGCTACCTCGACCTTCGTGGTGTCCACGGAAAGGGGAACGCGAATCCTCCCCACCAGGGCCTCGATCACGGGGAGGACGCGGCGGATCTCCTCGTGGGCGGGAACGGCACGCGCGCCGGGGCGGGTGGACTCGCCGCCGATGTCCACTAGGTCCGCGCCCTCCTCCACCATTTGGAAGGCGTGCTCCACCGCGCGCGCGGGATCGGCCCAGCGACCACCGTCGGAAAAAGAGTCAGGAGTGACGTTCAAGATCCCCTGGATCAGGGTTCGGCCGTGCAGGGGCAGGGTTCTGCGTCGGAGTCGCAGGCGGCCGATGGACCGGCGAGCTGCCCGGCGCGCGGTGTCAATCTCCCCGGCCAGCGAACGCAAAAGGGGGTGGGAACGGAGCCTGCTCGCGAATGCTTCTCGGGCTTCGTGCGGAAGTACAACCAGGATGCAGATGCCGGGACGGGGAAGCGGAAGCCTCCGGGACCGGCCACCGCATTCCCGGGCCAATTCGTTGAGAAACCGTGCGGATTGGACTGACAGTCCCTCGATCCGAAGCAAAAGTCCGACGGCTCCGAGGGTATGAAAGTTCCCCGGCAGTCCCAGGGCCCGGAGGTGATCCGGGCTTCGCGGAGGATAAAAACCCTCCATCAGTAGGAGGCTATGGGTCACTGCTTCCCCGGGGTGATCCGAGGGTGGTGTAGGGCCGGGAAGCGGATTTCTCCGAGGATTAGCCGGGCTGTTTCAAGGGATCGGGCGCGATGACCGGGGCCTCGGGGCGACCGTCTCGCACCCTCTCTGGTTCGGGCCGGGACACCGTGCCGGGCTCAGGTCTGCGGGTTTTTCGCTCGCGCTGCTGCGGTACGAACTCCTCGCCACGCATTACCCGCAGAACCTCCTCTCCCGCCAGCACCTCGTACTCGAGCAGAGCCCTCGCGATCCGATGCAAGGCTTCAGCGTGACTGGAGAGGACTTCCCTGGCTCTCTCGTACCCTTCCAGAACCAGCCGCTTGACCTCCTTGTCGATGAGGGCGGCGGTGCTTTCGCTGTAGTCCTGATGCTGAGCAATCTCCCTGCCCAAGAAAATCTGCTCTTCCTTCTTGCCAAACGTGAGGGGACCCATGGTCTCGCTCATGCCCCACTCGCATACCATGCGTCGGGCCATGTCGGTGGCCTGCTCGAGGTCGTTCCCTGCGCCGGTGGTGATCTTCTGCAGATAGAGTTCCTCCGCCACGCGTCCGCCCATCATCACCGCAATCTGGCTGCGCAGATACTCCCGGCTGTAGTTGTGTCGGTCGTCAATGGGAAGCTGTTGGGTCACGCCCAGGGCCATGCCTCGGGGGATGATGGTCACCTTGTGCAGCGGATCGGTGTCGGGAAGCGTTGCCGCCACCAGGGCGTGCCCGGCTTCATGGTAGGCGGTGACCTTCTTCTCCTCCTCGCTGATGATCAGACTCTTCCTCTCGGTGCCCATCAGTACTTTGTCTTTGGCCCCCTCGAAGTCCTCCATCATTACCGCCTTCTTTCCGTAACGGGCGGCATTCAGCGCAGCTTCATTGACCAGGTTTGCCAGGTCTGCTCCGGAGAAGCCCGGGCTCCCGCGAGCCATCACCTGAAGATCCACGTCCTCCCCCAGTGGAGTCTTGCGGGTGTGCACTCGGAGGATTTCCTCGCGCCCCTTCACATCGGGGCGTGGCACCACTACACGGCGGTCGAACCGCCCGGGCCGCAAGAGCGCCGGGTCGAGCACGTCGGGCCGGTTGGTGGCGGCAATCAGGATGACTCCTTCATTGCTCTCGAAACCGTCCATCTCCACCAGGAGCTGGTTCAGGGTCTGCTCGCGCTCATCATGGCCACCGCCGAGCCCCGCGCCCCGATGCCGCCCCACGGCGTCGATCTCGTCGATGAAGATAATGCAGGGGGCGTTTTTCTTTCCCTGCTCGAAGAGATCTCGCACCCGGCTCGCCCCAACCCCCACGAACATTTCGACGAAGTCCGAACCAGAAATGGAGAAAAAGGGGACGTTGGCCTCGCCGGCGATGGCTCGGGCCAGCAGGGTCTTGCCGGTTCCCGGAGGACCCATCAGGAGCACGCCCTTGGGGATCTTTCCGCCCAACTTCTGGAACTTCTGCGGTTCTTTGAGAAACTCGATGATTTCCTGGAGCTCCTCTTTAGCCTCGTCCACCCCGGCGACGTCCCGGAAGGTCACCTTCTTCCCCTGGGAGGAAGAGAGCTTGGCCTTGCTCTTCCCGAAGGAAAGAGCCTTGTTGCCGCCCGACTGCATCTGGCGCATGAAAAAGATCCAAATGCCCACCAACAAGACCATGGGAAGCCATGAAAGGACAGTGACCAGGTAGTTGGCATCTTTGGGCTTCTTGGCCGTGATGGTGACGTTGAATTTTCGCAGATCCTTGACGAGGTCCGGATAGTCGGGCGCCACGGTATGAAAAGTGCGGGTCTGCCCCGAGGTGTCTTTCTCGAGGTAGGCCCCATCCACGTCGCTGCCGTTGAGTGTGACCTCGGAAATCTTCCCTGCCTCGGCTTGGCTCAGGAATTCGCTGAAGGACAGCTCGGTCTGTGGCACCGTCGTCCCTGCCAGGAAGCGGTACGCCACCAAGGCCAGGACAATGATGACCAGCCAGAAGATGATGTTCTTCGCCAGAGTGTTCAAATTGACTCCCGATGTCGCCGGTAAATATAACCCCTTCGGCAGGGCCTTTCAACGCCGAGAGGGTGGCGATCTCCCTGGCGTGCCTTAAGGAACCCCTCTGGGGGGGTCTTCATTCCCTCGAGGGACTATTCCATATAGGTCAGATAGGGGAGGTTTCGAAACCGGCCCTGGAAGTCCAGGCCGTAGCCGACCACGTGTTTGTTCGGGACCGGGAATCCCACATAGTCCGGCTGAATGTCCACTTTCCGCCTTTCCGGCTTGTCCAAAAAAGTACAGATTCGGATCGATTTCGGCCCCTTGGCGGCCAGCTGCTCCGTGAGATAGGCGAGAGTGATCCCGGTATCCAGGATGTCCTCCACCACCAGGAGGTTGGTCCCCTCGACTTTGAAATTGGAGTAAAAAAGAATCTCGGTGAGAAACTCGGATTTCTCCGAGTGGCTGATTTCCAGGAAACCGATTTGAACCGGCAGGCGGATTTGCCTGATCAAGTCAGCGACAAAAACGAAGGAGCCTTTCAGGATTCCCAGAACCGCCATTTCCTTGCCCTCGAGGTCCGTGGTGATCTGGCGGCCGAGTTGCCGCACCCGCTCGGCGATCTCCGCCTCGGATCGCAGAATCTCCCTTGAAAGGTTCATTGCAGCTCCTTTGAGAGGACCACCACGCGTCGGGTGCGTGGGGTCACCTTAAAGCGATCGTCAATCTGATAGCCGACCACCCAGGCAATCTTGTCTCCGGCCACAACCAGCGGAATCCGATCCCGGACAGGTCTCGGGACTTTGTGGTCGATGAAGTACGACTTGAGCTTCGACTCGCCGGGGGCACCCAGGGGCCGAAACAGGTCGCCGTTCCTGCGGCGCCTTACCAACAGCGGCCCCGGAAGAGCATCGGCGTCCAGAAGGGCCCGCCCCGGGATGGTCGTGATCCGGGGATCCCCTACCTCCGAGGGGCTCATCTGCCGGGCGCTCAGCCGGACGCCCAGGTCGGGCAGGGCTGCTTCGCCGGGAACCGGGAGGGGGACGGCATCCGGTTCCGGCGCAGCTTGCGGAGGGAGCAGAAGCAGATCCGAATAGATGACCCTCGCCTCCAGATCGGGGCGAAGAGTCACGGCCGCCCGATGTCGGCCTTCACGAACCAGGGTTTCCAATGCCGCCGTGGTCTCAAAGTCGGGCGGGGCCGAATCCTGCGAGGCGCCTTCAAGGAAACTTCTCAGAAGGCGTCTTCGAAGTGCCGCCGGCAGCACGCGCAGGGCGGGAATACTCAGACAGAATCCTTGGGCTTCATTACGGATGAGCCGCCGCGCCAGGTCCTCGGTGAGGGTGTCCAGGAATTCGTCCTCCTCCCGAAAGAACGTTGCGGTGCGAGCGAGTACCGCGTCGATCTCCGGATTGAATTCCTGCCGGAGCAAGGGCATGAGCCGGTGACGAACCCGATTCCGCATGCGCCGCAGATCCTGATTCGAAGAGTCCTCTCGCCAGATTCCTCCCCGTCGCAGCAAGTAGGCCTTCACCGTTTCCCGAGAGACCTCCAGAAGTGGCCGGATAAAAATCCCATCCACGCAGGGGTGGATGCCCCCCAGGCCCCGCCGTCCTGAGCCTCGGAGCAGCCTCATGAGTAAGGTTTCGGACTGATCTTCGCGAGTGTGCCCGAGGGCGACGCGCGAGGATCCGGTTGTGCGCGCGGTCTCCCTCAAGAATCTGTAGCGCGCCTTCCGGGCGGCGGCCTCCAGCCCCTCTGTCGTGCCCTCTAACTCCACCCGGCTGATCCTACGAACATGAAAGGAGAGATTGTGACGCTTTGCTAGGGTCTCAACGAACCTTTCATCCGCATCCGATTCATCCCCCCGGAGCCCATGATTAAGGTGCACCACAGCCAGCGGGAAGGGGCTTTCCTCCTGCAGGCGAGCAAACAGGTCGAGTAGGCCGGTCGAATCGGGTCCGCCGGACGCGGCGATCAACACCGCTTCCCCTTTCTTCCAGAGAGCCAGGCGGTCGAGGGCCGACTTGAAGGATTCGAACAGGTCAAACGACATAGGGTTGGTAGCGGTGCAGGGACTCGAACCCCGGACTCCGCGGATATGAGCCGCGTGCTCTAACCATCTGAGCTACACCGCCTCCGGTAGGGCACTTTATTTTAGAGAATGCGGGACGGCTCTGTCAAGGCTTCGAGAGAGCTAAGTGATTAAAAGCGCTAGATTTCTGGGGGCCTCTCTGGTATCATCCGGCGCGAGTATTAGGGAGGTTAGTGTGGCCCAGGAATGTGTGCAGTGTGGCGCGGGCGAGGAGGAGGCGTACTTGTACAAGTGCCCCATTTGCCACAAGATGGTCTGCGAAGAGTGCCGCTTCCTCAAGAGCGGGCAGACCTTCTGTAGTCGTGGATGCGGCGAAATGTTTTTCCATCAGGATGAGGATGAGATCGACGAGGACGGAGGGTAGGCGGTGTTTCCAGTGGAGCGTCCTCGAAGACTCAGGAGGAGCGAAGTCCTCCGACGGATGGTCCGAGAAACGGAGCTTTCAGCCTCCGATTTCATCTACCCCGTTTTCGTCTGTCCAGGCCGTGGTGTTCGCGATCCTATCCAGGCGATGCCTGGCTGCTTTCGCCTGTCCGTGGAGGAGGCGGCGGCGGAAGGGGAGGAAGCCCTCTCCCTCGGTGTTCCCGCGGTTATTCTCTTCGGTATCCCCCCGCATAAAGACGCGGAAGGGAGCGGCGCCTGGGCGGAGGACGGCATCGTTCAAGAAGCGGTCCGTGCCTTGAAGAGGCAGGTCCCCGGGCTGTTCGTGATCACCGACGTCTGCCTGTGCGAATACACCGACCATGGCCACTGCGGGAAAATCGACAAGGGAGAGGTCCTCAACGACCCCACCCTGGCACTGCTGGCGAGGACCGCAATCTCCCAGGCCCGAGCCGGGGCCGACATGGTCGCCCCTTCCGACATGATGGACGGGCGCGTGGCCGCCATACGTCGTGCCCTGGACGAACAGGGGCTTACGCAGACGCCCATCCTTTCGTACGCAGCCAAATACGCCTCGGCCTTTTACGGGCCCTTCCGAGAAGCGGCCGGCTCCACGCCCCAGTTTGGGGATCGGAAAGCGTACCAAATGGATCCTGCGAATGCCCGCGAGGCGATGCGTGAAGTGGCCTTGGACCTGCAAGAGGGAGCTGATCTGATCATGGTGAAGCCAGCTCTTCCCTGCCTCGACATCATCCGAAGGGTCCGAGAGGCCTTTCAAGTGCCCGTCGCTGCCTACCAGGTGAGCGGCGAATACTCGATGATCTCCGCGGCGGCCGAGCGGGGCTGGGTCGATCGAAAGCTTGTCATCTTGGAGTCCCTCACCGCCATCCGGCGTGCGGGCGCCGATCTCGTCCTCACCTACTTCGCCAAGGAAGCGGCCAGTCTACTGAAGGCGGGGTGAGATCTCTCCATCTCTCCGGATGTCTCGTGTCCAATCGATCCCATGATCTCTTTGAGCAGGCACTCGGCCTCATTCCAGGAGGCGTGAACTCACCCGTTCGCGCTTTCAAAGCCGTCGGGGGCATGCCCCTGTTCATTGCGCGGGGCAAAGGCAGCCGGGTTTGGGACGTGGACGGGAGGGAGTACCTGGATTACCTGGGCTCCTGGGGCCCTTTGATCCTGGGGCATGCTCGGGAGGAAATCGTGGCAGCTCTGCGAGAGGCGTTGGAGTTCGGAACCTCCTTCGGGGCTCCCACACAAACCGAGGTGGAACTTGCTCGCGAGGTGGTGGAGGCAGTCCCATCCGTCGAGAAGGTCCGAATGGTGAATTCCGGAACGGAGGCAACCCTCTCCGCCCTTCGGCTGGCCCGCGGCGCCACCGGCCGCGACTTAATCGTGAAAGCCGAAGGATGTTACCACGGTCATGTGGACGGGCTGCTGATCTCGGCCGGATCAGGACCGGCCGCGGCCCAGACGTTGCTGGTGCCCTACAACAACGTTTCCAGCCTGCAACGGGTCTTCGACGAGAGTGGCAGCCGGATCGCCGCTCTCATCCTGGAGCCCGTGGCGGCAAACATGGGAGTGGTGGCTCCCGCACCGGGCTATTTGGAGGCGGCGCGCCGCATCACCAAGGAGCAGGGAAGTCTTCTCATCTTCGATGAGGTAATCACAGGCTTTCGCGTGGCCTACGGCGGGGCCCAGGAACGCTTCGGCGTTGTGCCCGACCTCACGACACTGGGCAAGATTGTGGGCGGGGGCCTGCCCGTGGGGGCCTACGGCGGGAGGGCCGACCTGATGGACCGAATGGCGCCGGTGGGCCCCATCTACCAGGCCGGGACCCTTTCAGGAAACCCCCTGGCGATGACGGCAGGTCTGGCAACCCTGCGAGCGCTCAAGAAGCTCAACCCTTACGCGCGGCTCGAATCTCTCTGCAGGCGGCTGGCCGAGGGACTGTCAGCCGCTGCGCGGGACGCGAGGGTACCTCTCACCGTGAACCGCTTTGCTTCAATGCTTACTCCGTTCTTCAACGGTTCCGCCGTGAACGATTTCGCCTCGGCCTCTAAGTCGGACAGGCACAGCTATTCGGTGTTCTTTCACAGGATGCTGGAGCAAGGAATCTACCTGCCGCCGGCCCAGTATGAGGCGACGTTCCTCTCGGCAGCGCATACCGTGGAAGACGTGGACCGCACCGTCGACGCCGCGGTCCACGCGCTGCGAGAGCTTGCCGGATGAAGATCGACTCGGTTATTGCCTCCGGCAGGGAGAGGTACTGCCTGGCAGGCGCCATCCTACAAAAACGTAATCGAGAAAGAAGTTTGAGGATTGACAGATCCGGGTGGGGTGGCTAGGATGGTTTCACTTTCCATGGATCTGGACCCGGCCTGAGAAGGAGTCGCCCAGCCATGATGAGCAAAGTAGGCTACAGCCGGATCATCGTCTCCGACCTGAAACGCTCCGTCGAGTTCTATCGAGATGTCCTGGGAGTGCCCCTCAAATTTGAGTCCGATGATTGGGCGGAGTTTGCGACCCTGGGCACTCGCCTCGCCCTCAAGGCCGGCGCGCCACCGGTGGCCGCCATCCCCGAGAAGAGTTCTGATGGGCAGCCCATCGCAGGCCGAGTCGGCATCTCCTTCGAAGTGAAAAACCTCGACCAAGTCTATCGAGACCTCACAGCGAAGGGCGTGACATTCGTCCAACCTCCCACCGACGGCGGACCCGGCGGCCGCATCGCAACGCTTCTCGATCCCGACGGTCTCGAGATCGCCCTCGGCGAGACTCACCACTAAGAGATTCAGATCGGCTCGAGGGGAGCGTATTTGGGCAGGAACTTCTTGGAGCCGTAGACCGAGAAGGAGACGGTGAGCTTCAACGAGTCTCCCGACCCTTCCACGCCGATGATGGTGCCGATCCCGTACTCCGGGTGATGGACCCGCTTCCCCAACTTGAACGGACCCGCCCCTTGGCTTTCACGGTGCTCCCCGGCCTCGTCCGGATCCGGAGCGTAGCTGTGCCGTCGCTCGGCCAAGGGAAGCGCGGGGCGGGCCATGGCCCGTCGTGAGAGGTCGCGCAGCAAGTGGGAGGGGATCTCCTCCAAAAAGCGTGACGGTTCGTTGAACTGGCTTCGGCCGAAGAGCCGCCGGGAGGTAGCCCGCGTGAGGACAAGGCGTTGCTTGGCGCGTGTCATCCCCACATAGCAAAGGCGCCGCTCCTCCTCCAGGTCCTCCGGGTCCTCCCGACTATGGGCGTGAGGGAAGAGGTTCTCCTCCATGCCCACGAGAAAAACCACGGGAAACTCCAGGCCCTTGGCGCAGTGAAGCGTCATCAGGGACACGCCTTCCGACCCCTGGACGTTTTCCACCTCCGAGAGCAGCGCGGTGCGCTCCAGGAACTGTTGGATTCCATCGACGCCGGCGTATTCCCCCACCGCGGCAACCAGCTCGTCCACGTTCTCGAGCCTTGATTCCGCGTCCTGCGGGCTGGACCTCTCGAGATAGTCCCGGTATCCGATCCGCTGGATCAAGTGTGCGACGAACTCTCCAGGCTCCATTTCCGTCAGCTCGACCCGAAGGTTTTCCAGGAGGTCCAGAAAGCTCTTCAGCGACCGTTCGCCGCGCACGGTAAGCAAGGATCGATGCAGAGAGACGTGAGCCGCGCCGGAGAGGGGGAGCTTCTCGCGAACGGCCACCTCCGCCACCGTGTCCGAGGTCCCCTTCCCGATCTCCCGGGGAGGCACGTTGACGATCCGCTTCCAAGAGACTTCGTCGACCGGGTTGACCAGCAGGCGCAGGTAGGCGATCAGATCTTTGACTTCTCTGCGCTCGTAGAACCGGACGCCGCCAATCATGAGGTACGGAATGCTGCGTCGCGCCAGGGCCTCCTCAAACAAACGCGACTGGGCGTTGGTGCGGTACAGGATGGCGAAATCGGTATGGGATCCATCGAGCTTGGCGATCTCCTCCGCCACGAAATGCGCCTCCTCCACGTCGTCGCCGGCACAGAAAAGGTCGATGTTTTCCCCCGCGTCGTTTTCGGTCCACAAGGCCTTGCCGATTCGGCTCCGGTTGTTGGACACCACCGAGGAGGCGGCCTCCAGGATGACCTTCGTCGAACGGTAGTTCTGCTCCAGCTTGATGATTCGCGTTCCTGGGAAGTCGCGCTCGAAGCTCAAGATGTTGTTGATGTCCGCTCCGCGGAATCGGTAGATAGACTGGTCTTCATCTCCCACGCAGCAGACGTTTCCATGGGAACGGGACAGCGCCCGTATAAGACGGTACTGGGAATGGTTGGTGTCCTGGTATTCGTCTACCAGCAAGTAGCGGCATCTCCCGCTCCAGCGCTCGGACACTTCCTCGTCGGTCTCCAGAAGCCTCAGCGTCAGCACGATCAGATCGTCGAAATCCATGGCGTTCGCGGAGCGCAATCGCTGGGAGTACCGCTCGTAGAGTCGGGCGATGGTTCCGCTCCCGATCGAAACGTCGGAAGCCTGGAAGCCCTCGGGGGTCACCGTCCGGTTCTTGGCGCGACTGATGGCCGACAGCACCCGGCGCGGCGGGAAGCTCTTTTCGTCCACCGCTTCCTCTCGGAGGAGGTCCCTGATGAGTGCCATCTGGTCGTCGTCATCGTAGATCACGAAACCTCGGCGGTACCCGAGCCGTTCTCCCTCCACGCGCAGGATCCGCAGCCCGAGGGAATGGAAGGTCGAGATCCAGGTGCCGCCGGGGTCCGCACTCAACAGATTCGCCACCCGTGTCTTCATCTCGCCGGCGGCCTTATTCGTGAAGGTGACGGCGAAGATTTCCTCGGGCCGAGCCGTCCCTGAGCCGATAAGATGAGCAACCCGGTGGACGATGACCCGCGTCTTCCCCGAGCCGGCGCCGGCCAGGATCAGGAGAGGCTGTTCAGTGGCGAGCACGGCCTCACGCTGCTTTTCGTTGAGGGAGTCCAGAAGCATCGGCTCTTTCGGCGATGATCTCGTTTAATTCGTCCGGGACGGTCGGAAGAATAGCATAGAGAGAACACTCAACGGATTTCTCGTGGGATTTGGATGCAGGTAAGCGGGGGGCAGGCGCTGGATGCTATTCGACGGTGACGCTCTTGGCGAGGTTTCGCGGCTGGTCCACGTCGCAGCCACGGCGGAGTGCAATATGGTACGCCAGGAGCTGCAGCGGGATCACCGCCAGAATCGGGGTGAGCAGGTCGGCGGTCTTGGGAATGCTGATGGTGTGACTGGCCATCTTGGCCAGGGTTCCGTTCCCCTCCTGGGTCACGGCGATGATGCGTCCCTCGCGAGCCTTCACCTCCTCGATGTTTCCCATCATCTTCTCAAACACCTTGTCGCCGAAGGCCAGGGCCACCACCGGGAGGTTTCTGTCGATGAGGGCGATAGGGCCATGTTTCATCTCTCCCGCCGGATAGCCTTCGGCATGGATGTAGGAAATCTCCTTCAACTTGAGGGCTCCCTCCAGCGCAATGGGGTAATTGACCCCGCGCCCGAGGAACAAGAAATCGGATGCACGGTAGTACTCCTTGGCCACTTCCTCGATGGCCGGGTCGGTCTGGAGAATCTTTTCGATGAGCACCGGTAGGTGCAAGAGCTGCGCGATGTGCTCCTTGGCGCTCTCGGGCTCCAGCGTGCCTCGGACTTCGGCCAGGTGGAGGGCCAGGAGCTGCAGCGCGGCGAGCTGGCACGTGAAGGCTTTGGTGGAGGCCACCCCAATCTCGGGTCCCGCATGGGTGAAGATGACGCCGTCGGCCTCCCGGGTGATCATGCTCCCCACCACGTTGCAGATAGCCACGGTCTTGAGCCCCTTGGCCTTCGCCTCGCGTTGGGCGGCCAAAGTGTCGGCCGTCTCTCCGGACTGGCTAATCACCACCACCAGATCTTCGGGGAAGAGAATCGGGTCCCGGTACCGGAACTCGGAACCGATGTCCACCTCCACCGGCACGCGCACCAGCCGCTCCAGCAGAAACTTTCCCACGAGGGCCGCGTGCCAGGAGGTCCCGCAGGCCACGAGGGAGATGCGGCGCACCTTCCGAAACTCCTCGGGAGATATATCCATCTCCTCCAGAAAGATCTTGCCGGTCTCGGAGGAGACCCTCCCCCGAAGCGTGTCGCGGACGGCTCGGGGCTGCTCGTAGATTTCCTTGAGCATGAAGTGCTTGAACCCGCTCTTCTCGGCCATGATGGGGTCCCAGGTGATCCGTTGGACCTTCTTGGTGACTGGGCGGCCTTCCAGATCCTTGACCTGAGCGCCCGCATCGGTGACCATGGCCACCTCCCGATCGTCCAGGAAAAAGACGTCGCGGGTGTGATGGAGAATCGCGGGGATGTCCGACGCGACGAAGTATTCGTTCTTGCCCAGACCTACCACCAGCGGGGGGCCATTGCGGGCAGCGATAATCTTTTTCGGCTGATTGGCGGCAATGACGCAGATGGCGTAGACCCCTCTCAGACGAGGCAGGCAGAGACGCACCGCCTCTTCGAGGGGGTGGTCCTTGAGCTTCTCCTCGAACAGATGAGCCATGACTTCGGTGTCGGTCTCGGTCTTGAAGGCGTGGCCGCGCTGCTGTAGCTCGTGCTTCAGCTCCACGTAGTTTTCGATGATACCGTTGTGGACGACTACCAAGTTGCCGGTGCAGTCCCGGTGGGGATGGGCGTTCTCCTCGGTGGGGCGACCATGCGTGGCCCAGCGTGTATGACCCACGCCAAAGGCTCCGTCCAACGGAGTGAGACGCAGTGCCTCCTCCAGATCGCGCAGCTTACCGGCGCAGCGTACCACCTCCAGCCCCTTGTCGTTGACTACCGCCAGTCCCGCCGAGTCGTATCCCCGGTACTCGAGCCGGCGCAACCCGTCCATGAGGACGCTGGTGAGGCGCTTATTGCCGATGTATCCAACGATGCCGCACATGGTGGAAACGAATATAGAGGCTTTCGAGGGGTCCTGCAAGAATCACGGATGCCCGCCAACCGCGCACGCTTTCAACGACGCTTCTTCTTGCGGCGCTTGACCCAATTCTCCACCACCACCTGCCGCCCCCGGGCGATCGCCAAACTGTAAGGGGGAACATCCTTGGTGATGGTGGAGCCGGCACCCACGTAAGCTCCGCGGTGCACCTTCACCGGCGCTACGAGCTGGCTGTCGCTTCCAATAAACACATCGTCCTCGAGGACGGTCTTGTGCTTCTTCTCTCCGTCGTAGTTGCAGGTGATGGTCCCGGCCCCCACGTTGACCCCTGCGCCGATCTCCGAGTCACCCAGGTAAGCCAGGTGATTCGCCTTGCTCCCGCGCCCGATCTTGCTCTTCTTGGTCTCCACGAAATTTCCGATCCTCACCTCTTCAGCCAGGTCGGTCTCGGGCCTTAGATGGGCGAACGGCCCCACCCGCACGCCCCGGCCCAGACGCGCCTGACGGATGACGCAGTAATCCAGCACCTCCACCCCGTTCGCGAGGGTCGAGCTCACGATTCGGGTCCCGGGACCGATCCGGCACCCTTCGCCAATAATCGTGTCCCCCTCCAGAATCGTGCCGGGGTAGAGCAGCGTATCCCGGCCGACCTTCACATCGGCATCGACATAGGTGCCATCAGGATCCAGTATCGAGACGCCAGCATCCATCAGCTCGGCGGCCTTGCGCAGAAAGAGGGTCTTCGCCGCGCGGGCATGCTCGCGCCGGTTGTTGACTCCCAGGACTTCCTCGGGCTCCGGGTGGCAGTAGGCGGCCACCTTGGCGTGATTCTTCTTGAGGATCTCCACCAGGTCGGTGAGATAGACCTCGCCCTGGGCGTTGTTGGCGCCTACCAGCTTGAGGTTCTTGAAGAGGTGGTCGATCTCAACGCAGTAAATGCCCGCGTTGATCTCCTTGATCTGCTTCTCTTCGGAGCTGGCATCGGTGGCCTCCACGATGCGGGCCACTTCGGAGTTGTAGTTGCGGACGATGCGCCCGTAGCTTCCCGGGTCCGAGAGGACTGCGGTCACCAGGGTCAGGGGGACGCCGCTCTGGCGATGGGTGGAGAGAAACCCCTGGAGCGTCTCCGCCCGTAGGGAGGGGAGATCGCCGTTGACGATCAGAAGAGTCCCTTCCGCACCCTTCAGCGCCTTCTCAGCGGAGAGCACCGCGTGTCCCGTTCCGAGGGGCCGCTCTTGGACGCAGAAACCAATGCGCTTGTCGTGCGCGCCGATGGCTGCCTTGACCTCCTCCCCCCGGCTTCCCACCACCACCAACACCCGGCTCGCCCCCATGGCCAGTGCCGCGTCCACCACGTAGCGGACCATGGGCTTGCCAGCCAACGGGTGGACCACTTTGGAGTGACGGGAGAGCATGCGCTTTCCCTCGCCTGCGGCCAGCACCAGGACGCTGACTTCCCGCGGCCTGGGCTCTGGGAAATGGGTGGGCTTGATGGAGGTCTTCCGAGTGGCCATCAGTGGCAAAGCTATTGAATCGCGGCGGAGACGAGATCGATGAATGCGTCGTCATCCCGCAGCGGCTCGAAGTCCGGATCCTGCTGCGCGTGGATGCGGTTGTCGGGGTTGATCTGGATGGCTTCCTGGAGCATGGTCAGCGCCTGCTCCCGATCCCCCTTGAGGGCCTGGGTGGAAGCCATGATGTAGAGGATTCGGTCGTCTCCGGGGCTCATCTTGAGCGCCTTGTCCAGGTGCCCGAGCGCTTCGTCGTAGCGCTGCCGATTACTCTCCACGATAGCCTGGTAATAGTAGTCTTCGGCGCGCTTGAGGGGCAGGACCTTGTCCGACTGTTCCCGCTCGCAGGCGCGGAGGTAAGCTCGGCACCGATCGGCCATCTCCTTCTCTTCGGGATAGGTCTTGATCACTTTTTCGAACGCCTCGGCGGCTCCCGCGTAGTCCCTTCGATGGAGCAGCCCCAGGGCTTGCTCGTAGTCTTTCACGGCCTGCTCGGCGTGGGCAGCGAGGCTCGAAACCGGACGCGAAGCAATTCTCTTGCTCTTCCTGATTTCTTTCTTGGCCATGGGTGGTTTGTCCTGTATTCCTGAGTTTCACCTGGATGTTTTCCGAAAGACAAGGCTATGATGACCCCTTGCGGCACACCAGGCGGTTGTTTGGATCGTCGGGATAGAGAAACGGGAAATCTTAGCAAAGCGAATACTTAGTGTCAACGAATCCAATTCACCTCGGCATGGGATCCAACCTGGGCGATCGCCAGGCGGCTCTGCGCCAAGGGCTGCGGGAACTAGCCGCCCGCGGGGTGGAGATACGGCGGGTGTCCTCAGTGTATGAGACTGATCCCGTGGGGTTTCTTGACCAGGGAAGTTTTCTGAATCTGGCGGTTGAAGTGAGCTGGCAGGGGACGTTGGACGAGCTTCTCGAGCACTGCCTGGCCGCTGAGCAGGCCCTGGGGAGGCTGCGGTACCTCAAGGACGGTCCGCGAACCCTGGACATCGACATCCTCTTGGCGGGTGGGCGAATGGTCAGGGCCGGGCGCCTGGAAATCCCTCATGCACGCATGCATCTCCGCAGGTTTGTCCTGGTCCCTCTGGAAGAGATTGCTGCCCAGGCGATCCATCCGATTATGCGCTTGAGCGTGCAGGAGTTGCTGGCGATCTGCCCGGATAATTCCGGGGTCCGGAAGGTGGGGGAGATGTCGGCGGTTGAACCCCTCGACCCCTCTGGATATAATCCGGCGGCTTCCCGGGACAAAGAGGTATGAAGTTCAAGCACATAGCGGTGGAAGGACCCATCGGCGTGGGGAAGACCTCCCTGGTCGACCTGCTCGTCCAGCGATTCGACGCCCTGAAGGTGCTGGAGCGCACCGAGAATCCTTTCCTGGAAGGTTTCTACCGGGACAAGCCCGGGGCGGCGTTTCAGGCTCAGCTCTTCTTCCTTCTAAACCGCTACCAGCAACAGCGGGAGCTGACGCAGGGGGATCTTTTCAACCAGGTCAGGCTGTCAGATTACATCTTTGCCAAGGACAAGATTTTCGCCTACTTGAACCTGGACGATTCCGAGTTGATGATTTATGAGAAGCTCTATGCGCTTCTGGAGCAGAATATCCCGCGGCCCGATCTGGTTATCTATCTGCAGGCCTCGGACAAGGTGCTGTTGGAACGAATACGCCGGAGAAGCCGGGACTACGAGGTTGGAATCTCGGAGCGCTACGTCGCGGAACTGAATCGCGCTTACAACTATTTCTTCTTTCACTACACAGCCACCCCGCTGCTCGTCCTCGACACCTCGGACATCGACTTTGTGGAGCGGGTGGACGATTTGAACGAGCTGGTCACTCAGATCGACCAGATGGAGAAGGGAGTCCAGTACTACATTCCGCTGGGAGCCGGAGACGGCCCGAGACGGAAATCCAAGTAGACGGACCCCCGAACCCCGGTCGCAAGCCAACCGCCGCCGCATTTCCCTCAACCCCGGGTGGGGTGGGGAGAAAGGAGCGAACGATGAGCGGCCCCCGTCCTTGTCCCCTTGCCGTTCCCGATCTGCTGAAAATGAAGCAGCGCGGCGAGAAGATCGCCATGCTCACCGCCTATGACTATCCCACGGCGCGGCAGGTGGACGCCGCCGGCGCCGACATCGTGCTCGTGGGTGACAGCCTGGGCATGGTGGTGCTGGGCTACGAGAGCACGCTCCCCGTCACCATGAATGACATGGTCCATCACACCAAGGCCGTGGTCCGAGGGGTATCGCATGGCCTGGTCGTCGCAGACATGCCTTACCTCTCGTATCATGTGAGTCTTCGCGAGTCCGTGCGCAACGCTGGCCGCATCATCCAGGAGGCAGGCGCGAAGGGGGTGAAGGTCGAGGGGGGGCGCAAACGCACGCGGGTCATCCGCGCCATCCTCGATGCCGAGATTCCGGTGATGGGGCACGTGGGCCTCACGCCTCAGTCGGTGCATGCCTTCGGCGGTTTCAAGGTTCAAGGCAAGAGCGCCACCGCCGCCCTGGCAATCCTGGAGGACGCACTGTCGCTGGAGGAGGCCGGCGTTTTCTCCTTGGTGCTGGAAGCCATCCCGGCGGAGTTGGCGGCGATGATCACCGAGCGTCTCACGATTCCCAGCATCGGCATCGGCGCCGGGCCATCCTGCGACGGCCAGGTTTTGGTGATCCATGACCTGCTCGGCGCCACCGAAGGGCCCTGCCCGTCGTTCGCGCGGAGGTACGCCGAAGTCGGAGCAACGATGCGCGAGGCCTGCCGGCACTTCGTTCAGGATGTGCGCGGCGGCCAGTTCCCGTCCGACGCGGAGTCGAATCACCTCAAGCCCGAGGTTTTGGTAGAAATGCGCGACAGATTTGAAGCGGTGACGAAGCGACAATGGAGATCGTGACCCGACCCGCTTCGATGACGGCGCTCTCCCGGGAGTTCCGCGCGAAGGGGGAACGGATCGGCTTTGTCCCCACCCTGGGAGCCCTGCACGAAGGCCACCTCAGTCTGATCCGCCGCGCGCGGCAATGCTCAACCCAAGTGGTTGCAAGCCTCTTCGTCAATCCGACCCAATTCGGGCCGTTGGAGGATTTCCAGAGCTATCCCAGAAACCCGGAGCGGGACGCCGATCTGGCCCGGCTCGCAGGCACGGATGTCCTCTACATCCCCAAGGTCGAGGACGTCTATCCCGCGGGCTATCGAACCTACGTCGCCGTGGAAGGCCTCGGCACCGTCCTGGAAGGCGCGAGCCGGCCAGGGCATTTTCGTGGCGTCGCCACGATCGTAACCAAGCTGTTCAACCGGGTCGCTCCCCACGTCGCCTTTTTCGGCCAGAAGGACGCCCAGCAGGCAATCCTGATCCGAAAGATGGTGCACGACCTGGAGATGGACCTGGAAATCGAAGTCTGCCCGACGGTCCGGGAGGAGGACGGGCTGGCCATGAGTTCCCGCAATGTCCATCTCACTCCCGAGGAACGCCGCGCCGCTCCGATTCTTTGTCGAGCACTCCGGCGCGTCGAATCCGCGGTGATGAAGGAAGGGGAGCGCCACGCCAAATGCGTGCTCAAGCTGATTCAGGAGACCGTGGCCACTGAGCCGCTGGTTTTCCTCGATTACGCTGCGGTGGTGGACGCCGAAACCCTGGAGCCATCGGATCGACTCCAGGGCAGCATTCTCGTCCCCGTCGCGGTCCGCGTCGGGACGACGCGACTCATCGACAACGTGATCCTCAAGGTGGAGGAGTGACCCCCATGCATCGCGAAGTGCTGCGCGGCAAGATTCATCGGGCCACGGTGACCGAAGCCGACCTGGAATACGAAGGGAGCCTCACCGTGGACGCGGAGTTGATGGAAGCGGCGGGCCTCTCCGCCTATGAGCGGATCGATGTGTACGACATCACCAACGGCAGTCGCTTTTCCACCTACCTCATCGAGGGCCTCCGACATTCCGGAGTCGTCTGTGTCAACGGCGCTGCCGCCCACCTGGCCAAGAGGAGCGACAAAATCATCATCACCGGCTACGGCCTCGCCACCGCAGCTGAAGTCAAATCCCACCGCCCCCGGGTTGTCCTGGTCGATGACTCCAACCGCATCAAACGGGTCCACCATGAATCCACCGGTACGCGCGTACCCTAGGCCAGCTTCTCCCGTCCTCGCGTCCCCGTGCCCGTGGTGACTTACGGTCGCGGAGAGCGGCGTTCCCCGAACCGGAGGCTCGATTCATCCAGACTCCGCATCGGGTCATCGGTGAAGCCGGATGCTTCTTCGAAGTGAGGAGTTTCTGAGGAACCGTGGTGACACGGCTGTCCAGCGTCCGGACATTGGGAGATCATCCCGCTCCGGAGTCCTCTCGACCAGGCGGCAGTCCAGCGGAGCGCATCGGGCGCGTCCACCTACGTCCCGACCTGAATGCGACTCCGGCTCTGGGTGGAGATTCGCTGGCTCGGGGTGAGGATGCCGTGCAGGTTGAGAGGGTCGGAGGCGGAGAGGCTCAAGGCGGAAGTGGGCTGGCGTTTGCGGGTGGAGCGGAGGAGTTCGACGGCGTCGAGAAGGGCGTATTGTTCGCCGGAGAATCCCGCGATGAATCGGCCGCCGCGGATTTCACCGCGCAGTTCGAGGTGACGGCAAGCCCGGACGAGATTCCGCCAGGGCAGGGGAATTCTCTCGCGCTCCAGGAGGCGTCGCTGCAGGACGCCGTAGCGTCTTAGCAGCTGGAGGGCCACGAACTCGGCTTGAGACTCGCGCTCGGAGCCTCCGGCGACGGAGGCCACCCAGGAAGCAGCCTCGGCGGTCCCCGGTGTCGCGAGAGCGGGCCGCAGCAGGGACCAGCGGCCGGCGGGAGCGATGAGAGATTTCTGGCCGAAGCGGCGAGGCGTTTTCGAGGGCCTAAGGAGCCGGCGAAGCCCTCCGAAGGAATCGCAGGTCACCATTCCCCGTGCTATCAGCTCCGACAGCGCCATACCGAGGTGAGTCGGGAGCAGCCCGCTGACGGACTCCAGCTCCTGGGCGAAGAGAGCGCCGCGGGATGTCAGCAGGTCGAAGAGAGCCTGGCCGCGGGTGGAAAGCGTGCCGGCGGCGACGCCCCTCGCGACCTCCGACAGGGACATCCACTGGGGCAGGTCCCGGCGCGGCAGCAGGGTGATGGGCGTCGTTCGGATGGCAGCCTCTCCGGCCCCCCAAATCCTTCCCCACGCCACCTCGCCCGTCAGAGTCAGGTGGTCGAGCCAGTCGGGCCGATAACCCCGAACTCGGGCGGGGAAGATACTCGTCTCCCACGCCGCCGCGGGAATCTCGAAACCTGCGAGTTGCTGGACGACCTCGGCCACCCCGCGGGGGCCGTCGAGGCGTTGGGATTCCTCGGCGTGCTGCCAGCAGGCCAGGAACCTCCAGAACGTCGCGGCGCTCACCGGCTCAATCTCTCGTCGCAGCCGCCCCAGCGTGTAGGCGTGGATGCGCGCCAGGAGCCGCCGGTCGCACCAGGTCTGCTGCTGTTCGAGTCGGCAGCGGAGGATGACCCCCTCGTGCTCGAGAGCCAGGAGCACGGGCTCGTCCTCGGGCGAAAGTGCAAAGCGGCCCGCGCCTCCCACGGTCATCGGCCCGAGGGCCTCGAGGCGTCCGCGGAGTATTGCCTTGGGCTCGCGGGAGGTCTCTGCCGCGAACCAGCGGTCTCGCTCCCGAAGCACTCTCGACTGACTGCGAAGTAGTTCGATCCATTCCTGCCAGCCTGAACCGCAGACTTCATCGTCCGTGAGATACCCCATCCAAAGCAGAGCCTCGTGCAGCTCCTCGGCATTCTCGGGCTGCGGCCAGGCCTCGTCGCGCACCCTTGCCACCGCCTCGGGGTCGAGAGCGCCCACCGAGTCGGCGCCGTGGACATCCAGAGCGCGGCGTTGCATCACCGCCTGGGTGCGGCGTTCTTCCAGCGGCGCGTCATCCAGAAAGGCGTAAGGCATGGCGTGGAGAACTCCCAGCGCAAAGGGGGAAGGCTCGGAGGTGTCCACGGCCCTCTTGCGTATCCTGCCGCGGCGCAGGTCCCGTAAGAGCCGAACCATCCCCTCGGCATCCATCGCCTCTTCCAGGCAGTCCTCGATGGTTTGGCGCACGATGGGATGCTCCCAGGGCACCGGGAGATCCCCCGGCGGGAGGGTTTCGCCGCATGCAAGCACCTGCGGAAAGGCCAGAACGAGCTGGTCATCGGCCCGCATCCGCAGCAGCGGCGCGGGAACGCGCCGCCCCCCCCTCTGCGTCCGGGAGAGGACCAGCGAGCGCGTCAGATTCCAGCGCCAGCGCGTCAGGAACAGCGGTGAGGGGAACAGCGCCTGCACCAGCACGTCCCGCGCCGTGTCTGGGTGCAGATAGTCGAAGACCTCCTCGAGCGAAAAACTGTGATGCGGGCCGAGGGAGAGGACAATGGCCTCCTCGTTGGCTGCCGCCTGCAGCTCGAAGCCGAACCCGCGGCAAAAACGCTTGCGGAGCGCCAGGCCCCAGGCCCGGTTGATCCGCCCGCCGAAGGGAGAGTGCAGCACTAGCTGCATCCCGCCTGACTCGTCGAAGAAGCGCTCCAGGATCACGCACTCCCGGGTAGGGACGGCTCCCAACGCCCTGGCGCCGGCCTCGACGAACTCGGAGACCTGCCGGGCGGCGGGCTCGCTCAGCCCCGCTTCGGACTCGAGCCAGTGCGGATCCCGTCCCTGCTTGCGGATCCGGGAGACCGCGTCGGAGAGTTCGGCGGAGCGGGCCGGGGCCTCGCCCAGCCAGAAGGGAAGGCTCGGAGGTGCTCCTTGCGCGTCGGTCACCCGCACAATGCCAGGCTCCACCTTCAAGATCTTCCAGGACGCGTTCCCGAGCTGAAAGATGTCGCCGACGTTGGCCTCGACGGCGAAGTCTTCATGCACCGAGCCGATGAGGGCCCCCTCGGGCTCTAGGAGCACCTGGTAGTCGGCGGTGTCCGGGATGGCGCCGCCGGAAGTCAGAGCGGTGATGCGGGCTCGGCGGGTGGCTCGAAGGCGCTTGCGTACGCCGTCGCGATGGAGCAACGCGAGTCGTCCCTGGCTGTGCAGCCTTACCACCGAGTCGAAGTCCTTCCTGGAGAGCTCTCGGTAAGGCCAGGCGCGGGTGAGCGCCGCAAAGAGGTCATCCTCATCCCACGTCTCGGGAACGCAGGCGGCCACCAGCTGCTGGGCGAGGATGTCCAGCGGGCAGCGGGGCTGGGGGGTGCGGTCCAGCTCGCCGTGCCTCACGGCATGGAGCAGCGCGGCGGCGCAGACCAGCTCGTCCCGGGTGAGCGGAAAGATGCGACCTTTCGGAGTTCGGGAGAGGGCGTGGCCGGCACGGCCCACTCGCTGCAGCCATGTGGCGATGGTCCAGCGAGGCGGTAGCCACGAGCGCGCGCAGGGATCCCGCCTTAAGGCGTCGCTCGGCGTCGAGACGCCGTTCCCGGGAGAGGCTGCCGTGATGGCTGGTGACCTGGTCCTTGCCCAGCACCTGGGTGAGGCGCGCCGCGACGCGCTCGGCCAGCTTCCGGGTATTGACGAAGATCAGCGTGGTGCGATGCTCCTGGATCAGCTTCGCCATCCGCCTGTAGATCTCGTCCCACATCTCGTGGGAGCAGACGGTGGTGAGAGGCGAGTCCGGAATCTCCACTGCGAGGTCCATGGCGCGGCGGTGCCCGACATCCACCAGAGCGCAATCACGGCCTGCACCCACCAGAAGGTGCCCGACACTCTCCAACGGCTTCTGGGTCGCGGAGAGGCCGATGCGCTGCGGGGGAGACGAGGTAAGCGCTTCGAGGCGCTCGAGGGACAGGGCCAGGTGCGAGCCGCGCTTGTCACCACAAATGGCGTGGATCTCGTCCACGATGACGGTGCGCACCGTGCGGAGCATCGCCCGGCCGCCGTCGCTGGTGAGGAGGATGTAGAGGGATTCCGGCGTGGTCACCAGGATGTGCGGGGGGCGCTTCCGCATGGCGGTCCTGGCCGCCGGGAGCGTATCGCCCGAGCGCACCAGCACGCGCACCTCCGGCAGTGATGGATCCTGTGCGCGCAGCTCGTCCAGCGGCCCCTGCAGATTTTTTTGGACGTCATTGCCCAGGGCTTTGAGGGGAGAGAGGTAGAGGACCTGCGTAATGTCCGGAAGCGTGTCGCCCTGGCGGATCAACGAGTCTATCGCTGAAAGGAAGGCGGCAAGCGTCTTCCCCGTTCCCGTGGGCGCGGCGATCAGCGTGTGCTGCCCCGCCCGGATCGGCGGCCACCCCTGCTCCTGGGGGGGGCTGGCAGCCCCGAACTGCCGCTCGAACCACTGGCGGAGGGTGGGATGGAACCCCTTCAGAGTCACGATTCCTTCCTGAACGATGAAGCGCATTATACCGTCGAACAGGCAAGGAACCGGAACGGAACCGGCGGGAGAGCCTCTAGCTGCCGCTGATGCTGATGCCTTCCAGGAGGACGGTGGAGCCGGCCGGGCCGGAGGCAAAAAAGCGGAGATCGTCGGCGACGGCGGCAACGGAATGGAGAAGGTCGCGGATGTTGCCGGAGATCCCCATCTTCTGCACCGGGCGGGCCATGGAGCCGTTCTCGATCTCCCAGCCCACGGCGCCCAGCGAGAAATCGCCGCTGATCGGGTCAATGGTGTGCAGCCCCATCACCTCCGAGACGTAGACGCCCCTGGCCACCGTACCCAGCAGGGTCTTGCGGTTGATGCCAGTGGGTTTCAGGAAAAGCGTGTTGGTCCCGATGTGCGGAAACGACAGATAGCCGCCGCGCTGCGCGTTGCCCGTGCGGGAGGCTTTCATCCGGCGAGCGGTGAAATCGCTGTGGAGATAGCTGTTGAGGAATCCCTGATCGATGAGGACGGTGCGGCGGGTGGGAGTCCCTTCGCCGTCCACGGGACCGGTGTTGATGGCGCCCGGGAGGCGACCATCATCCATCAAGGTGACCGTGGCACGCGCCATCCGTTGCCCAAGCAGCCCTTTGAAGAGCGACTTGCCCTTGAGAATGTTGTCGGCGTGGAAGGCGGAGGCGAGCAGGCCGAACACCCCCGCCACCACTTCAGGATCCAAAACCACCTCGGTTCGGCGGGTGCTGATGGGCTCGGCCCCGAGCTTGTTGATGGCCCGGGAGGCGGCTTCGATTCCAATGGCGTCGGGCTCGAGTTGCTCGAGCCCCAGGGCGAAGCCCGATGCATAGCCCGTCTGGTTCTCCTGCTTCTCGATGGCCGCCAGCTCGATGGAGCCGATGGCCCTTGAGAAGGTATAGCCGGCGCGCAGCCCTGCAGTGTTGGCAATCCAGCAGCCGCCCCAGACGTCGGAATAGCGACTGTCCCGTACCCGTTTTACGCGACTGGAGAATCGCAGCGCACAGCTCTCGATGCGCCGCGCCATGTCCACCTTCTCCTCCATGCTCGCCCCGAGAAGTCGCGGGTCCTCGTTTGGCAGCGTGAACGTGGTCGGCTCGGGGGTCGGGACTATCTGCTCCGGCTCGGGATCGACGTGGGGAAGGATGGCCACCGCCCACTCGACCGCCTTTTGGATGCCCTCGGCGGTGACG
The DNA here is from genome assembly GCA_003222305.1 of Acidobacteriota bacterium. Taxonomy (GTDB): domain Bacteria; phylum Acidobacteriota; class Polarisedimenticolia; order Gp22-AA2; family AA152; genus AA152. The sequence continues at coordinate 6,638 of QHVQ01000014.1, read as the reverse complement.
TCGGGCGTGAACGAGAACCCGACGCGCCCCTCGCGGAAGACGCGCACGCCGATGCCGCGCTCCTGCTTTGCCTCGACGCTCTCGATTCTCTGGTCCACCACGCTGGCGGAGCTTTCATGGGTGTCCTGAAAGTACACTTCCCCCCCCTCCCCCGGCGCCTGCTTCAGGACTTCCAGCACCAGGTCAAGAACCTGGTCGGGCTCGCCGGGGAGCATCCCGGCCTCGCGCCTCACCGGGCCTGGCCCACGGTGCCACCCACCACGATCTTCGGGATGCGCAGCGTCGGCTGCGCGTCGGCCACGGGTACCCTCTGGCCGTCTTTCCCGCAGGTTCCCACCCCGAAGCCCAAGTCGGAGCCCACGGCGTCGATGCTGCCGAGCACCTCCGGGCCGTTCCCGATCAGGGTGGCGTCCCGAATCGGCTCGGCCACTTTTCCGTCACGGATCATGTAGGCTTCACCCACATTGAAGATGAAATTGCCACTGGCGATGTCCACCTCGCCACCCCCCATCTGGCAGACGAAGATTCCCTCTTTCACTCCGGCGACGATCGCTTCGGGCGGCGTGTCGCCGGAGAGGATCATGGTGTTGCGCATGCGCGGTATCGGGAGATGCCGGTAGCTTTCCCGCCGGCCGTTGCCGGTGGGTGAATGCCCGAGCTTGCCGGCGGTGCGTCGGCTGTGGAGATACGACTTCAGAATGCCGTGATCGATGAGGAGAACTCGGGAGCTCGGGATCCCCTCGTCGTCCATGCCGGTTGAGCCGCGCTTGTTGGCCAGCGTGCCGTCGTCCACGACGGTGACGAGCTCCGAGGCGACGCGCTGGCCCAGCTTGCCCGCGTAGATGGAGAGCGCCTTTTCGGCGAAGTCCCCCTCCAGCCCATGGCCGCACGCTTCATGGACCATGGTACCGCCCGCCTTGGAGGAAAGGACGACGGTGAAGGTGCCCGCCGGAGCCGGCCTGGCGGCGATCTGCACCAGAGCGATGCGGGCCGCCTCCTTGCCCACCTCCTCAGGGGGATGCTCGTCGAACAGCTCGAACCCCTTCGTCTCAGCCACGGAATGATAGCCGGTGCGGATCTGCTCTCCCTCCTGAGCGATGGCCGACCCGAACAGGGTCGTGTAGATCCGCGTCTCGCGGGAAAAGGCGCCCTCCGAGTTGATGACCGCGACCGACAGGGTGGAATCGCCGTAACTGGCCGAGAACTGAACCACGGCCGGATGGCAGTGCCGAGCCGCCTTCTCGGCCCGCCGGAGCAGTGCGACCTTCTGCCCGAGATCCACGGTCGCGGGCAGGATCCTGATGGGAGAGATCGCCGGCACGTCCCTGGGGCAGAACGGCGCGATGACACCCGACTTCTGCCCCTCTTCCAGAGCCCGGGCCAGGCGACCCGCCTCGGTGACGAGCGTTGCAACCTGCAGGGAGTTCCCGGAGTAAAAGAAGGTCCGATCGCTCGCGACCAGGCGCATGGACACGCCCGAGTCCTCGCCCGACAGGATCTCCTCCAGCTTTCCGTCGTCCAACGACATCCGAGTGTACTGGTTTGCCTGACAGTAAATCTCGCCGAAGTCGCCCCCCCGCGAAAGCAGCACCTCGAGAATGCGACGGGCCGACGCTTCATCCATGAAACTCATTCGCTCTTCTCCTCGCTGGCTTGCAGGGCTTCCCAGTCGCTCCGGAGCCTCCCGAAAGCTTGCTTCGCCTTTGCCCGCGTCTCCTCCACGGAGCCGGAGGTATCGATGATGAGGTGCGCGATTTTCCGACGCTCGGCCGGATCGGCCTGGGACCGGATGCGCCGCAGCGCCTCCTCGGTCGGAATCCCTTCCCGCTCCTTCAGGCGGAAGATCTGCGTCTCCGCGTCGCAGTCGGTCATCACGATTCGATGGAACCGACCGGCGGCGCCCGACTCCGCCACCAGCGCCGCTTGCAGGACCGCGATCCCTCCGGGGAATCGCCTCCCAAATTCCATGATGCGCTTCTCCGCTACCTCCATGATCAGAGGATGGAGGATCGCGTTAATCTCGCGGCGGGCACTCTGGTCCTTGAAAACTCTGCCGCCGAGCTTCCTTCGGTCGATCCGGCCGTCGGCACCCAGGATCTCGTCGCCGAAGCTCTTCCGGATCGCCGCGAAGGCGGGCCCGCCCGGATCCATCAGCTCGTGCCCCAGCGTGTCGGCGTCCAGGACGAGCGCACCCTCCTCCTGGAACACCTCGGCCACCTGCGACTTGCCCGTGGCAATCCCCCCTGTCAATCCCACTCGGAAGACCGACGGGACCGGATCCTTCCCGCCGGAGCGCTTCATCGGTGAGCCGGCAGCCCGCGGCGGACCCGGGCTGCCTGCAGGGTGTTCTGAAGCAGGCAGGCGATGGTGAGAGGTCCCACTCCCCCCGGGACCGGGGAGAGGGCCCCCGCGACGGGCGCCACCCGCCGCGCGTGAACATCCCCCACCAGGAGATTCTTTCCTTCGCGGAAGGCCGCCACCTGTCTAGAATCGCGCCCGAACAGCTCCGCGGCCTGCTCCTCGTTCGTCACGCGATGGATCCCGACGTCCACCACCGTGGCGCCGGGAGTGACGTGCGCTTCGGTGACGAACGCCGGCTTCCCCACGGCAGCGACCAGGATCTCGGCACTGCGGGACACCTCGGCCAGCTGCCTCGTTCTCGAGTGGCAGATGGTGACCGTGGCGTTGGCGTGCAGCAACAGGATGGCCATGGGCTTCCCCACGATGGCGCTACGACCGAGGACCACGGCGCGCTTTCCGTCCACCTCGATGTCCGAGCGCTTCAGCAGCTCCAGGATGCCGCTGGGGGTGCAAGGGCGCAGCCCCTCGGCTCCCTCCACCATTCTCCCCACGTTTTCCGGGTGCAGGCCGTCCACATCCTTGGCGGGATCCAGCGAGTGAAGAATGCGTGTCTCGTTGGCGTCGTCCGGGAGAGGAAGCTGCACCAGAATCCCGTCCACCTCGTCCCGCCGGTTAAGCTCTTGCACGGCGGCCAGCGTCCGCCCACTATCGCGGGATCCCTCCAGACGGACCAGCTCCGAGTCGATCCCCACTTCGCCACAAGCCTTGATCTTGTTGCGGACATAAACCTGGGAGGCGAGGTTTTCGCCCGCCAGGACCACGGCGAGCCTCGGCCGGGTCATTCCCCGGGCACAGAGATCGGCGACGCCCGCGGCCACCTCAAGCCGGATCGCCTTGGCCACCGCTTCCCCATCCAGCACGCGCGCCGCCACGCTACTTGACCTTCTCAAAATGCCAGGCCAGCCCGGCCTGGTAGGTCTCGGCTCCGACTTGAAAGCTTGAGAACAGGAGCATCATCGCCTTGCGTTTCTTGCTCGGGGGTAGCTCGCGGAAGAAAAGTAGTCGCACCACCGGGTGGCCCGTGTCGAGACTCATCCCGCTGTCGAAGAATTCGTCCCGCAGAGGATCCAGGGACTCGCCCCCCTTGCCGATATCCTGCAGGTAACGATACAGGTCGGTGTAGTCGAGGATGTGGTCTTGCTCGTGGGGTCCGCCGATGCGCAGGACGTTCCCAGGCTGAAACCGGACCACGTCCTTGTTCCTATTCTCCAAGCTTACCAGGAAGACCTGGAACGGGGGTGCTTTTCCGCTGGGACCGCGGAAGAGCCCGCCCATGCCAGGAGAGCGCCTCTCGAGCCGCGCCTCGTACTCCGCCACGCCGAGTGGGCGCGCTGAGAAACTCACCCCCGCGCTCAACGTGCTCGCCGAGTCGGTTCGCGGCTCTCCCTTCAGGCACTCGGGACCCGCCACGATCCGCCACGTGGGGAGGGCGGTGGGGGCAAAGGCGGGAACTAAGAGCGCAGCGGAGAGAGCGAGCGAAATGCCCCGGTGAAAGGACCAGCGCATCGGAATTCCTCGCGAGGAGGAAGAACGATAGGCTGAATCGAACTCTCTGTCAAGAATAGTCCGGGCGTGGGAGGAACGCCGGGCGCTGGGTTTCGACGAAGCGGCGGGAAGAGCTAGTGGTCGGTCTTGAGCATCTGGGGAGTCGCCTTGATGATGAAGACCTCCTCCGTTCCATCAGGATTCGTCTTCACCACCCTGTGAAGGACCACCCGCTGGTTGTTCTTGGTGGCGACCATGGTCTCGACGCGGATGTCGTCGGCGAGGGGGCCTTCGGCATCGTTCCAGCCCTTGGGCATCGTGGGCTTGACATTCCATCCCTGGATCTTCATTCACTTCCTCCGATTTCTGGGAGGGGCCCGCACCTTCTTGTGGAAGATGCGGACCCGACTCTCCACTACCCCCCCAGATAGGGAGAGCTAATGCACCCACCAAACATTTCATTGAAGGGGCCTTTTCAGCCGCTCCAGAGAGGAAAAATACTCAACGAATCGCCCCCTGTCAACCTGAAAAAGAGCGCTTTGAGCGTCGGGCTCTTCCGTGGAAGCGCTGCCGGGGCGCCCCGCCTCCAGGCTCCCAGAAGGAGGATTGATGATGCTCCCCGGAGACAGTTATAATCCCCGTGCGGTGTTACATTTCTGCCCAAGGAGGTCATCCCATGACGAAGGCCCTCATCGCGGGCTCCGTTAGGACTCCCATTGGTAAATTCCTCGGGGCCATGAAGGGATTCAAGGCTACGGAGCTGGGGGCCCACGTCGTCCAGGAGACGGTCCGTCGCACGAGGGTTCCCGCGGAGGCTGTGGGAGAAGTGATAATGGGGAACGTGGTCCAGGCGGGCCTGGGGCAGAATCCGGCCCGTCAGGCTGCTCTGAAAGGGGGCATTCCGAGCACGGTGGCCGCCTTGACCGTCAATAAAGTCTGCGGCTCCGGCCTCAAGTCGGTGATCCTGGCGGCCCAGGCGGTGATGCTGGGAGACCAGGAGGTGGTGATTGCCGGAGGAATGGAGAGCATGAGCAATGCTCCGTACCTCCTCCCCGATGCCCGTGAGGGGTACCGGATGGGGCACGGCCAGATCATCGATTCGATGATCCGGGACGGCCTCTGGGACGTTTACGAGGACTACCACATGGGCTGTACCGGCGAAAACGTTGCCGAAAGGTATGACATATCCCGCAGGATGCAGGATGAATATGCGACCAACAGCCACAGGAAGGCTCTCGCCGCCATGGACGGCGGCAAGTTCAGAGCTGAGATCGTGGCGGTGCAGATTGCCCAGAAGAAGGGGAACCCGCTGGTGTTCGATACCGACGAGGGACCCCGCCGGGATACTTCGGTGGAGGTGCTGGCGAAGCTGAGACCCGCCTTCAAACCGAATGGCACCGTCACCGCTGGGAATGCCCCAGGGGTGAACGACGGTGCTTCGGCCATGGTGGTCCTGTCGGAGGCGGCGGCCGCGAAATACCGGGTTCCGCCCCAGGCCGAGGTGGTGGCCTACGCCACCTCCGGTGTGGAACCCAAATGGGTGATGATGGCCCCCCAGTCGGCGGTGGAGGAGGTTCTCAGAAAAACCGGCTGGAAGCGCGAGGAGGTAGATCTCTACGAGCTGAACGAGGCTTTCTCGGTGCAGGCGGTGGCGTTGGTGAAGGAGCTGCGGCTCCCGCCCGACCGGGTCAACGTGAACGGCGGCGCGGTAGCGCTGGGGCATCCCATCGGCGCGAGCGGGGCGCGGATCCTGACGACCCTCATCCATGCTCTGAAGGACCGCGGCGGCAAGCAAGGGATCGCAGCCCTCTGTCTGGGCGGCGGCAACGCCGTGGCTCTGGCCATCCGAATCGTCTGAAACCATCCATGGAGGAGACCATGGAAATTGGAACGGTGGGAGTGGTGGGAGCCGGCACCATGGGTAACGGCATCGCCCACGTGATCGCCGCGGCAGGCCATCCCGTGATCCTGGTGGATCGGTCCGACGAATTGCTCAAGCGGGGAATGGCCACGGTCGAAAAAAATCTCCAGCGGGGCGTGGATAAGGGGGCCCTCACCCCCCTCGACAAGGCGGAAATCCTGGGGCGGATCACCCCCACAGAGAGCCTGGAGAGGCTGGTGGACTGTGACTTCGCCATCGAGGCGGTCAACGAAGACCTCGATCTGAAGCGCGGGATCTTCACGAACTTGGATCGAATCTGCCGCGCCGGGGTCATCCTGGCCACCAACACTTCCTCCATCTCCATCACCCGCATCGCCGCCGTCACCGACCGTCCGGAGAAAGTCATCGGGATGCACTTCATGAACCCGGTGCCGGTGATGAAGCTTGTGGAGGTGATTCGGGGGCATTCCACGTCGGAGGAGACCTGGCGGACCACCAAAGCTCTCGCGGAGAATTGGGGGAAGGTCCCGGTGGAGGTCAGCGACTATCCAGGCTTTGTCTCCAACCGGGTCTTAATGCCCATGATTAATGAAGCCATCTATGCTGTCTACGAAGGGGTGGGCTCAAGAGAGGCCGTTGACACCGTCCTGAAACTTGGGATGAATCACCCCATGGGACCGCTGACCCTCGCCGACTTTATCGGACTCGACACCTGCCTGGCCATTTTGGAAGTGCTCCACGAAGGCTTCGGAGATCCGAAGTACCGCCCTTGTCCTCTCCTGAGGAGGATGGTGGACGCCGGACATCTGGGGAGAAAGTCGGGGCGCGGCTTCTACGACTACGAACGCGTCTGATCGGCGATGATCGATTTCGTCCGCGCCCTCGAGGCCTCGAGAGACTTCGGTCCCGA
>QHVQ01000013.1 GCA_003222305.1 Acidobacteriota bacterium | reverse complement strand
ATCAATTCGATGGACATCAAGATGATGATCACGTTGCGACGGATCAGGACCCCCACAACTCCGATGGTCAGAAGCACCAGGCTGAGAATCATGAGGTGGCTTTGCGGGATGATCATGTCTCCCTCGTCTCTCCCCGACTCAGGCCCGCGGTCGACCCAGGACAATGGCACCAATCATCGCCACCAGCAGCAGCAACGAGACCACCTCGAAGGGGAGCATGTAGTCCCGGAACAGGGCGATTCCCATCAACTGCAAGTTCCCTTCTCCGAGGGGGGCCGCGACCGAGGGTTGACCCACCGCGACCCGGCCGAACAGAGTGGCCAGCATCCCGAATAGCAGGCAGGTGAGCACGGCGGACGCCGCCAGATGCAGTTTCCCGCCGCTTAATCGCCGGGATTCCTCAAGGTTCACGAGCATGATGACGAAAAGGAAGAGCACCACGATGCCGCCGGCATAGACCAGCACCTGCACCGCGAACAGAAAATCGGCCCCCAGCAGGATGTAGATGCCTGCCACGGAGACGAACGTCAGCACCAGGTAGACGGCCGAGTGGACGGCATTCTTGCGGGTGATCATCATCACCCCGCCCACCACCGCCAAGGCGGCGAAGAAATAGAAGAGGACGAGTCCCCAGTCCATGCCTTGCACCCCTCAGCGGGTGTAGATCTTCACCGGCTTACCGTCCACCAGCTCCTCCCGCGTTGCCACGTACGCATCCCGGTCGTACCCTGCGAACTCGTAATCGTGGGACATATAGATGGCGGTGATGGGCTTGGTAGGGCATGGATCCACGCACAGCCCGCAGAAGCAGCACCGCTCGTAATTGATCGTGAAGCTCACCAGCTGCTTGCCCTTGCCGTCGGGTCGCTTCTCCGCGACGATGGAAATGCATTCCGTGGGGCAGATGGCCTCGCACAGCAGGCACGAGATGCAAAGCTCCTCCCCGGTCTGGGGATCCTTCCTCAGGCGCGGCACGCCGCGGAAGCGAGGAGCGAATTCCACCGTCTCCCTCGGATACTCCACCGTGATGTGGGGCCGAAACTGATTCTTCAGGGTGACCCACATCCCCTGCCACAGCTCCAGCAGCAGCACCTTTTGCAGGAAGGCTTGCATACCCATGACGGACTCCGTTCCCCCGCGACTCAGCGCCGGAGCAGGAGGAGCACTCCCCCGGTCAGGATGACGTTGGCGATGGCGAGCGGGATCATCCAGTACCATCCCAGCTTCATCAGCTGGTCGTAGCGGTACCGCGGGAAGGTGCCGCGCAACCAGAGATAGACGAACAGGACCAGAAAGGTCTTCAGAAAAAACCAGAAGAAGCCGGGCAGTGCCGGATTCAGCTTATCCAGCCCGAAGTTTAGCCAAGCTAGAGCGGACACGCTGGGAAAAGGCCGCAACCACCCCCCGAAGAACAGGGTGGTCACGATGCAGGCGACGACGATCATGGAGGTGTACTCGGCCAGCATATACAGGGCGAACTTCATGCCGGAGTACTCCGTGTGGAAGCCCGCCACCAGCTCCGCCTCCGCCTCGGGCAGATCGAAGGGAAGCCGGTTGGTCTCCGCTACGCCGCTGACGAAGAAGATGAACAATCCCAGGATCTGCGGCACGAAGTACCAGAGGTGGGCCTTTTGCTGGGCCTCCACGATTCCCACCATGCTGGCGGTGCCGCTCAGCATCAACACTCCGATGATGGAGAAGCCGAAAGGGACCTCATAGGAGACCATCTGGGCGGCACTGCGGAGGGAGCCCAACAGGGGGTACTTGCTGTTGGAGGCCCACCCGCCCAGCATAATGCCGTAGACGCCCAGCGAGGAGATGGCCAGCAGGAAGACCACACCCACGTTGACATCGGCGATCCAGGGCGACACAGGGTAGCCGAAAATGTTGAAGCTCCCCCCGCCCGAGAACGGGATCAGCGCCAGTGCCGTGAATGCCGGGATCACCGTAATGATCGGCGCCAGCGTAAAGAGAGCCCGATCGGCACGGGCAGGGGTGATATCCTCCTTGAGCAACAGCTTGATGCCGTCGGCAATGGGTTGAAGGAGGCCGTGGGGACCCACGCGCCGCGGTGAGAGCCGCAGCTGCATGAAGGCCAGAATCTTCCTCTCCACCAGCGTCATGTAGGCCACCGCTCCGGCGGCGACGCCCAGAACCACCAGGACCTGGACCAGCGGAATGATGAAATTCCGGATCAGCGCGTCGCTCATCAGCGATCCACGTCCCCCAGAACGATGTCCAGCGTCCCGATCACTGCCACCACGTCGGCCACCAGCGCGCCCTTGACCATGTGGGGCAGGGCCTGCAAGTTGACGAAAGAGGGGGAACGGAACCGCATCCGGTAAGGCTTGTCGTCCCCCTGGCTCACGATGTAGAAGCCCAGTTCTCCCCTCGGACCCTCCACCGTGTGGTAGACCTCACCCACGGGGGGCTTGATTCGCTTGGGGACCTTGGCCATGACCCCGCCGGCCGGGAGATGGTCGAGCGCCTGCTGAAGGATCCGGAGGCTCTGGCGCATCTCCTCCATCCGCACCAAGTACCGATCGTAGGTGTCGCAGTTCTCTCCGGTGGGGATATCGAACAGGAAACGGTCATAGACCGAGTAGGGATGGGCGCGGCGGATGTCGTAGTCGACGCCCGACGCCCGCAGGCAGGGCCCGGTGACGCCGAAATCGATGGCATCCTCTGACTTCAAGATCCCGACCCCCTTGGTGCGCCCCAGCCAAATCCGATTCTTCGTGAGCAGCGTCTCATACTCCTTCTGGCGCCCGGGAAAGATCTTCACGAAGTGCCGCACCCGGTCGATCCAGCCGGGCGGGATGTCCCACGGAAGTCCTCCGATCCGGTAGGCGTTGTAAGTGAGCCGGGCGCCGCAGAACGCCTCGAAGAGGTCGAGGATGATTTCCCGCTCCCGGAAGCAATAGAAAAAGACGGTCATCGCGCCGATGTCCAGCGCGTGGGTTCCCAGCCAGACGAGGTGGCTGGCGATGCGCTGCAGCTCGGCGGTGAGAACCCGGATGTACTCCGCCCGCTCGGGGACCGTGATGCCCATGAGCTTTTCCACGGTTTCCACGTAGCCCAGGTTCTCGTACATGGCCGCCACGTAGTCGAGGCGGTCGGTGTACGGCTCAATCATGTGGTAGTTCTTCGTCTCGCAGAGCTTTTCCACTCCGCGGTGGAGATAGCCGATGAGCACATCGGTGTCGTTCACCGTCTCGCCGTCCAGGACCAGCTTGAGGCGCAGCACCCCGTGGGTGCTGGGGTGTTGCGGGCCCATGTTGATGTCCATCATCTCGGTGCGAAACATACCGGGCCTCTCAGCGAAGCTTCAGGTGGTCCCGATCGTACCCCTTGGTGGGGTATTCCTTTCTCAACGGATGTCCCTGCCACTCGTCGGTGAGCAGAATGCGCCGCAGGTCCGGGTGCCCTTCGAAGGGAATCCCCAGAAGATCGAAGGCCTCCCGCTCATGCCAGTTGGCAGTGCGCCAGACCTGGGTAACGCTGGGGGCCGGCTCCAGATCCGCGACCCGAATCTTCAAGTTGATGCGATGGCGATGAGAGATGGAGAAGAGGTGGTAAACCACCTCGAAGCGCTTCTCCCGGTCGGGGTAGTCCACCCCGCACAGATTGGACAGGTAATTCATCCTGAGGGACGGCTCGTCCTTCAGAAACCGGCAGACCTCGAGCAGGCTCTCTTTGTCCAGGAGTACCGTCACCTCGCCGGCGTGATACGAGACCGCCTGGATCGCCTGGGAAAATTTTCCTTTGAGCGCGTCGAGAACCGGCGATTGCACGACCGCCGATAAATCCACCTTGGGGGGGGCCGCAGGCCTGGTCGGGGCTGCCGGTGGCGGAGCCGGTGCCGGGGGAGTCGCGGAGCTCTGCTCCGGGGGAGAGGAGCCGCCGGGAGGGGTGGATGATGGCTTGATCTCGTCGCTCATGTTGGCGCTCCAGCAGTCTCACGGCAGCGCACCGGTCAGGGCCAGGCTTGCCTCGGTCGCCTTCGCCGGAATGCCCGTTCTCGGTCCGGCGGCGCGCCGGCTCCGGGAGACTCAGGCGGATTTCTTGGCGATGGTCATCTGGTCGATTTTGTCCTGCAGCTTGAGGATGCCGTAGAGCAGCGCTTCGGGCCGCGGCGGGCAGCCCGGGATGTAAACATCCACCGGAACAATCTTGTCCACGCCCTGAACCGTGCTGTACGTGTCGAACGGACCCCCGCACGTTGAGCAGGCACCCATGGAAATCACCCACTTGGGATCGGGCATCTGGTCGTAGAGGCGCTTTACGATGGGGGCCATCTTTTCCACCACCGTTCCGGCCACGATCATCAGATCGCTCTGGCGGGGAGTCGCCCGGTAAACGCCGGCGCCGAACCGGTCGATGTCATAGCGCGAGGCCACGGTGGCCATCATCTCGATGGCGCAGCAGGCCAGACCAAAGCTCATGGGCCAGAGTGCCGATTTCCTCGCCCAATTAAAGACCTTGTCCAGGCTGGTGATAAAGACGTTGGCTTCGAAGCGATTCTCGATCAGACCCATTCCAGGGCTCCCTTCTTCCACGCGTAGAGATAGCCGATGACCAGAATCGCCAGAAAAACCAGCATTTCCACGAAGCCGAACAGTCCCAGGGCCCGGTATTTCACCGCCCAGGGGAAAAGAAAAATCGTCTCCACGTCGAACACGACGAAAAGCACGGCAATGACGTAATAGTGGATGGAGTAGCGTTGTCGCGGCTCCCCTTGGGTCTCGACGCCGCACTCGTAGGGATCCATCTTGGCCCGGCTGTAGTTGGACGGGCGCACCACGCGGGCCAACAGGAGACTTACGACCGGAAAGAGGATAGCGACTGCCAAGAAGATGAGGATAGGAAGGTAGGATACACCACTTACGGGCATGGCGCCTCCGTCGCTCGCGGCACGCACAATTCTTTTCGGGCGCGCAATTTAGCACAGGGCTTTCGGGCGTGTCAAACCGCTGGAGGGCCGAAAGATCCCGGCTCTCGCGGATCAGAGGTGGGCGGCTTCACCTGGCTCCGAGGGGCGCCGCACTGGGGCGGGCATGGAAAACAACCCGGCAGGCCGTCGGAAGAGCAATCGGAGATTGAAAAGCAAACGGCCGGAGCTTGAAGCTCCGGCCATGGGAAGGGGTGAATCGTCGCTAAGCCGCTATTCAGTTCCGCTCGGTGAGGGCGGACAGGACGCGCTCCGGGTAGTCCATCGGGAGAGTCGCCTGAATGGCCTGCAGGGCCGCGATGCGGTTGGGTCCCTGGTTGTAGGCGGCCAGTGCCACTTCCATGTTGTCGAACCGGGTCAGCAGGGTCCGAAGGTAGTAGGTCCCCATTTCGATGTTGGTCATGGGATCCCACAGAATCCGGTCATCGGTCCACTGAATGTTCATCTGAGCGGCCACTTCCCGCGCGGTGGACGGGAGAAGCTGCATCAGTCCCACGGCTCCCCGATCCGAGCGGGCCATGGGGTCGAAGGAGCTCTCCGCCCGAATCACAGCGTAGATCATCTCCGGGCCGACTCCATATTTGTGGCTCACCTGCTCCACGCGGGAAGCCATACCCTCTACGTTGGAACGCGACAGATAGATGCGGTTGTCCGCCAGGATTTCGCGCAAGCGGACCACCGAGGCCAGGTGTTCGTTGACTGCGCTGAGCTCCGAAATCTTGTTCTTCTGGACCGCCGTGAGGGTGTGGAGTCCCTCCACATTATCCAGGACTCTTTGATATCGCGCCCCCACCAGGAAGCCCAGCACCAGAACCAGAACCAGCGTCAGGGTATGGGTGACATACCTCATTGGAACCCACCTCCTCTGCATTTGGATGTGGGAATTATGCTTTCATGAGCGGAGATGTCAAGGACAAAACAGGACCCTCGTGTGTCCATTTCCTATGCAGGCGGCGGACAATGTGCTGATTCGCGAAGAGTTGACCAGTTCGTGGAGAGCAGCATGCGGGAGTGGAAAAATTCGGGCCTCCGGGGTGCATGACGAGAATCTGTACAGAATTTCGCGGCGTCTCCGCAGTTTTTTCCAGCTCGATCCCCTCGATGCGCACTTTGCTACCCACGCGAAGCCCTGATTTCTTCGCCATCCCCGATCCGATTTCCAGGACGTAGCGTGCCTTGCTCATGGGCGGATAGCCTTGACAGGGATCCTTACGGCAGGGAGGGACTTTCTGCTCCAGATGGACCACCACCAGTTCGTCGGAGAGCCACAGAATGTCGAGGGAGACCAGGCAATTCTTCATCCAGAACGAATGGAAGTCGCTCTCCGGGAAGATAAAGAGCATTCCCTCCTCGGGTCCGACACGGCTGCGATACATGTAGCCTCTGGCCCTCTCCTCCGGAGTATTCGCTATTTCCAGCCTGAAATCGTGCCCGTTGGGCGCAATGGCCTTAGGCCCGCCCCGCACTTCCGAGAAGGAGGACGCTGAGGAGATGGCCCAGAGCAGCAGAATCACGGCGAAGGTCGACCACCATTCCGTAGGGAAGGATGAAGTTTCCGGCGCGCTTGAAGCCAATACCGTTCGCTCCCGTTCGAGGCCTCATCCTAAGCCCGCCCAGCGTTCCGGACAAGCCAGGCGGCGCGTTGACTTGGATTTCCGGCGTCATCTATACTTCGGCTCCCGACCCCTCAGCCAATCCCCCTCAGGAGGAAGAGTTTGTCCGTGCGGATCGGCATCAACGGCCTGGGCCGGATAGGGCGCACTCTCTTTCGACTGGCCTGGAACAGTCCCAGTATCCAGGTGGTGGCCGTCAACGACGTAGCCCCACCCAGGACCCTGGCGCACCTGTTGCGACACGACTCCGTCTCCGGGCACTGGAGCGTGCCCGTGGGAGGACGGGAATCGGAGCTGGCGGCGGAAGGACGTAGGGTCCCCTGCGTCTGCTATCCGGCGCCGGCACAGATCCCGTGGCACGATTGGGGTGCGGAAATTGTCGTCGAGGCTACCGGGCATTTTCGGGACCGGGCCGCCGCCGCCGGGCATCTTCGGCAAGGCGTCCGGAACGTCATTATCTCGGCTCCCGCGTCGGACGCCGACTACACGGTCGCCCTCGGGGTGAACGAGTCGGGAATCGATCCCTCGCGGCACCGGGTGCTGAGCAACGCATCTTGCACCGCCCAGGGTGCCGCTCCCCTGGTCCATCTTGCGGAGAAGGAGTGGGGCGTGGAAGCCTGTTCCATGACCACCATCCACTGCTACACCAACGATCAACCGTTGATGGACGCGCCCCATCGGGACCTTCGCCGCTCCCGGGCGGCGGGGATGTCGATCATTCCTACCAGCACCAGCGCCTCGCAGGCCCTCGAAACAATATTCCCCAAGCTGAGCGGCAAGCTCACCTGCCTGGCGGTTCGCGTCCCCACCCCCTTCGTGTCGGCCCTGGACCTGGTGATCAGCTTGAAACGGGAGGCTGACCTGGGCCGCGCGAGGGAAGTTTTCCGGAGCGCGGCTGCGGGTCCCCTCAAGGGGATCGTGGGCTACACGGAGGACGAGCTGGTTTCGGTGGATTACCGCTCGGACTCGCGTTCGGCCGTCGTCGACGGATCGCTGCTCGCGCTCCCTTCACAGAAGCTGCTGAAAATCTTCGCTTGGTACGATAACGAGAGCGGTTATGCCCATCGACTGGTGGATCTCATCCGCCACCTTTCGGAGCCCGCGCGAGGTGCCGCGTGAATGGAGCGACGAGCAAGAAGGTTTCGGTCCGAGACCTGGACCTTTCTGGAAAACGAGTCTTCGTTCGGGTGGATTTCAACGTTCCTGTAGAGGCCGGGAGAGTGGCGGACGACCTGCGGATTCGCGCCTCCCTTCCAACCGTGGGCCTCATCTTGAACCGGGGGGGACGCCCGGTGCTGGCCTCCCACCTGGGTCGTCCCAGGGCGACCTCGAACAAGGACTTCAGTCTTCTCCCCGTGGCGCAGCGGCTCGGCTCCCTCCTGGAGCTCCCGGTTCGCTTCGCCCCGGATTGCGTGGGGCCGGATGCGGAAAAGGCCTCCGGCGCGCTGGCCTCGGGTGAGGTGCTCCTTCTGGAAAACCTACGCTTCCATCCCGGGGAGGAAAAGAACGATCCGCATTTCGCCGCGCAACTTGCTCGTCTCGCGGACGCTTACGTCAACGACGCCTTCGGCAGCGCGCACCGCGCCCACGCCTCGGTGGCGGCCCTGTGCTCGCACTTCCGTCCGGCCGCCGCCGGACTGCTGATGGAAAGGGAGATCGACTGCCTGGGCGCCCTGCTCGGAAATCCGGCCCGACCTTACCTGGCCATCCTGGGAGGAGCCAAGGTGGCGGACAAGGTGGGACTGATCCGGAACCTGCTCCCTCGGGTGGATGCCTTCCTCATCGGAGGCGCCATGGCGTACACCTTCCTGGCAGCCGGGAAGGTACCGGTGGGATCGTCCAAGGTGGAGCAAGCGAATGTCCCGGTGGCGGCGGAAATCCTGGAATCCGCTGCCAGGGCCGGGGTGAAAATCCTCCTTCCGGTGGATCATCGTGTCGCTCCTTCGGTGGAAAAACCGGGCGAGGGAGAGCTGGTTTCCGGCAGGTCTATTCCGGAAGGACTCATGGGATTGGACATCGGGCCGGAAACGGCCGCGGCTTTTGCCCGAGAGATCGCTCCCGCAGGGACCGTTCTTTGGAACGGTCCCATGGGAGTCTTCGAAAGACCTCCCTTTGATGCGGGTTCCAGGTCCGTCGCCGAAGCCATCGTGGCCGGTCGCGCGCTGAGCGTGGCCGGAGGCGGAGACACCGCGGCCGCTTTGGGGCGTTTCGGCCTTGCGGAAAGGTTCAGTCATGTCTCCACGGGAGGCGGGGCGTCCCTGGAATTCCTCTCGGGACTCATCCTGCCGGGTGTCGCAGCCCTCACCGACAGGAGTTGAGAAGGTGCGCACCCCCTTCATCGCCGGAAACTGGAAGATGAATACCACACCCACCGAGGCTGCGGGGCTGGCGCGAGAGATCGTCTCCGCGCTGGAGGGCGTGTACAACCTGGAGGTCGCCGTCGCGCCGCCATTCACTTCCCTGGCTGCCGTGGGTCCGGTCATCCGCGGGACGTCGATCCGGCTTGCTGCCCAGGACCTCCATTGGGAGGACCATGGCCCCTTCACCGGGGGCATCTCCCATTCCATGCTGGAGGCGCTGGGGTGCGTCTACGTCCTGGTAGGACACTCGGAACGCCGGATCTACTTCGGGGAGACGGATCATCTGGTGAATCGGAAGATCAAGGCGGCGTTGCGGGGAGGACTGCGCCCGATCCTGTGCGTGGGGGAGGAGGAGGCGGAGAGGAAGGGAGGCAGGCTTCGCGAGGTGCTCGTGCGACAGGTGGACCGCTGTCTTGAGGATGTTTCCGCGGGCGCGGCCGGAAGACTGGCAGTGGCCTACGAGCCGGTCTGGGCTATCGGGACAGGGAGGGCAGCGACTCTCGAGGATGCTGTCGAGGCACACCAGATCATCCGCCACCAACTCGAGCTGCTCTTCGGGACTCAAGCCGCCGCACCCGTGAGAATCCTCTATGGCGGCAGCGTCTCGCCCGGCAACGCTGCAGGATTCGCCTCCCAACCGGAAGTGGATGGCGTCCTCGTGGGTGGCGCATCCTTGAAGGTCGCTGAATTCGCCGCTATCGTCCGGGCGGGATGGTGAGGCGCGCGGGGAAGGTCTTTACGTTCCCCGGCCGCTGTGCTAGATTGACCGTCTTCCAGGACGAATCGGAAAGGGTCATCCCTTGAGCCGGTCGGAGGTAGGATGTACCTTGCATTAATCATTCTTCACGTTTTTGTCTGCCTTCTCTTGATTCTGGTGGTGCTCCTCCAGACCGGTAAAGGCGCCGATCTGGCAGGGGCTTTCGGTGGCGGCGGGAGCCAGACCGCCCTCGGAAGCCGAGGGGCTGCAACGGTCCTGTCCAAGGCCACCACGGTGGCGGCCATCCTTTTCATGTTCACCTCTCTGGCCCTGGCCATCCTCTCGTCGCGCCGCACCTCGGCGGTGATGCAAAACGCTCCCGTCGCGCTCCCGCCAGCCCCCGCAGGTACGGCGACGCCGCCGACAGCCCAGCCTCCCGGCGCCGTTCCGACTCCGTCGGGACCGCAGGCCCCGAAGCCTGAAGGAAAGCAGCCAGCGGGAGGGCAGACCCCTCCGGAGCAGCCCTCATCGCCCGGGCAGAAGAAGTAGCGAACGATTATTGGTCCGAGCTATTGCCGAAGTGGTGGAACTGGCAGACACACCATCTTGAGGGGGTGGCGGGTAACACCGTGCGGGTTCGAATCCCGCCTTCGGCACCAACCTTCCCGCCTGGGCCTTTCCCAGCCTACCTTTCGTGGGGGAGTTCGATTCCCATGCCGCCGCGCATGCTGCGCCGGAACGCAGCCGGGACTTCCTTGACCCAGCGCACGACGCCTTGGACTCGGCGGTGCCCCTCGGGCAGATCCAACTCCAGGTTCAGCACCGCACCTGGGGGAAAGAGCTTGTTCCCCTGAAGGAATAATCCGTTGTTCCCCAGGTCGGCAGTGTACCCGAGGAATTCGACCGCATTCTCGCCATAGCGGACGGATATGCGCCGGCGATCGCGGTCGATCCGCCTTCTGTCCTGCCTGGCGAGACGAGGCGCCATCCCTTCCCCTCTTTCGGCCTCATTCCTGAAGACCGGAGCTAGTTCTGGCTCCCCTGGGGCCACTGAAAGAACTGGCCGTTGGCAAAGACGATGTCGCAATTGAAGGAATTGGTCATGCCTCCGGTCCAGGATCCCTGAATCCCATCCTTCCCGAGACTGACCAGGCTGTACTCGTTGCCGCCGGCGTCGGTGACCACCGCCCAGGTGTGCGCCCACCCGTCGCCGCTCGGCGGATCACGGATGAAGAAGGGAGAAATGAGAGGCTGCATAGTGGCCCAATCCGAGATGCCGGCAGGGTAACTCGCGTGATCGACGTGGTACGACTCGGTGGCCTCGGCGATGGAGTGAAGATCCATCATAGTGCGCTTCTGCTTCCCCTTGTCGAGCGCGTTGGTCAGCGCCCCGATGGTCAGCGCCGAGATGATCCCAAGGATCGCCACCACCACCAACAACTCGATGAGCGTGAAACCCTTTGGCGAGCGCATCTCAGGTCCTCACTGGAAGTGTCGATCCCCGTGCCGAGCAACGGAGATGCCAGTTCCGGGAGCACCGGCCGTTCGACTGGACTAATCCCTTGATTTCCGGTGCACTTAGTTCCCCTTCCAACGGCATGCGCCCGGCGGGCAGAAGCCGATTAGCCTGGCGATCCGCACTTTCCATGTCGATAGGTTGTCAGGCAGGGCTGACAATTATCGTCAAAGGTCGCAGGGCGCCGAGGATTCGTTGCCGCTTTCGTCACTGCGGGCGGGCGCATGGGGGCCGGGAAAAAGCTCCAGCTGAATCCATGCCGTTTCCTCCTTGCGACCCGGCCGATAGATTCCCATGGAGCGAGCGCGCTCCAGAATCTCGAGATAGAACCTCTTGAATCCTGGCCCATGATCGAAGTGGCGGAGGTGGGCCAGCTCGTGGCAGAGCGTGTTGATGAGGCTGGAATACTTGAGGGGATTGCCCGTCTTCACGTGCCGGAGGCGAACCGCAATCCGCCCGTCGGCGGTGCAGACACCATAGCGACGCTTCACGCGGCGATTCTCGGGAACAATTTCGCGGTAAGTGAGACGGAAGAAAGCCGCGAGGAGACCGGCGTCTCGGCGCAGGCGCGCCATGAGCTCGGAGTCCAGGATGTCAGTCGCGGAGGCAGACCGCCGCCTCAGACGCCTCACGTGCCGCCGTAGCCGATCGTGACCCTCTCCCCTTCCACGATGACCGGTACGCGGCGCTGCCCTCCGCTTTTTGCGAGCATCCTGGGTAGAAGGCCAGGATCCGCCTTCACATCCAGGTATTCTACCGGTGCCCCCTGCGCGGCGTAGGCCTCACGGGCCGCGGTGGTGTAGGGTCATCCGGCCTTCCCAAAAATGATCACCTTATCCGCCATCGATCACTCCCTATCCCTTGGTGGGGCGGACCTTGCCGGCTCTCGGCCCTTTGGGCGACTGCTCCACTTCGAAGTCGACTTCCTGCCCCTCGGCGAGGGATTCGAAGGCAATTCCCTCCAACGAGCTGCGGTGGAAGAAGATTTCCTGACCGTCATTTCCCCGGATAAAACCGAACCCGCGGTCCTTCATGAGTCGCTTGATCTTGCCGGTGGGCATCGCCGCTCTCCTCTCACTCCGGATTGCGCCCTCCCCCCGCCCGGGGAGACTTGCTGGCAAACTGTCGAAGTGATGCGCTTTCCCCTCTGGTGGCGGAACCACTCATTACGTTGAAGTTGCGGGCATGATAGACGACGCTCCGCGGGATGTCAACGCCGCGGGATCCGCTGCGAAGATTGGGACTGCCATCACCGCCGGGCGGGCCTCCGATGGAAAAAACTCAGCAGCTCCTTGAGTGAGAGGGTGTTCAGAACATCGTCCTTGGTGAGCCCACCCTTTCGAGCAATGCCCACCCCGTAGCGCATGTCCCCGAGACCCACCGGGTGATGGGCGTCGGGATTGATGCTGATCCGGATGCCCGCTTCCTTTGCAGAGGGAATCGCCCTCCAGTCCAGGTCCAGACGATGAGGATTCGCATTGAGCTCGATGCAGACTCCATGTTCCGCCGCCGCGCCAATGACCGCCTTCAGGTCCACGGGGTAGGGCTCCCGGGCGAGTAGGAGCCGTCCCGTCGGGTGTCCCAGAATCCGGACGTAGGGGTTCTCGATGGCGCGCACGATTCGGCGGGTCATCGCCGCCTCGGAAAGGCTGAAGCGGGAGTGCACCGAAGCCACCACGAAATCGAACCGCGACAGAACATCGTCGGTGAAATCCAGGTTCCCGTCCGGCAAGATGTCCACCTCGATGCCCTTGAGTACCGTAATCCCTTTCTGGCTCCGATTCAGGCGGTCGATTGCGAGGTGTTGTTCCGACACCCGCTTCACGTCGAGGCCTCCCGCGTACTGGGCCGCTTGGCTGTGATCGCAAATACCCAGATACGTCATCCCCAGGCTTGTCGCGGCCTGTGCCAACTCTTCCAGGGAAGCCGAGCCATCGCTGGCATTGGTATGGACGTGGAGGGCCCCTTGCAAATCCTCCCATTCCACCAGGCGGGGAAGCTCCCCTCGCTCCGCCGCTTCGATCTCGCCCCGGTCCTCCCTGAGCTCCGGGGGAATGAAGGCTAGGCCCAGCCGGGAATAGATGGCTGCCTCGTCCTTGCAGACGAGGAGTTCTTCTCCACGAAACAGGCCATATTCATTCAGCTTGAGGCCCATGCGTTGGGCCCGTGCGCGCAGCGCCACATGGTGTTCCTTGCTCCCGGTGAAGTGGTGCAGCGCATAAGGAAACTCCCTGTCGCCTATCACGCGCAGGTCCGCCGCTATGCCCGAAGCCAGCCGTACACTGCTCTTGGTCTCGCCCCGGGCCACGATCTCGCCGATCCCTGGAAGGGAGATGAAGGTTTCCATGAGGGCTTTCGGCTCCTTCGAGCTGGCCACCAAGTCCACATCTTTGGAGGTCTCGCAGCGCCTGCGGACGCTGCCCGCCAGGCTGATGCGTAGGACAGCGGGATGGCCTCGCAGGCGCTCGAGAAGCGCTTCCGCTTCCTCCAGCGCCACATTGCAGAGAAAGCGATCCCGGTGCTGCTTCAGAATCTGGATGCCGTGGAGGATTTTTCCCTGGGACTTGGCCCCAAAGCCCGGGAGTCCTGCCACGCGGTTCTCATGACATGCATATTCCAGCTCCCCCAGCGTGGAGACGCCCAGCTTTTCCCAAAGGAGGCGGACCTTCTTGGGGCCGAGCCCCGGGATGCGGACGATCTCGAAAATGCCGGAGGGAAACTGTGAGCGAAGATCGTCGTAGTACGGGAGGCGGCCGGTGCTCACCAGCGTTGCGATTTTCTCCTTGAGCGCCTCCCCGACGCCCGGGAGTTCGCCGAGCCTCCCCGAGGCTACCAGATCCCCGAGCTCGACCGGTGTTCCTTCCAATACCCGAGCGGCGGTGGTGTAGGCGCGGACCTTGAACGGGTTCTCCCCTTTCAACTCGAGCAGGAGCGCGATCTCCTCGAGGATCCGGACGACCTCTCGTTTGTCCAACGTCCTTCTCCCGGCGAGTTCTTTCGGTTATTCTTCCCGGGTCCGCCGGGGTTCCGCGCCGAGGTTGGCGCGGGACGGTGGCGCGGGCAAGGAGCGGCCATGGCTACGCTGGTACTTTCCGCCGTTTTCACCTTGCTTCTGGCAGCGCTGGTCGGAGGAGCTCTGCGGCTCACGATGCACCGGGATCGCAGGACATCCGCCTTGAATGAGGAAGCGGATCGCGGACCCGAATCTGATGGTGATCCCGATCCTCAACCCAAGAGCTGATGCCGATCGGCTCTTGCCTCTGCTTCGGTCACCCCGCCGTTCACCCTTCCATCAAGGGTTTCTGTCATCCGGCCGTCCCCCCGGGGGAAAGCTCGGTAACTCTCCCCAGGGCCTGGGGGGCTTGTCAGGCGTGCCGAAAGGGGTATACGATGGAATCGCTATGAAAAGGCCGTTCCTGCCGCTCGTTGCCCTGCTCTTCACCTTCAGCGGACCCTTGCTCGCCAAGCCCCTTGACATGGATACCGTCCTGGACTTGCTCAATTCCGGCGTCTCCGAAGTATCGATCCAGCGTTTTGTCCAGCGGAACCATTTCACCTTCCACCTGACGGCGGATGACCTGAAAGATCTTAAGAAGGCCGGCGCCTCCGACCAGTTTATCGAGTTCCTTCAGGATCGGGAGGGAGAGTCTTCGGCCTCCGGCCAAGCAGAATCCGAGAGCTGGTCAAGGGAGTACGAAGCGGAGGGGGCGGATTATGACGTCGGTTATGCGTCACCCGATGTTTACCTCGGGTTTGGCTTTGGCTATCCCTATTACTATCCCGCCTACTACTACCCTGGCTATGCCTTCTATTATCCTTATCCCTGCCACTACGATGGCGGCGGGTATCACGTCATCACCGCCGGCGGGAGCAGATGCGGGACAGGAGTGTACTCCTACGGGTACCGGAACCACACGAGCGGGAGGCCCAATCCGTACCGCGGAACCGGGGGTCCTGCGACCACCACACTCACCGGTCGGATTCTGAGGACCCCTTCAACCTCCGGTTCGGTGCCCGGCGTCAGTGGCAGCCGCATTTCGTCGCCTTCCCGGCGTTTCGCTCCCGCGTCGCCGCGAACCTCCGCCGGCGGCATGGGGGGCGCCCCCGGTTCCCACGGCGGCGGCCGCGGCCGGCGCTAACCCCCCGACCTTCCCAAGAAAAAGAAATGATTCAGGGGGCCATGACCTGAGCCCAAGCGGGGTGCCCGAAGCATCGCTTCGGTCACATAGCGCTTGGCTTCTCCCACTGCGCCCGCCGGTTCCGCTCCTCTTGCCAGGAGTGCGGCGATGGCGGCGGAGAATGTGCATCCGGTTCCGTGGTCCGAGGTGGTCCGGACGCGGGCTCCTTGAAAGACCACAAAGCGGCGTCCGTCGTAGAAAAGATCCTCCGGTTCCGCTTCCCTGTGTCCCCCTTTGATCACCACACAGGCTGCTCCCATGGAATGTAACTCCCGCGCGGCATCCTCGATATCCCGAAAATGCGCCAGCCTCTTTCCCAGGAGTATCTCGGCCTCGGGAAGATTCGGAGTCGCAACGCGGGCCAGGGGGAGGAGCTTCCTGCGCAGCGCCTCCACGGCGTCGGGATGCAGCAGCACGGTCCCGCTCTTCGAGGCCATGACCGGATCCACCACGAGATTGGGAAGGGCAAGCTCCTGTACTGCCCGCGCCACTCCCTCCACCAGGTCGGCGGTGGCGAGCATTCCTGTCTTGGCGGCACCCACCCCGATGTCGGAGACCACTGCCCGCGAATTCCACGGGGAGTTCGTGGATGGATGCCACTTCCCGGGTGTTCTGGACCGTGAGGGCGGTGAGGGCTGAAAGGCCATAGACTCCAAACGCAGCGAACGTCTTGAGATCCGCTTGGATGCCCGCGCCTGCCCCCGAGTCGGACCCCGCGATGGTGAGAGCCCGAGGAGTATGCCCAGCTCTCTTCATGCTTCACCAGGTCGGGTGCCAGTCCGGCCACGGCTCCGCGCCGCCTCCACCCGCGCTCGCAATGCGTGCGCCGCTTCGGCCGGATCCGGGGCGCCCATGACCGCGGAAATCACGGCTATGCCGATCGCCCCGGCTTCGATGACCGAGGCGGCACTCTCGAGGGTGATTCCACCGATGCCGACTACGGGAATGCTCACCGACGCCGCGATGGATGCCAGGACTTCAAGGCCCAGGGGTTCTCCCGCGTCCGGCTTGGTGCGGCTGGAGAATACAGGTCCGACACCCAGGTAATCAGCACCCGATTCCTCGGCGGCCATGGCCTCGTGAACATTAGCTGCAGAGACCCCGAGAATCTGTGGCCTTGGCAGGAGGCGCCTGGCCTCGCCGGGCGGGAAGTCTTCCAGGCCGAGGTGAACCCCGTCAGCCTCCAGCGCCAGCGCCATGTCGGGACGATCGTTGACCAGGAACGTCGCCTGGTGCTGGCGAACGATTCGGCGCATCTCCGCTCCCATCGCCAGTAGCTCGCGCGGGGCGGCCAGCTTGTCCCGGAGCTGCACTGCTGTGACCCCTCCGGAAAGCGCCGCGGCCACCTCCGCCAGGAGCGGACGCCCTTTCGTGAGAGCCGGGTCGGTGACCAAATAGAGCAGAAGCTCCATGGAGCGTGCCTCAGAATCCTCTCAGCACCGCCATGGCCTGGCCAAATGCGGCCCAGAAAGGATCCACCCGTGGGTGAACCAATTCCTTCTCGTCGGCCCCTTCCACCAGCACCATCCCTTGCTCTTTCTCGGTGACCTCGCCAATGATGGCGGCCGGAATGGAGACGCCGCCGAAAGCAGCGAGCAGAGCCTGGGCTCGGAAAGGCTTGCAGGTCACGATCAGCGTCCCCTCGCTGATGGCGTGAAAGGGGTTCATTCCGAAGTGTCCGCAAACGCGGGACACCACCTCGGGCACGGGAATGGCCTGCTGGTCGATGCGCATCCCCACTCCCGAGGCCCGGGCCACCTCCACCAGTCCCCCGTAGAGGCCGCATTCCGTGGCGTCGTGCATGGTCGTCACCCCGCGGTTTCTCACGCCAATGGCCGCCGCCGTTCGGCAGTCCTTCACAACGCTCATCTGGCGGAAGAGCTCCGAGGCCTGCCGCGCCGTGTCCGCCCCGAGGACCTCCTCCAGAGAACTCCGGAAGGTGACTCCAAAAAGAGCCGTGGCTTCGATGCCCGGCCCCTTGGTGATGAGAACCTGATC
>QHVQ01000152.1 GCA_003222305.1 Acidobacteriota bacterium | reverse complement strand
GGCCTCACTACGGCCGGCCGCGGCGTGGAGGTGGAGCAGGTATGCGAATCCCGGCGGATCCAGCGTGATCTCGCGATTCGAGATCAACACTTTTCCCTGGGAGGCCCAGAACTGCTGGCATTCGTCGTAGGAAAGGCTGCGCTCTCCGAGACCGACCAGACGAACGACCGCTCCCAGAAGGAGGATGGCCCAGAGCCAGCGATCGTTCTTCACGCGTTAAGGATAAGGGATGCGCAATCATGGAGGGACGCTAAATGCACCTTCCCTGTCACGACGGGCCGTGATGGCGTCGGCAATGGCCTGGGCCGCCAGCTCATGGCCGAGCGCGTTGGGATGACCATCCTCCACCGACACTCTGAGATCGGATGGGGCGTGGCGAAGAAAGACCGGCAGAAGATCCACGACCTCGAATCCTTCCTTCCGGGCGGCCTTGGTCACCTGCAGGTGGAGGTCTCCGTAAGGATAACTGGCCCACCCGTCCGCCGGGACCAGGGGGAAGATGACCACGAGCACCGACGATCCCCGCTCCCGCGTCAGGACTCCGATCCTCTCGAAAGCGGTCACGACACTTTGCCACTTGTCGCGGTCCGGCGAGTGCAGGTAGCGGATGTAGTCCCCTCCCCCGTATCGCCAGACGTCCAACCAGTTCCATCCCAGATGGAGAAGCCGCAGGACATGGGAGTGCCTCCACCAGACGGGAGGATCGAAAGCCTTGTGGAGCGACGGGCGAGGATCGATCTCCGGATCATTGAGGACGTAGCCGATGATGACCAGGCGCGGATCGAGAGCGAGGACCTTGCGCTCCACCACCACCGCCTCGTCCTGCGTGTTGTAGCCGACCACGCCCAGGTTCAACACCTCGAAGCGGCGATTCCGGCCGGCTGGTGACCGGTTCAGGATACTGGCCAGGAGGCTGGGGTAAGTCTCCTCCTCGGGAACACCGAAGCCGAAGGTGAAGGAGTCCCCCACGACCGCCACGCGGAAAAGCGACGGGTCCGGAGGCGCCGGCTCCGGACCGCGCATGCCGAGGCTGTTGGTACGCACCGACATCCCCTCGAAGGTACCGTCCCGGTCCGGGACCATCTCGTAAGTGAGCCCTGGGACCAGGGAGGTGCGGTAGAGCGACTCCCTCTGCTGCTCTGGTGGGATGGGCGTGGGAGGCTTGAGGTACTGGACCGGCCGGAACAGCCGCAATCCGACCTCGCACAGCGTCAGGGCCAGAAAAGAGGAAGCTGTGATCAGCAGGAGCGGGGTCCCGATTCTCCGGAGCAGGGGCATCTCACTCCCGTCGGCGCCTAGTGCAGGTAACCGAGAGAACGCAGCTGCTGGAGAAGGTCCTCCGGGAGCGGCGGACGCCCTTCGTCTGCCGGCACCGGGCCGCTCAGGACTCTCTTCGCCCGACGCCAGAGCACGTCCACCATCTCCGCGACGGGCTTGGTCAGGTGAGTGGAGAGGTCGTGCCGCTCCAGGGGGTCGGTGGCGAGGTCGAAGACCTCGAGGGGGCGGGCGGGGATCGGGACGAGGTTGAATCGATCCGGATAGGGGGTGAGAACGACTTTGATATTTCCTTCCCGAATCAGGAAGCGGTCCGGACCATACTCGATCGCCTCGGCCAGGATCGGCTGCGGCGGCGGTTCCTCGCCCGTCTGCATCGTCCTCGCCAGACTCCTGCCCTGGTGAGCCGGATCGGCGGGGAGTCCGGTCAGCGCCAGAATGGTGGGTGCCAGATCGATCAGACTCACGGGTGTCCGGATCCGGGACCCCGCGGGGACCCGATCGGGCCAGCGCACCAGCAACGGCACATGCATGAGCTCCTGATAGAGCGAATGACCGTGACCCGGGCTGTGGTCGGGCTCCCGGTCCCACAGCTCCTCACCGTGATCGGAGAGCACCACCACGAGCGTACGATCAAGAATCCCCTCTCGTTTCAGTGTCTGGAGAAGGCCCCCGATCACTCGATCGGTGTGCGCCACGTCCCCGTCATAGAGATCCGTCACGTAGCGTCGCTCGGCCTCGGACAGGATGAGAGCGCCGCTGTGGATCGCATCGATCTCCTTGTAGGTCACCACGGGGGGCAGCCGGCCGGCATCGGCGGGATTGGCGAAGTCAGCGTGCACATAAGGGTAATGCGGCTCGTAGGTGTGGACGAACAGAAAGAAAGGAACTCTCCGGACGGCGCGGACCCATGCCAGGGCCGCCGTCGCAATCTTCCCGGGACCACCCTCCGCCACCTCGTCGTGGTCTTCGTAGATTTCGAAGCCCTGACCGAAACCGCACTGAGCGGAGACGTAGCCACCCCCGGTGAATCCCGCCGTCCGGTAGCCGGCCTCACGAAGCCGCTCTGCGAGCAACGTCTGGCGGAGCGGGGGTTCGCGGTTGTAGTCCCAGCGTCGAATCTGGTCGAACGGAAGGAGGGACGCGAACAGCGAGGCGTGTGAAGGGAGAGTCCACGGCGCCGCAGACATCGCCTGCTCGAAGACCATCCCTTCGGTGGCGATCCCGTCGAGAAACGGAGTCAGCGGGCGCGCGGAGCCCAGAGCGCCAAGACGGTCGGCACGCAGCGTGTCGAGCGAAACGATCATGATGGACGGCCGCCCGGCGGCCCTGGCGGCGGACAGCCGCGGCAGCAGAACCCAGAGCATCAGCATCAACCCGGTCGATGCCGCGGCCAGCAGGGCGACCACGAAGCGGAGTCTCCCCAGACCCCCCCGGGCGGGAGTCAAGGCATCCCAGGAGCGCCCGGCCAGAAGAAGAAAGGACGCGGCGGCGATCGACCCGAAGACCGTTCGCGTGAGACCGTGACTGCTGAACCGGTGCAGGAGGAATGCCGTGTCACGCAGGGGGAATGCAAGCGCGGCCAGCCCCGCGATCCACACCAGCCCCAGGCAGATGACTCCGATCCATAAAGAGCGCCGCCCCCGCCGAGCCAGCTGCCCCAACAACAGAGCGAGCGTTGCCGATGCCAGGGCGCCCCAGCCGACGCCGGGCACCATCGGTCCCGCCAGGCGTTGCGTCGCCAGCCAGAACATCCGGTGGGTCAGGTCGGAATTCAGCCAGACTTCCCACCAGCCGAGAATGCCCCCGACGAAGAGCCCGATCGCGGCTCCCTCACCCAGAACCACGACGAGACGCCGTGACGAACTCAACGCCGTATCTTCCCCCTCACAACCGGGTCAATGTAGCCTGCGTCAACGCGGCAGGCGCCAGAAGCATGTCGACGTCATATCATAGGTCGCATTCGCAGCGAGCGCAGGGCGACTCGGCGCCCATCCCCATTGCTTCGTCAAGCCTAGCGAATTATATTGATGAGTTGAGGCAACTCGCACGAGGACGCGACCCTGCAGCATGTCTCCTCCACGACTGCGCCCGACTCCATGAAAAGCCCGGATTGAGCCGGTGCAGCCCGTGAAGACTGACTCATGACCCAGACATGGCAGTCACTTCGGCAGGACCTGCGAACGTACCTGCAGGAAGTTTCTCCGGGCAGGCGCTTTCCGGCGCTGGTCAAGCAACTGTTCAAGTATGCCATAGCCGCGGTTCTCTATTCCGCCGGGCTGACCGGTCCGCTGCTGCGCCGAACGCTCGAGTCCCGACATGCTTGCCTGATCCTGGGATTCCACGGAACCACGGATGTGGACCCGGGGTATTTCTCCCGGGGTCACGCCATCTCCAATGTCCGCGATCAGCTCCGGCACCTGAGACGGCACCTCCGTCAGGTGTCTCTGGAGGAAATTGCCCTGGCGGTTTCCAAGGGAGAGTCGCCGCCGCCTGCTTCATTCGCGGTGACGTTCGACGACGGACTCACCAATAATGTGACTCTCGCCATACCGATGCTCCAGGAGTTCAACGTTCCGGCCACTTTTTTCATGCCCAGCGCCTTGGTCGGATCGACCAGGGACCTCTGGGTATCGTCACTCCGGGAACTGGTTCGTGGCTGGCGGGGCGCGGCGATACCGGAAGTCCCGGGCCTGTGGCCCCTGCTGCCCACGGCGGACGAGGCGAGCCGCTACGCCGCCTTTTTCAGAATCAAGGAGACCCTCAAGACCCA
>QHVQ01000151.1 GCA_003222305.1 Acidobacteriota bacterium | reverse complement strand
GCAAGGCCGCTCCCATAGGATTCGCCCCGCTGACGCCGGGCCCCAGCGCCGGATACACCATCGGCCAGGAAGACCTGCTGGAGATCGGCGTCTTCGAGCAACCCGACCTCACGCGGACGGTACGAGTCTCGGGGGACGGCACCATCTCGGTGCCGCTGCTGGGCGTGGTGCCGCTGGCGGGGCTCACCACCGAGCAGGCGGAGGCGAAGCTCCGGGACCTGCTAGGGGACCGATTCCTGACCGATCCCCAGGTCTGGGTCTTCGTGAAGGAAGCCAAGAGCAAGAAGATCAGCGTGGTCGGGGCGGTGGAGAAGCCCGGGACCATCGAGATGCTGGGCAGCCGCAGCCTTCTGGAGGCCATCTCGGAGGCCGGCGGGCTCACCCATCAGGCCGGGAGCGACCTTTACGTTCTGCGGCCCGATGCTTCAGGGTCTGCCACGCGCATCGACGTCGATCTGGATGACCTGATGATCAACGGCAACCCGGAGCTGAACATCCCCATCCTTCCGGGCGATGTGATCAACATTCCCATCGACCGGCTCCTGCACGTCTACGTGGACGGCGCCGTGCGCAAAGCGGGGGAGGTGGAGTACAAGGCGTCCAGACCCCTGACCCTCTTGCAGGCCATCGCGGCCGCCGGGGGGTTGAGCGAGCGCGCCTCCCAGAAGGGGATCGTCGTGATCCGCACGCACACGGGAGGCACCCAGGAGATGATGAAGGTGGACCTCAAGGCAGTACGGAAGGGGAAGCAGCCAAACTTCGTTCTGGAAAACGGCGACAGCATCTATGTTCCGGAGACCTTCTTCTGATGGACGTCCTCTCGCAGAAAGAGATCAACCTCGTCGATTACTGGAACGTCTTGAAGCGCCGCCGCTGGGTGGTGTTCACGGCGGTGGTGGTCCTGGTGATCACCGTGACGCTGGGATCCTTCCTGATTCCGCCCTCCTACCAGGCCATCTGCACCCTCCAGATCGAGCGGGAGCAGCCCAACGTGCTCACCTTCCAGCAGGTCCAGCCGGTGGGGTACGACTACATGTCGTACAACGATTTCTATCAGACCCAGTACCGGCTCCTCGCCAGCCACAACGTGGCCCGCAAGGCGATGCTGAAGCTGGATCTGCGCAACGATCCCGTCGTCAACCGCCTGGTGAATCGGGTACGGCATAAAGGGCCCTTCACCCGGCTCGCCGAGATCGTGCGCCACTCGCCCCTGGACGAGATTCCCGAGGATCCCGACAAGCCTTACATCCAATTCGTGCTGAGCGGCCTGGACATCAATCCCCTGAAGAACACCCACCTGGTGGAGATCTCCTTCGTCAGCGTCGATCCGGAGCTTTCCTCGCGGATCGCCAACGCCGTGGCCAACTCCTACATGGAATTCAACCAGTCGGCCCGCTACGACACCTCCGCGCAGGCCAGCGAGTTCATCGGCACCCAGACGACGGAGCTGAAGAAGCAGGTCTCGGATCTGGAGGCGAAGCTGAACCAGTACGGCAAGGAAAATGAAATCATCGGGCTGGACGACAAGGAAAACATCACCAACCAGAAGCTTGGCCAGCTCAATCAGGACGTGCTGGAGGCCCAGGTGGAATCCTCCCGGAAGGAGGCGCGCTATCGGGGACTTCTCACCACTCCCCCCGGCTCGATCAAAGAAGTCACCCAGAGCAACCTGATCCAGCAGCTGCGGCAGAAGACGGCGGAGCTGGAGCGCGAATACACCCAGAAGTCGAAGCAGTTCAAGCCCGACTGGCCGGATATGGTGCGGCTGCAGGCGGAATGGGACAGCGCCCGGAAGACCATGGCGGAGGAATCCCAGAAAATCTTCGACGACACGCTCAAGACCGCCAAGATGGAATACGAGGAGGCTTCCGCCCACGAGAAGACCGTGCGGGGGGCCCTGGAGGGGCAGAAGAGCGAGGCCATCAAGCAGAAGCAGTACGGCGTCGAGTACTCCAACCTGAAGGCGGCGGTGGATTCCAAGCGGGAGATCCTGAACAAGCTCATGCAGCGCGAGACCGAGACCGGCTCCCTCTCCCAGCTCAAGAACGCCGGAACCGGCAACGTCTGGGTGGTGGACGCCGCGGAAATCCCCGACAGGATTTTCCGCCCCAACAAGAAGATGAACATTCTCTTGAGTCTCTTCGTCGGGCTGGCGCTGGGCGTGGGGATGGCATTCTTTCTGGAGTATCTGGACAACTCCATCAAGTCCACCTCCGACGTCGAGAAGTATGTGCAGCTGCCGACGCTGGGGACGATCCCCATGGTGGTGTCGTCGGCTCTCGCGGGAGAGTCGGCCGGCGGCAGGCGCCTGCGGCGCGAGCCCGTCTCCCCGGCCGTGGATCTGGTGACGCTGCGGGACCCCGCGTCGCCCGCGTCGGAGGCCTACAAGACCCTGAGGACCTCGCTGCTGCTTTCCACCGCCGACGCACCGCCCAAGATCATCGTGGTGACCAGCAGCGAGCCCCAGGAGGGGAAGACCGTGACGACGCTCAACACGGCCATCTCCCTCACCCAGTCGGGGAAGAAGGTCCTGCTGGTGGACGGCGACATGCGCCGCCCGCGCCTGCACAAGGCGCTGGGCTCGGGCAACGGTCACGGCCTGTCCAGCTACCTGTCGGGGAACGCCGAGCTGGACCCGATCATCCAGGAGACGGAGATTCCGAACCTGTTCCTGGTGTCCAGCGGGCCCGTTCCGCCCAACCCGTCGGAGCTTCTGGCATCCGAGCACTTCGATTTTCTGCTGGCCGCATTGAAGAGCAGCGCGCGCTTCGACCATGTGCTCATCGACTCGCCGCCGCTGCTGTCGGTGGCCGACCCGGTGATCATGGCGTCCAAGGCGGGCGCCACGATTCTGGTGGTTCAATGTGGCAGGACGTCCCGGCCCGCGGTGATCCGCGGCCGCCAGAAGCTCACCCAGGCCAAGGCCAACATCCTGGGAGTGGTCCTCAACGACGTGGACGTCCGGCATGGGGAGTATTACTCGTACCACTATGGCTACCGGTACCGGGCCTACCGTTACGAATCGGGCCCCGACCGGAGCGAGGCGACGGGGCCGGCCCCGCCGCCGGCGGTTTGAAAGCCTTCCTTTAATGAGTTCGAGCCTTGAGCAGCCAACGGGCAAAGCGCGGCGAGAGCCGGCTGGAAAAAACCCTCGACCTCCTGATCCAGGGGGGACTCCTGCTCGTGGTGGTTCTCGCCCCGCTTCCCTTCGGCTCCGTGGAGCCCTGGGCCTACTCGGCGCTCGAGCTGGGCGTGGCCGGGGTGGCCCTGCTCTATCTTTATCGCCTGTTCCTTTTCCCCGCCACGACCCGCGTCACCTTCTCGCCCCTTTTGATCCCGGCGGCGGGACTTCTCCTGCTGATGGGCGCGCAGCTTCTCCCGTTGCCCGCGGGCTGGGTGCGAGCCATCTCACCGAGAACGGCCGAGCTTTATGAAGGCACCCTTCTTGGTGCACCCTCCCGAGCTTCCGGCGTCACCCAAGCCGATGCCGCGGCGCTTGGACAGGCCCGCGACCTGGCGCCGATCCGGCGGCCCCTGTCACAGGCCGCCTTCGCCACGCGCACCTACCTCCTGAAGGGCGCCGCCTTCACCCTGTTCCTGTTCCTGTTTCTCAACGCCTTCCGGGACGCCTGGCAGATCCGGCGGGTCCTGTACCTGTTCGTCGCCGTGGGGACCTTTGAGGCATTTTATGGAGTGCTGGAATACCTGAGCGGGCACCAGCACATCTTCACCTATCAGAAAAGGTTCTACACCGATGCCGCCACGGGGACCTTCATCAACCGGAACCACTTCGCCGCGTTTCTGGAGATGACGCTGCTGGTGGCCCTGGGGCTGCTCTTCTCGCGCCTTCGGGAGCCCCAGGTCGAGGAGACCTGGAGGGAGCGCCTGCTGGCCCTCACCGATCGCCGGGCCAGCCTGAATCTGACGCTGCTGCTCTGCATCGCGATCGTCAGCGTGGGACTGGTGCTTTCCTATTCCCGCGCCGGCATCATCCTGGGACTTACCGCAGCGGGCTGCTTCTGTCTGGCCCAGCTACGCCACGGCTGGTCGCTCCAAAAGACCCTCCTGGTGGCGCTGCTCGCGGGGGTCGTCTTTGTGCCGGTCTACGGCGTCGGCTACTGGACGCTTACGGG
Organism: Acidobacteriota bacterium; assembly: GCA_003222305.1. Lineage (GTDB taxonomy): Bacteria > Acidobacteriota > Polarisedimenticolia > Gp22-AA2 > AA152 > AA152. The sequence goes on along the minus strand of QHVQ01000151.1, from coordinate 1,742 downwards.
ACGTTATGCGCTGCTGACCGGTGAGATGACCACGCCGGGCGGCAGGATGGCCGTCTGGCGCAAGACCGCCGAGATCATCCGGGATTTTCCGCTGGCGGGCACGGGGGTGGGGACCTTTCAATATGTGTTCCCCCGTTACCGGGAGGCGACCACCACCGCCAGAGGGGATCGTGGGCGGGGCCCTGCTGGCGGCAGGGATCTTCCTGGTGGCGCAGACCTGGTGGCGTCCCGGCGGAGGTCGGTCGGGCGGTTCGATCCTTCGAACCGCGTGCGGGTTCGGACTCCTGGCCGTGGCACTTCACGAGATGGTGGACTTCTCTCTCCAGATACCGGCGAACCTGCTTGCGCTGACGTTTCTGACGGGATGCCTGGCGATGCTGGCGGCCGAATCCGCGAGCACCGCACCCGGGGAGCTCGACCATGCCTGATCGGCGGGTGGCGCTGCTTGTCTTGGGGATCCCCGCGATCCTGGTCTACGGAACGCTGGCCATAGCCCAGATGCGCTCGGCACGGGCCATGTCCGAATTCACCCACCTGCAGAAGGATTATCCACCGGACAGCATGAAGAAGCCTGCGGCGGAGATCCAGCGCCGCAAGATGAACCTGCTGGCGCTCGCGGAGCGGATGGCGCCCGATAACGCAGAAACCGCCTTTCAGACCTCGCTGCTCCAGCTCGTCAGAGCCGAGACGGAAAGTCTGCAGCCGGAAGGTTCTTCCTCGCAGGAAGGCGAGACTAATCCGAAGATCCAAGCCTCACTTCGAGAGGGGCTCCGCTGGATCGATCGGGCCATTCTCCTGAACCCGGGGTACGCCGAGTACTCCTTCGTGAAGGCGACGATTCTTCAAAACGTGGGAAACGCCGGGGAGAAATCTACCGACGGGGGCTTCGAGAACGCCGCGGCCGACCTGCTGCGCCGTGCAGACTCCCTGGATCCCTACAAGCCCTCCCTTCACTACCGGATCGGCTCCTTCTGGATGGCCCTGGGAGACAGGAAAGAGGCGCGTGAGGCCTTCGCCGTGGCCCTTACCGACAGCTACAGCTATGCGCGGCCGGTCTTCGATCTTCTCTGGTCATCGGTGGAAAACGCCGCCGAGCTGCAGGATTTTGTCGGAGACCGTCCGCTCTCGCGGGCCTTGCTCGGGGACTTCCTCTGGATGCACGGCTACCACAAGGAGGCCCAGGAGCAATTTGAGAAGGTCGAGGCGGAGCCGAATCTCGATTATCGCACCGGCGAAGCACTCATCGGGCACTATATCCGCGAGACCAAGGGGGAACAGGCAAGAACCGTAATCGCCCGGATGCAAAAGACCATCCCACCGCTCTCGCTTTTTTATCAGGCGCGACTCGAATACTTCCGGGGGAAGTCGTTCTTTCAGGAGCACCGCTATCAAGAGGCCATCGTCTGCTACGAGCGCTCTCTTGCTCTGGATCCCTCAGTGATCCAGAGCCATCTGGAGCTGGCCGCCGCCTACCTTGAAGAAGGCCAGCCCCAGAAAGCCATCGCTCGCTGGCATTTTGTCCTTTCCCACAATCTGCTAGTTCCCAACGAGGTGGCGCGTCCCGGGGAGATTCACTTCAGCCTGGGCCGGGCGTACGAGATTCTTGGAGATCGGGATAGGGCGCTCGCGGAGTATTTGCGGGCCTCTTCCGAAGATCCAGGAAACCCTGCCTTTGCGCGTAAGGCCTCTGAAATCACTCGGGGACTTTGATGCGCGAGGCGATAGCAGGAGCCATTCCGAAG
>QHVQ01000150.1 GCA_003222305.1 Acidobacteriota bacterium | reverse complement strand
CTCCGTCGGCAGGGCGGACTCCAGGCAGAGCCCCCCGTTCGTCTCGAACCGGAAGACAGGTCATCGTTGGCCGCACTCCCCGCACCTTCATCCTGGTGCCGGATTTCGTTCCTTTCTATTACCCCTGGGCCTCCTTCGGTTTCTACTGGGGCTGGCCCTACTACCCTCCCTACGGCTATCCGTACCGCTCACCGATCTACTCCTCCGATTATGGCAACCTGGAGGTTGAGTATCTCGGAAACGAGACGGCGCTCGAGACGCATATCCATCCCCGCAAGGCCAAGGTTCGGGTAGACGGTGAGGTCGTGGGGGAGGCGAGGGATTACAACGACTGGTCGGACCCGCTACATCTCAAGCCCGGCGACCATGTCGTGGAGCTCGAGGCCGAAGGTTTCCGGACACTCCGAATCAAGCTGCACGTGCAACGGGGCTACTACTACACCCTGCACTACCGGCTGAAGCACGGGGAAGGAGTCGACTCTCGATCCCCCCTGGAGCCTCCGGACGAGGATGCCGTCTAGGGAGCGATGCCGAGCTAGCGCCGGCGGAGGTCCCGCACTTCCTGGGCGATCTTCTGAAGGGTGGGAGCGGCGGCGCCCGGAGGCCGGTACCGGTAGGCGAGGGTGATCTCGGCCTTCACCGTCCCGGGCCGGATAGGGAACCGGAAGATCTCGCGTCGCTTTTCTCCCGGTGCCAGGCGATTGTCGGAAACCACTTTTGCGGCCGTGAGAAAGATTTCGCCGTCACTGCGGATGGGCGCTCCCCGGTCGTCGAGCACCTGGCGCTCGTAGATGCGGGATTCGGCGAACGTTTCCCGGCCGTCTTCCGAGAGGGCGCGCACCGAGAGCAACAGCTGCTTGCTGGGAAGCCCGGTGGGAACCTTGTGCCCGGCGGCCGTATTGACGATTTCCACCTCCACGTAGCCCCCCTCATCCCGCACGTCCGCCGCCACCAGCCTTAAATCGAGGGCGCGCCGGAGCTGTCCCAGACTTCCACCCCCCACGAGTCGGTGGAGGTTGATGAACCGGTAGCTCCCTTCCTGTCGTGTCTTCACCTCTTTCCGAGCCGTGTCTCCCAACACCAGAGCCATGTGGCAGTCCTGACAGCTCACTCCCTGGGCCGGGTAAGGTCCTGCCTTCCATTCACTGTAGGTCGTCAGAGCCGGGAAGCCGGAGGCCGTGCGGAACTCATGACAGCCGGCGCACAAGGTCGGCTTGTTGCGATGCAGCAGAGAGAAGGCGGTGGGATGCGCCGGCGATGGGGCGTATTCGAAGGGCCCATACTTCACCGGACCGGGCGCCATCTCGAACGGTTCGTCAGGGCGGTGCGCAGCAGCTCGGCGCCGCCCGGGCCAATCTAATCTTCTCTACCGGACCTTTCTGGGGTGTCCTGCTGGCCTGGATTATCAACGGGGAGTCAATCTCGGGGCAGCAGGTCATCGCCGGGACGCTGATGCTCGTCGCCCTGGTCTCATTGCACGCAGAGCGGCATGGACACCGGCACACCCACGAAACCCTCATCCACCGGCACTGGCACCGGCACGACGATGGCCACCACGAGCACTCCCGTCCGGGCTCTTCCCGCCTGGGTCGGCCACACTCACGAGCACACCCACGAGCCCGTCACTCACTCGCACCCACACCGCCCGGATCTACATCACAGACATCAGCACTGACTTTCGCTCGGGCCCGACCCGCGAGCCTTGAGGGAGGTGACGAAGCCCTGCCCTGACCCAATGTGCTCCCAGCGGCTCACGAGCGAACTGCGACCCGTTCGAGGCTGGCGACCAGTCGCTGCACGAACTGGCTGGTTGGATGCGCCGTGAGTTCGGCGAAGGTGCCCTCCTGGACGATTCGGCCCTCCTCAAGCACCAGAAGTCGCCTCGCGAGTAGCGCGGCTTCGCGCGCGTCGTGCGTCACGAAAAGCGCCGCGGCGCCCCGCTCTCCGAGGACGGCCCCGAACAGGTCCAGGAGTTCTTCCTTCAGTGCGACGTCCAGGTTGGACAGCGGCTCATCCAGCAGGACCGCCCGCGGTGAGGTGATCAACGCCCGGGCGATGGCGACTCTCTGTCGCTCGCCGCCGGAGAGCTCGGCCGGAAACCGTTCCTCCTTTCCCCGGAGGCCTACCTGCCCGAGCAGCTCGCCGATCGCGTCTCCCCAGGTCCGCCTCGGCCTCGCCTGCGCGGACAGACAGAATTCAAGATGCCCCCGCACGGTAAGATGCGGCCACAGCGCGAGGTCCTGGAAGACCACCCCCAGCCCGCGCTCCTCCGGCGGCAGCAGCACATCGCCACCCCGGCTGGCCAGGCGCCCGGCGACGTGGACTGTGCCGGTGGTGGGTTGGAGCAGACCGAGGGCGACCCGGACGGCGCAGCTCTTCCCCGCGCCTGAGGGCCCAAGGATCCCGAGCACTTCCCCCGGTGCCAGCGCCAAGGAGATCCCGCGGAGGATTTCCCGACGTCCGAGTTGCAGGTGGACGTTCTCCAGTGAGAGCAGGGCATTCATGAACTCTGCCTCGCTCGAAGCACGAGCAAACCGATCCCGACGACGACTCCCGTCAGAGCCGACAGGGTGCACGCCAGGGCCGCGACCACCGGTTCCGGACCATTGGCCTCGAGCGTAAAGATACGGACGGCGAGAGGCTCCGTCCCGGCCGGGTAGTACAGGACGGACATTTCCAGGTCCCGTAGGCAGAACACGACAATCATGAGCCAGGTAGCAGCGAGGGCCCGAATGTGCACCGGCGCCACGACCCGCAGCAGGCGCCGGAAGTAGCCGGCGCCGGCCACCGCGGCGGCTTCTTCCAGGCTCGGCGGGCCCTGGCCAACGGCCACCGTGAGCGGACGCAGACCAAGAATGGAGTATCTCGCGGCATAGCCCACTACGAGGATCGCCGCGCTCCCGTACACCGCCGAGGCTGCCGCGTGATTCCATACCTGGATGAGACCCACGCCTAGCGCCGTCGCGGGAGTCACGAAGGCCAGAAGCGCCAGACCATCCAGCGCTCCGGCGCCGCGCCGGAGCCGGGCGGTAGCGTGGCCCAGGACGAGTCCGGTACCGGTGAGGAACGTAGCCGCCGCGGCGGCTGTGACCAGACTGTCGGAGATGCTCGAGCCGAGCCACTGCCCGACCAGCAAAAAGCCCCTTCCCACCAGGGCGCGGTGGAAGAGTGCGCCCAGGGGGAGAAGTCCCAGAAAGGTGATGGTCCAGACGATCCCGGTTGCGAGGTTCCGCCAGACGCCAAGCGGGATCGGCTCGCGGGAGAGCCCGAGGCCCCGGACGGTGAAGGGACGCCGTTTCCCCAGCCAACGCTCCGCCAGCAGTAGACCCAGCGCGACGGCGAGGAGCGGTAGGACCAGGGCAAATGCCTCGCCGGGAGCGTAGTCCACCCCGCCGAGCCGGGCAAAGACGGCGACCGGATAGACGCGCACCCGAAGGAACATCGGAACGCCGAGCTCCGAGAATGCCAGGGCGAAGACCACGATTCCCCCGAGCGCCGAAGCCGGCCAGGCCGCCGGCAGGAGGATGCGGGTTGCCACCCGCCAAGGGCGGGCGACGGTCCTGGCCGCCTCCTCGTAGGACGGATCCATGCCCTGCAGCGCAAGCGCCGTGAGCGTCGTCACGACCGGGGTGAAGGCCAGGGTCAAGACGAACACATCTCCTCCAGGGCCGAACAGGAATGAAGCGCCCGCTTCGGAGCCGACCAGGCCTTGCCGGCCCAAGAGCTGGAACCAGCCCAGTGCCGGGAGGAACGGGGGCAGGAACATCGGAAACCCGTGGAGCAGCCAGCACACCGATCGGCCGGGGAGGTCACTCTTCCCGAGGAGGAATCCGAGCGGCACACCGAGGAGTAATGCGGTAGCGGTCACGGCGGAAGCCAGCAGAAGCGAGCGTCCGAAGAGCGCCCAGGTCGAGGCACTGGAGAGAACCGCGACGCTGCTCCGCGCCCCGCAGGCCGCCTCGGTCAGAAGTGCGGCGATCGGCAGCGCCGAGACCCCAAGCAGGAGCGCGGCGGCAGAGAAAAACGCTGCAGGCTCCTGCCAGCGCGATCGCATCTAGAGTCCCATCCACTCCCGGAGATAGGGCTGAACGCGTTCCATCGTCTCGGCGACCTGCGCGTAATCCACCGGCATGGGCCGGATGTCTGTGAGCTGCCGATTGCGCCATCTTGCCCTCCACCGCGGAGGAGAGCAGGAAATCCACGAGCTTCTTCCCGTTCTCCGGGTGCGGACCCCCTTTCATGAGGACGACGGCGGTGGGCATGACCAGCGTACCCGTCCCCTCCTGATCCGGATACACGATGTCCACCGGCGCCCCTTCGTGAAGTGCCTCGTTCGCGTCGTCGGTGTCGGCCAGGCCGAACGTCACCTCGCCGGCGGCTACCAGCCGCTTCACCTCGCCGTTGGAGCTGGCGATGCGCACCTGATTCGCCTTGAGCGCCCGAAAGAAGGTCTTGGCCTCGTTGTCACCGAGGAGGCTGAAGAGGGCAGCGGCGTGCATCGTGGTCGTCCCAAAAAGCGGATTCGCCAGCGCCCCTTCCCCTTTCCACCTTGCGTCCGCGAGGTCCTGAACCGATTGCGGCGCATTCCGGCCGGCCAGGCGGTTCCGGTTGATCAGGAGGACGCGGGCGCGGGCCGCGAAGCCGGTCCAAGCTCCATCAGAGGCTTTGAACTGGGCGGGGATTCCCGCGGCGTTGGGCGAGCGGTACGGCTCCACCAACCCGCGCCGGATGAGGAGGAAGGGTCGCACCGGGTCCCCGGACCAGAAGACGTCCGCCCGCGGGTTCTTCGCCTCGGCGATGAGACGGTTGAGGACGCCCGTGCTCTTGGTCTCCTCGGTGTCGAAGACAGCCTGGACCCGAACGCCGGACTGCCGCTCGAATTCCTTGAAGACTGGTTCGGAGAAGACCTGGTCTACGGAGGTGTAGACCACCACCTCGCGAGACCCTTCCCCGCATCCTCCCGCCAGCGCCGCCAAAGCCATGGCAATCACCACGAGTCTTCGGTTCATCCGCTCACCTCCCGCAGGGGCTCCGCTTTACCCTGCACTCATCCCCTTCATAAGCAATCCCGCACCACCCGCGGCGAGAATGACCAGAGGCTCGGGAATCTTCTTGACTCCCGCGAGGACCGCCAGGACGGCGGCGAAGATCAAGAGGGTCGGAACGTCCACGATGGCGCGCCGGCCAAGCACGAACGCGGCGCCGCCGATCGCCCCGGCCGCCGCCGCCGTGACGCCGTTCACGAAGGCCTTGATGGAAAGATTTCCGGCCCAGCGGCGGTAGGTGGGTGCCGGGATGATGACGAACAGGTAGCAGGGGAGGAAGACGCCGATCGAGGCGGACGTCGCCCCCGCCGGCCCCGCCACCAGGTAGCCGATGAAGGCCACGGTGATGACGACCGGGCCGGGGGTGATCATCGCGACCGCCACGGCGTCCAGGAACTGATGGTCGCTCAACCAATGGAATTGCTCGACGACCCCGCCATGGAGGAAGGGGACGATGGCCAGGCCGCTCCCGAAGACGAACGCGCCAGCTTCGGCGAAGAAGAGAAGTATCTTGATCAGCGTCCCGCCGGACGCGACTCCATGCAGTCCCGTCACCAAGACTTTTGCCCAGGGGGCCAACGACAGGGCGGCGGTGGCCCTTCTCCGCCGCGGCGGGGCCTTCACCATCAAGGCGACCGCCCCGCTCAGGAGGAAGACCCAGACCACCTCGCGCGCCGTCCACGCGGTGACCAGGGTATTCAAGGCAAAGAGGCTCCAGAGGAGCCAGTCTTTCGCCAGCGTCATCCGCACCAGCTTCACGGCGCTGCGGGCGATGATGGCGATGACCGCAGCCCCGATGCCGTAGAAGAGCCCCTGCATCCACGGAAGTCCGCCGTAGTGCACGTAGAGCGCTGAGAGCGCGAGCACCATTAGAAATGATGGAAGGATGAAGGCCGCGGCGACCAGCGTTGCACCCAGATTTCGGGCTCGGACCCAGCCCAGGTAAATGGCGAGCTGGGCGGCAAGCGGGCCGGGAGCAAGCTGCGCGAGCGCCAGCCCCTCGAGGTAGTCCTGCCTGGAAATCCAGCGTCGCTCATCGACGAGATCACGCTGCATGTAACCGGCGAGTGCGATCGGGCCGCCGAAGCCGAACGTGCCCAGGCGCAGGAAGTAAGCGAGGAGTTGGCGCAGCGTGAAAGGGACCGTCTCCCGCTGCGAGGCCCCGGTGTGCCCAGAGAGTTTCGGGGCCTGCTCCTGCCGGGCCTGGCTCACTTGCCGACGCTCGGCCCGCCGCCGGTCTTGTCCAGGGCCGCTTTAAGGCCGCGGGCGAGGTCCTCGGTCCTTCCGACGCCCCAGTAGTGCAGGAACAGGACGCGTGGTGATTCTCCGGCCATGTGCTGGTGGATGGCGACGATGTCGATTCCGGCGGCGCGCAATGCCTTGAGGACGCCTTGGAGCTCGGACTCCAGCATCGCGAAGTCGCCGTCCACGACCGCCTTCTCATCGCTTCCTGCGAACGCCGCCCAGGTGTTCACACCCATGGAGCTGCCGGCGGAAATGCCGTGCATCTTCGTTTCGCGGCCGAAGGTGAGCTTGTAGACTCCGCCCGTGAGATCGCCGCTCTTGCCCAGGATGGCGTCGATCTGCTTCGGGTCAAGAGGGCTCGCGGCGGGATCGACGTCCGTCCGGGGCGTCTCTCCCTTGCCCCCGCTCGTCTCCTGGATCTTGTTGAAGACCTTCCCGACCGCCTCGGCGAGCTTGGCCTCGTCGCCCATTCCGCCGATGTGCATGAACATGACCTTGGGACTGTCCCAGAAGAAGTGGTTGTGGAGCGCCGTCACTTCGAGCCCGCTATCGAGCGCCACGCTCATCACGGGGTTGACTTGGTCCTCGAGGAGGACCATGTCGCCCATGACGACCGTGTGGTTCCCCGCCCTCTTGAAAGCGGCCCAGGACGTGAGCCCCATCGGCGGCGTGAGCTTCACACCCGCCGCCGTGACCGAGAGGTCGGCTCGCGGCACCGAGACTTTGAACACACCCTCCTTCTCGTCGAGCTTGCCTTTCGCGCCGGTGAGCTGTTCGATCCGAGCGGTATCGAGTCGGGGTCCTGAGCCACTGCTCAGCTTCGGGGCGGCATTGGCGGGCGTGGCGAGAGCCCCGACCAGCAAGAGTCCCAGAATTCGCTCATGCATATTTTCTCTCCTTAATTCTTCTCGTTGCTTACTGGCTCGATTCCAACTGATTCGCGCACTGTCACCGATGGGATATAGCGCCTCCGACCTGTCCCGCACCCAGGAGCATCCAGAGACCCAGAGCCGTCGAGACAAGAAAGACGGCTCTCTGCCGGCCATTGAGCGCCCGCTCCCGGCTCCGGACGCGCCACACAAGCCGGACGGTGGAGATCAGCAGGCAGAGCA
>QHVQ01000145.1 GCA_003222305.1 Acidobacteriota bacterium | reverse complement strand
TCATTCTCACCGGGGAGGGAGCCGACGAACTGTTCTTGGGTTACGCCCAGTACGATGTCATGCAGCGACAGGCCCGCCTTGCCGCTCTGTTCAGCGGAATCTGCCCTTCTCCCTTACGCCGCAGCGTCCTACGCGCAGCGCAATCCGTTCTGGGTGAGGATCGCATGCTCCTCCAGCGACTTGCCATGGAGCCCGATGCCCTGGCGGCATCGTTCATCGAGTGGATCCCCAGGGAGCTGGCGGCTGAGCTTTGTGCGCCGGGACCCGCCTCAGCGGGCAATTCGAGCTCAGCGGTCGATGCGGCGCGCGCCATGTTCCGATCAGGTCCGCAAGACCGGGACTTTCTTTCCCGTGTCACTTACATGGACTTCAAAGCCTTTCTCATCACGCTCTTGATGAAGCAGGACAAGATGTCCATGGCAGCCTCCATCGAGTCTCGGGTCCCATTTCTCGATCACGATCTGGTGGAGTACGGCTACCGCCTTCCCACTCCGCAGAAACTTTCACGCGGCATCGGCAAGAAGATCCTGAAGGACATCGCTGCCGAGTATTTCCCCCGCGAATTCTTACACCGGAAGAAACAGGGCTTCCCCGTACCCGTCATCCCGTGGCTGACACAATCCGCGACGCGAGCTCGTTTTGAGGAGGTGATCCTGGATCGGAGGACCGTCTCCCGAGGAATCTTCGATCAGCACCTTGTGGAACGAGCCCTCAGGCGGTTCCGGGATGGTGAGGGGGAAGAAAACCGATCAGCGGCTTACTTCATCTGGAATCTCGTGAACTTCGAACTGTGGCAGCGGGTTTTCCTGGACCAGGTCCCTGCCGCGATTTCCACCCGCCCGTCTCTGTCCGCTCCCGTGAGTGCCCTCCGAATCCGCGCTTAGCCCAACTTCCTCTTTAATTCGGCGGACGCTCAAATGCGGTTATCCCGGCAAGCGCTCTCGAGGGTGAGATCCGTCGCGATCGGGGTGCCAAAACGAAGGAGCGACCAAAGGGCTCGGGCACGCGGGGCTTATCCACCGACCGTGGGTGTCCGGGCGCTTGGATCGTCCGAGAGCGGATCGGCGAGGCGGTGAATCTCGCGCTGGAGAGCACGTTTTCTTGACCCCATGCTCCCTACCAGGTATATTACAAAACCGTAACTTAAGAATTGAGGGACATCGTGAGGGAAGCGACGGGATGGAACTGGAGTTCTTCAAGGATGTCTTCGAGAGCAGCCGGTGCGGGATTCTCACGATTGGCGAGGACGGGAAGGTTAGCACGATTAACCAGCTCGGCCGGGAGATCCTGGGGCTGACGGAGCCCGGGATCGAGGGTGCCTCCTGCCAAGACCTTCTCTGGCGCTATCCGACCATCTGCAAAATCCTGGCCGACTCTCTGCGGATGGAAACCCCCCCCAGCCGTTTTGAAGTGGAACTCCAATCTTCCGGACACCCGAAGAGGGTGATCGGCGGGACGGTTTCCCACATCCGGAAGGGTGACGGAAGGCGGGAAGGAGTGGTCCTGTTCTTCCGGGATCTGACGATGATCGAGCAGGGGGAGGAGCAGGAGCGGCTCAAGGACCGTCTTGCCGCTCTAGGACAGATGGCCGCGGGCCTGGCCCACGAGATCCGGAACCCCTTGGGCAATATCGGCAGCACCGCCAGCCTGCTCAAGCGGAAGCTCAGTGGGAACGACTCGGGAATCATCGCCCTGGACAACATCGTTCAGGAAGTTCGGCGACTCAATCAAACGGTAACCCAGTGCCTGGAGTACGCCAAGCCGGTCCACCTCCGGCCGCGGATCGTCAATCTGCCGGTCCTGGTGGCCGAGGCCCTTCAGGAAGTGAGGGCGAAGTGGCCCTCCGGCCGCGTGGAGGTGCGCGAGGAGCACGATTCCCGGATTCGCGACCTCTACGCTGACGGGATCCAGCTCCGCCAGGTGTTCCACAACCTGATCTCCAACGCCTTCGACGCCATGGGTGGGCGCGGCCGGCTGGAGGTGACCTCCCTCCTCGAGACCCCGGGAGGAGATGCCGGCGATTCCTCCGTCGACGAGGCGCCGCTGTTTGCCGTGGTCAAAATCCGTGATCATGGGCGGGGGATTTCTCCGGAGGCGCGGGAGCGGCTGTTCTTTCCCTTCTTCACCACCAAGCCCGGGGGATCGGGGATCGGCCTGGCGGTGGCGAAGAAGATCGTCGAATCGCACCAGGGAATCATCGACCATGAGAGTGAGCCGGGGCGCGGCGCGACCTTTTGGGTGAAGCTGCCCTATCCCGGCTTTTCGCAGGGGCACGCCGAGGGGCCGGGTCCATGAAACGCATCCTCATCGCCGAAGACGAAAAAATCCTGCGGGAAAATCTGCAGACGATGTTCACGGAGCATGGTTACCAGGCCGAGGTCGCTCCGAACGGCACCGAGGCCCTGCGGCGTCTCGATCAAGATCACTTTGACCTGGTGATCACGGACATGCGAATGCCGGAAGCGGACGGACTGGAAGTCCTCCGGAAGGCCCGGCAGGTGGACGAGAACACTCTGGTGCTGGTCATGACCGCCTACGGCTCGGTGGAATCGGCGGTGAACGCCATGCGCTTCGGGGCTTACGACTACATTCAGAAGCCCTTCGAGCTGGACGAGCTCGAGCTCAAGATCATGCGGGCCTTCGATCACCAGCGCGAGTCCCGCCAGCTGGAGGCCCTGAAGGTGGTGGAGGGTCCGGAAACGGACATCGTCTCGGAGAGCCAACAGATGAAGCAGGTCCTCGCCATCGTCCAGCGCGTGGCCCGGAGCAAGGCCACCGTGCTGATCACGGGCGAGACAGGGACCGGCAAGGAGCGGGTGGCGGAGGCCGTCCACCGGAATTCGTGGCGAACCGAGCACAATCTGGTGAAGGTGAATTGTGCGGCTATCCCGGAGGAGCTCATCGAGAGCGAGCTCTTCGGCCACGAACGGGGGGCGTTCACGGGGGCGCTGCGCCGCAAGATAGGTCGTTTCGAGCTGGCCGACGAGGGGACCCTGTTCCTGGACGAAATCAGCAGCATGTCGCCCCGCACCCAGGCCAAGCTCTTGCGGGCCTTGCAGGACCAGGAATTCGAGCGCGTGGGAGGGGAGAGGACCTTGAAGGTGGATGTCCGGGTGGTGGCCGCCACCAATCGCGATCTCCTCGACGCCATCGACCGGGGAGAGTTCCGCAGCGATCTGTTCCACCGACTTTCCGTGGTGAACATCGCGATTCCCCCACTCCGGGAGCGCCGGGCCGACATCCCGCCGCTCTCCCGGATTTTTCTGGGCAAATACTGCCGGGAGATGCACCGCAACATCCGCGGCTTCGACGAGGAGGCTCAGGCCCTGCTCCTGGAGCACCCCTGGTCGGGAAACGTGCGGGAGCTGAAGAATGCCATCGAGCGCACCGTGCTGATGTGCGACCGGGAGTGGATCACGCCGGGAGACATTTCCCTTTTCGAGACACGCTCCCCCTCCGCGGCCCAGTCCCAGCCTCCGGGGGGACGGATGCCCACCGGCTTGGACCTGGAGGAGATGGAGCGCCAGGCGGTCCTGGAGGCTCTGCAGCGGGCCAACTGGGTTCAGAAGGATGCGGCGACGGCTCTAGGCATCAGCAGTCGCGTGATCAACTACAAGATCAAGAAGTACAACTTCAAGAACCCGCGCTGGAACCGCAACCGGCCCGCGCCGGGGGATGAATGAATCCTTCCCCCGAGAACGTGAATTTGCAGGTACGGTGATAGAATCTCCCCCCGACGGGAGCGCAGGTTCCCGTCGCTAGTCGTCAATGCCCTCTTTCAATCTCTCAGAGCCTGGATCCCGACGTGGTAGGACTCTTTCGCACCCTGCAGAAAGATTGGAAGGTCCGCCTACTGGAGGTACCCACCCGGCGGCGGCTCGCCGTCGGCGTCCAGCGGTCCGCCAAGTATGGGCTGGCTGCAATCTTCTATTACTCCGGCCTCACGGGCCTGCTCTTGGGGAAGCTGCTGCACGCCGGAAAGCGCGCCTTGATCTTGGGATATCACGGAGTCTCGGACAGCCCGCCAATCCTCCTGTCGAGAGGGCACGCGCTGCAAAACGTCGAGGCGCTGTTGCGCTTCCTGAGCCGGCACCTCCCCTGCTTCCCCCTGAGCAGAATTGCCGGTGCGCTGCAAAATGGAGAGGCCCCGCCGCCCGGCTTTGCCGTCACCTTCGATGATGGACTCGTCAACAACGTCCTGCTTGCGATTCCGCTCCTGGAAAGGATGGGAATTCCCGCGACCTTCTTCGTCCCGAGCGGTCTCATCGGCTTCCAGCAAGATCTCTGGCCCGTCCAGGTAAGGGAGATCGCCTATGCGTGGCGCGAAGCGGCGATTCCTGCCGAGGCCGGTCTCTGGCCCGAGCTCCCCGTCCGCGACGAGGAGGGACGTTATGTGGCGGTTCACCGGATGAAGCAGGCCTTGAAGAGGAACCAGAGCCGGCGCGGGGAGCTGCTGGCGGAGCTTGCCCGGAAGGGGCAGGGGGCTCCTCGACCTCCGGAGATGGACCGGGTCGTGGACGGCGATCTCCTGCGCCGCATGGTTCAGCCGGGGTATTCCGTGGGGGCGCATTCCAGAACCCATCCCATTCTCGCGGGAATCAATCCCACCGAGGCTCGGGAAGAGATCGCCGGATCCCGGCGGGAGCTGGAGCAGCTCCTGGGTGTGGAGGTGCTGGACTTCGCCTATCCCAACGGGCGTTTTTCCGACTTTGACCAGACTACTCGAGAGCTGGTGGCCGAGGCAGGATACCGGTGCGCCGTGACCACCGAGCCGGGCACGGTGAGGCGCGGGGATGATCCCCTCGCACTGAGGCGCTGCATGCCGGAAGACGTCCCCACCTTTCTGGCTTCATTCGATTTGCTGCTCCGGATCTGGAAGGATCGCCGCCGGCCGGCCGACGGCTCGAGGCCCGTCGGGAACCGGACTTCGCACCTGCCGCCTCCGGATGCCGAGGACGCGGCTTGACTC
>QHVQ01000147.1:3298-8026 GCA_003222305.1 Acidobacteriota bacterium | reverse complement strand
AAGGAGGTGTCCGGCTCCAGGGTTTCGTACCCTCCTTTCACCGAGCCCTTGATGAAGGCCGAGGGATCGAGCTGGAAGCCGGTGGAGATCCGGCGGGACGACGAGTCCAAATCGTCGCCTTCGACGAAGTCGATGCGGGTCGCCTCCCATTCCAGCAGCAGGGTCGTCTTCGGAAGCAGCTGGCGCGTTCCGGTCACCGTGATCCGCTTCTCGACGCGGTTGAGGGCTTTCGGAATATTCTCCCGGTGTGGGGCCAGACGAACCGCCAGCCGGTCCCGAAGGTGCGCTCGTAGCGCCGCACCCGGTAGTCGATTTCCGTGCTCGGCCGCTCCCGCAGCGACAGGAGGGTCGCCTCTGCGAAGACCACTCCCGGCTTGAAGTAGTAGGCGCCTCGGGAGCGGAAGGTGTTGTTGAAGTGGCTGAGGGAGCCGTTGCTGGCGTACCAGACATAATCGAGCACCTCCTCCACCTGGACCGCGCCCCGTTCCCGGAAGAGGCTGAACATTTTCAGCCCCCCCTCTCCGGTGGAAGTGAAGTCGGAGGTCGCCGTGCCGTCCTCCAGGAATACGTTGCTGTCGTATCCGGTGTCCCTCAGGAGCAGGAAGGGGCGCACCCGGAACGGCCCCCAGTGGAACGTCCCTTCGGTGGGGAAATCTTGCTCGATCGTGCTGGCCTGCGCGACGTTCTCGGCGCAGAGCAGCGAGAGCAGCATGATGAGACAGGCCCGTCGCACCGTCTTCCCGAAGCTGGAGGCTGATTGGAAACCGAGCGCGGTGAGCCCCGGAGGCCGCACCTGGGATCACCGTCTGAGGCCTGATTTTACGGGATGTTCAGGGCAAGAAGCAATATGAAAAAGAGGTGCTACGCCTTCATCAGGGCGCCGATCACCAGGAGCCCCCACACCACCTTGCACACCACAAAATCGTTGAGCGGCAGCATCTCGCAGATTTCGGAAAGCGTCCGGGTCTCCTCGCAGAACTTCAGGATCTGCAGCTCCCCCGGGAGGAGGTCGGCCTTCTCCGCCAGGGAAGGCGCCTTCCGGGTGCTCCGATACTCGGCATTCAACCCTCCTACCACCTCGTAGACCCGGGCCCACGAATCGATGCGCCGGATCCCTTCCAGGATCAGCGCGAAGGGGTGTGCTTTGAGGGTCACGCGCTCCGCCGGGGCCGGTCCCTTCTCGAACTGCCACGTCCCGCCGGTCCAGTTGAAAACGCTGCAGACGATATCCTTGAGCTGGTCCTGGAGCGCGCGCTCCAGGTCCTCCTGGCTGATGCGCCTCTGGGACAGGAGAACCTCCCCCAGACGCTGCTTGTTCTTCAGGGAAGCCTGGAGGGCCTTCATCAGATGGGGCAGCGACACCGCGCCGCGCCTGAGCAGGAGCTGGAAGAGGCGGTCGTCCCGATTGTTCGAAATGGCGAAGGCCACGGTCCCTCGGTGCAGATGCAGGATCTTGGAAACGGTCCCCAGCTGGAAGGTCATGCGGCCGGTCTCGGCCTGGTCGTGGAGCTGGCGGAGAAGCACGGGAATCGTCTCGGACTGGATTTCCCCGGGTCCCAACAGATCCGTCATGGTTTCCCTCTTTTGGCTGGTCAATTCCTGGATGCCCGTCACTGCAGAAGATTCTTGGCTCGGGGCGCCACGGGGGGCCCGTCGTTGGAGTCCAGCGTCGCTTCCGGCGAGGCGGCCGCTTCCTGGAACGCGGCACGCGCCTCCGGTACGAGGTCCTTCTTCAGGTAGCAGAGTCCTTGATAGTAGCGAATGGTGCCGCGGGAGATCCCGGCTCCCACCGGAAGGTTCAAGTCATTGAACGCCTCGGAGAGTGCTTTGTCGTACGCCCGGAAGTGCATGAAAGCCAGTCCCAGGTTCAGCAGGGCGAAGGATCGCTCCAACGGGCCGTCGGCCCCGCGGGAGACCTGACGATAATCGCAAAGCGCCTTGTTGTAGAGGCGGTCGGGGGCATAAAGGGGAAGCAGCACGGGAGTGCTGGCGACCGTGAGAGACAGGTTCTGCGTGGCGGCGTCGCGCCGGACAGAGAAGGTCAGGCGGTCGTTCTCCTTCCAGCCCGCGGTGGCGACGGAGAGGGCCCGCGCCTGGGTGACGGGCTTGCCGTTCACCGAGACCACCTGATCCCCGGTGCGCAGGCCCGCCGCGGCCGCGGGGCCCGATTTCACCACCTGCACCACCAGCGGCCCGTCCCCCAGCTGCGTGTCGGTGATGGCGGCTCCGACCCAGGGGCGAGTCAGCGCCGGCGGCTGGTCGAAGCGCGTCAGGAAGGTGCTTACTTCGGATCCCTTCGCAAGATCCAGTTTCACGCGGTCGGGCTCGGGCTGCTCAGAGGAATAGAGATAAAGGGTCTGGGAACCCTTGCCTCCCTGTTCCACCACCGAGATTCCCGCCAGGAGCAAATCCGCCTGGGATTTGTTGAGGGCTTCCAGCACCCGCGCCGGCGGGAGCCCACTCCCCTTGCGCAGTTTTTCGGCCTCCAGGGGCTGTTGTAGCTCGGTCTCCAGGGAGTCTCGGAATGCCTTGAGGGCATCATCGGAGCGCACCTGGTTGACGGAGCGCAGCCCGGCCAGGCCATCCTGCAGGAGTTTGTCCTGGTCGCTCCAGTTGAGCCTCCCCCACTCGTCCAGGAGAAAGGTTCCCAGGTACAGAAGGGTGGGCCGCAGCGTGGCATCCAGAACGTTGACCACATCCGGCTGGATCCGCGTGCGCGCGAACCAGATTCCCTGCCCCTTCTTCACCAGCCGGACCTCGCGCTCCCCGGCGCAGACGGCGGTCTGTTGAAGCGGAGTGGTCCCCTGGGGCTTGCCGTCTACGAAAACGTCCGCGCCGGAGGGGTGGGAGGTGACCCGGATCATGCCCATTTCCTGCTTCAGCAGAACCGGCTGAAAGGTTTGGGGGGAGTTCTGCTCCAGGTCCAGGGTCACCTGGATGATCCGATCCTGGGGCTGGAAGCATTCCTTCTCAAAGCGCACCTGATGCTGTTTGGCCTCCACATTCGGGACGAGCAGGGGCTCCGAGGCCTTGAGGGGATCCAGGCCTGAATCCTTGAGGGTCGATTGGAGCTCGGGCGACAATGTCCCAAAGGTGGTCCCCGCCAGCTTGCCGTCAAGGAGAACATTGACGCCCGCCGGCTGCGTGACGAACCGCAGGATTCGCTTGTTGGGCGTCAAGCGGATTTCGCGCTTCAGCTCGGTGCGTGGGTTGAGAATCAGATCCTCCTGGTGATCCTGAAACCCCTCGAGGCTCAGCTTGAGCTTGTAAGTGCCCTGCAACATCGGACGCCCCACCAGCGGCGTGCGGGAGACGAGCTCGTCGTTGAGCCGGACCTTGGCTCCCGGCGGGTCGGTGGTGAGGGTGAGGGTCCCCACGTTTTCCTTCCTCACCTGATTGAAGAGGTCGATGACCTTGGGCGAGACCAGCTTCGAGTCGATCTCGTAGTCGATCTTGACCCGTAGGAGCTTGGCGAAATCCGCCCGCGCCCGTTCCTTGTCCCCCTGGTTGAAATGGGCTCGCGCCCTCAGATCCAGCGCCTCCGCCACCGTTTTTAGCGCGCTTTCCCCCGCATCCTGCAGCTTGCCCCCTTCGTAGACCTGGACCACCTGGTCGAGCTCGGCGATGGCCTCGGGGAATTTTAGACCTGCGAACAGATCCTTTCCTCGCCTCAAGTGCTGCTCGATCGAGGCAAGCCCCGCGGTAAGATCTTCTTCCTCCTCCTGGGCCCATAGAACCTGGGCGCCGGTCAGGAACAAGAGGAGGAGCGCCAACGCCGCGCCGGCCCCCGGGAGCCGGCGGCCTCGAGGCGCTGCGTTCCTAGTTGAATCGCAGGATGGCATCGGCCTTCCGATCATAGACATAGAGTCGTCCCTGCCGATCCACTTCGACACGCTGGGGCTCGGCGAGTCCCCCTTTAGTCTTGTCACCCACCAGGGTGGCCAGGACCCGCTTCCCGGTCGGGTCCAGCACCACCACGCGTCCCGCCGCGCCGTCGCAGAGGTACAGATCTCCCAACTCATCCACTGCCATATCCAGGGGCAGGGAGATGGACGCCGGTGGCTCGTCGAGCCGCAGTCGCGCAATGCCCTTGCCATCGGAGTAGACGCTCACCGACTTCTCCTTGGAATCCAGCACGTAGACCCGGTTGTCGAAGCCGACCTTCACATCGGCCAGCCGCCCGGAAGTGGTGCGGTGCAGGGGCGCCTTGAAATCGAGGCCGCGACCGAAAAGGAGGACCTCCCCCGCTTTCGCGTCGACCACCAGGACCCGGCCGTCCCGATCCACCGCCAGCCCCGCCAAGTCCTTCACCGGCCGGGGAGAGGAGGCGTCGGGTCGCACCAGCGGCCGCTGCTGGGTGCCGACGATCACCATGCCGCCGCCGGCCAACACCGGAGTCCCCCGGCGACCCGCGGTCACCGCCTGCAGATTTGCCAGGGGAATTCTCGCGGTGACCTTCCCCGAGGGGTCCACCTTGAGGGCGACTCCCGACCGGCCGTCCCCGAGGAGCAAATTGCCGTCCGGATCCACCGCCAGGGAGTCGGCGGACTTCATACCCAGGGCCGGGAGCTTTCCCGGAAAGGCGGTGTCTTGCCGATAAGCTACGGGTCGACCGGTGGAAGGGTTCAGGCGCAGCCGGTGCAGCAGAGTCAGCCGCTCCAGCGCGATCTGAGCCTCCGGCCGGCTCGGGAACAGCTCCCGGACCTTCTGATATTCCTGCATGGCTCG
>QHVQ01000147.1:0-3264 GCA_003222305.1 Acidobacteriota bacterium | reverse complement strand
GCTTTGGCACCCACCGCAAAGTCGGGTACCTGTTCGAAGAGCCTCGAAAAGTCCTCGACGGCGGCGGCGAAAGCTTCGGCTCGCACCTGGCTCACGGCCGCGCCAAACAGGGCCGGGCCCACCAGCGGGCTGTCGGGGTAAACGTTCGCCACCGAGGTGAAGGCGGCGTAGGCCTCGTTGGAGCTGGCCCGCGGGTTCTCAGGCTCCAGCGCCATCAGTCCCAAGCGGTACAGCGCTTCAGGCGCCCGAGGAGAGGTCTCGTAGCTGCGCCGGATCCGGTCGAGCAGCGGGAGGGCTTTCTGGATGGCTTCGCGGCCCACCAGACCCAGGTCGTCGAGATCGGTCGTGGGGTAGAGGTAGGTCGCCGCCTGGAAGAGTGCGTCGGGAGCCTGAGGGGACTTGCCGTAGGACTGGTAGATCTGCTCGAAGCCTTTGAGAGCCTCCTCCGGCTTCCCGTTGCGCAGCAGCTGCAGGGCGTTTTCGTACAGCTTCTGCGCGATTCCCACCTCCTGTGCCGGAGCGGGAGTCGCCACAAGGAGAGCCAGGAGGAAACCGGAGAGGAGCCGCGGGAGACTCGGCGGCGTCATAGGACCTGCTTTAGAAATTGAGAGCGAACTTTTCCACCGTGGGCTGGCCGGGCTCGATGGTGACGTCTCGACGCTGGGCCCGGTCGGCGAGGTTTGGGTCTTCGGGGAGCACCCGGATTTCGTGCTTCCCAGCGACAATGTCCTGGTCCAGAATGGGCGGCGCGCCCAGATCGAAATCATCCACCCAAACCTTACAGTTAGACGGCTCGGCCTGCACCGTGAGCTTTCCCCTGCCGGGCCAGAGCATTTTCACCGACTGGGTCTTGCCTCCGGTGATGTCGATCTTCAGAGAGTATTTGTAGAGAACTTGCTCGCTCCTCAGGAGCACCGTCTGCGATCCCTCCAGCAGGGTCATTATGCCATCCTTCAGAGTCACGGGCTTGCCTGCCACGGTAGCTTCCAGAGCAAACGGAGGCGCCGGTTCGAAGCGGGCGAACCCCGGGGGAATCTCCGAAAGCGTGACCCTCTCGAGGGTCTGAGTGATGTCGTTCCAGGTGGATTTCTCATCGAAAGTCTTCTGGAAGTCCCTGTAACTATCCATCTTCAGCGTAAACGTGTGGGTCTCGCAGGCGTTGTAGTTGGCCAATTTATAGGGGGTCGTCCCCAGGAGCTTTCCGTCGAGAAGTACTTGCACCTTGGTGGGCTTCGAGTCGATCTGCAGGTCCCCCACCCTCGGCTTCAATTCCGTGAGATCGTAGCTCGACTTCAGCTCGGACCCCTTGAAAAGGTAGGACCCTTCGCGGCATCCCGCCACCGCCAGGAGGGTGTGCTCCTCCTCGTCGGAATCCTTCAGCCGCACCTTCGGCTCGTTCAGCTTCTTATTGTCCTGAAAGAGGTCCGTGCCCGCGTTGATCTTTACTTCGGCTTGGCGCTCGGCGGGCTGCGGAGGAACCACAGGCGCATGCGCGGCACCGAGCCCCGATACAAGGCCGAAGCCGGCCTGATTCTGGGTCACCGGCGGCTGGGAGATCGAGGCGGAGCGCGCGTCCGTCTGGGTCATTTCGTGGACGCGGCGCGGGAATATCAGCAGACCCACGAGCACCAGCAGGATGAACGCCCCCACCTTGAAGGGCTGTCCCGCAAACACCGGCGGGGAGGGTCGAGGGCCGCTTCGAGGAGCCGGCCGGGTCTTCCTCCGCGCCCTCGGCGACGGCGCCAGCGACCCATTCTCTTCGCCCCCCATTCGGAGAGTGGGGCTGGCAAAGGAGACCGGCCGCTTCAGGTGGAAGGTGGAATAGTTGCCGAGGGCATCGGAGAACTGCGTCCCGTTCTGGAACCGATCGTCCGGGTCCTTCGCCAGCGCCCGCTTGAGAATCGCGTCGAACGCCGGCGGCAGCTTCTCGTTCAGGATGCGCGGCGGACGCGGCTCCTCGTAGAGGATTCGATAGATGATGGTGGAAATCGTGTCGCCGCCGAAGGGCCGTTCCCCGGTAAGCAGCTCGTAGAGGACCACGCCCAGGGAGAAGAAATCGCTCCTCCCGTCCATGGGCCTTCCCGAGATCTGCTCGGGAGACATGTAATTGGGGGTGCCAACCAGGACTCCCGCCTGGGTGAGGTTTGCATCCGGGTTCTTGGCCAGGCCGAAATCGGTGACTTTCAGGAGGTCGCCCTTGAGCAGCATCAGGTTCGCGGGCTTGATGTCCCGGTGAATGACCTCGTGATGGTGGGCGTAGTCCAGGGCCGAGCAGGCCTGGGAGATCACCGATAGGGTTTTCGACAGCGGCAGTTGCCCGCCGGGTCGCGTGTGGGCCTCCAGCGTCTCGCCATCGATGTATTCCATGGCGATGTAGGTCCGGTCGGCCTCTTCGACCACGTCGTAGATGGTGATGATGTTGGGGTGGGTGAGCTTGCCTGCCGCCTGCGCCTCGCGGACGAAACGGTGTTGAGCCTCCCGGGCCTCTTCGGAGGAGACGCCCGCCGGGATGGAGATCATCTTAATGGCGATCTTGCGGTCGATCCTCGGATCATGAGCCAGGTACACGACCCCCATGGCCCCTTTGCCGATTTCTCGGATGATCTCGAAACGACCGAGCTTCTGACCGGTCATTCTCGCCTTCTAGATTTTTAGAACCGTCCGACAGGAGATCCCCTCAATGCCTGTATTCTAGGTTTCGGTCTAACAGGAGTCAAATAGAAACGGCAGAATTGTTTACGATGGGTTTTGAGAGTCCAAAGCCGGGGGGATTTGGACATGCGATTCTCGGCGTCCCGTCAGGGTTGTGACGCTTAAGGCCGCTTCGAGTGGCCGGCGTCATGAGCTCTGATTCGTCGCCGAGGGTCAATCCTGCAGTCTCCTCCCGCGTCGGCGGCGGCAGAACTCTCAGGAGCGATAATGGGTTTGCGCCGGGTCGGCGGAAGGGGCTACGATAAGCCCTCTCCAGGAGGTCTTTTGCATGCCCGTCATCGATTCCACCCCTGAGCTCGTCAGCGCCGCGTACGCCCGCACCAAGGCCAGACTGGCTGAAATTCGCCTCCGACTCGGGCGCCCGCTGACCCTGACCGAGAAGATCCTTTTCGGCCACCTTGACGACCCGAACGCCCTGGAGTTGAAGCCCGGAGAGAGCTACCTCATGCTCCGGCCGGATCGGGTGGCCATGCAGGACGCCACGGCCCAGATGGCACTTCTCCAGTTCATGCTGGCCGGAAGAGAATCTGTGGCGGTACCCACCACCGTCCA
>QHVQ01000146.1 GCA_003222305.1 Acidobacteriota bacterium | reverse complement strand
AAGCAGCTTGGGCACCAACAGCGCCGGTGCACCCAGGTCGAACACCAACCCCTGTCCCTGATGCTAGTGGGCCAGGTCCCTCCCTGGCCCCAACGAATTGGCAACAAGGCAACGAATTTCCCGACAGGTACGACGAAAGTCGAGCGCCATCAGCTAGTCGCGAGTTCGACTCCCGCCGCCTCCACCACCAAGCACGCCCGGGCGCTGCTCGCTCCGTCGCTGTCGAAACTCCCGGAACAAATCTTCGGAGATGGTCGTATTATCGTTTCGGGGAACCTCAATGGGAATTGAACTCTTCGTCCAGGATCTCCGCGTCGGGCTTCGCGTGCTCCTCCGGGAGAAAGGTTTCTGCGCGCTGGCCGTCACCGTGCTGGCCCTCGGCATCTGCGGCGTCACCACGACGTTCAGCGTCGTAAACGGGGTGATGCTGCGCGGGTTCTCGTTTCCGAACTCCGCCCGGTTGGTCAGCGTCAATTTCGTGGATCCCACCAGCCGGAACTTCTTCGGCCAGAATGGCCAGGTGTCGGCGATGGACTTCGAGGAGCTGCGAGGGCAGCAGAAATCCTTCGAGCTCACGGCCGCCTACTTGAACGGCTCCACCGTCAACGCGACGATCGACGGCACTCCCCGGCGCTTCACGGGTGCCTACGTGACGAATGACTTCCTCCGCATTCTCGGCGTCGCGCCGAGCCTGGGTCGCGACCTGAGGCCGGAGGACAATGCACCCGGCGCCGAGAAGGTGGCCCTGATCGGCTACGGCATCTGGCAGCGCGATTTCGGAGGCACGGCGGACATCGTCGGCAAGACCCTCCGCATCAACGGGACGCCGGCGACGATTGTCGGCGTCATGCCCCAGGGCTTCGCGTTTCCGGTCAACGAACAGCTGTGGATCCCCCTCTACAGCGAGTTCCCGGTGCGCGAGCGCAATGACCCGCGCAATGTCAATCCGGCGGTGGTGGCTTTGCTCAAGCCGGGCGTTTCGCTGGATCAGGCGAACGCCGAAGTGTCGACGCTCGCGAAGCACTTCTCCGACGCGTATCCGGAAACCAACAAGCAATTCAGCACGGGCCGGGTCGAGCCGCTGCTCAAGACCTACACGCCGCTTCCGCTGCGCGGCACGCTGCTCACGATGCTGGCTTTCTGCGTGGGCGTGCTGCTGATCGGGTGCGTCAACGTGATGAACATGCAGTTCGCCCGGGCCAGCCTGCGGGCGAAGGAGCTGGCCGTCCGCTCGGCGCTCGGCGCCAGCCGAACCCACCTGATCCTCCAGATGCTCAACGAGAGCCTGCTGGTCTCCGTGGCCGGTGCGGTGATCGGCGTGGGGCTCGCCTATTACTGCACCCATCTGCTTTCGGAAGCGGTCCGCAACCTGGACAACCCGCCGCCCTCGTGGATTACGTTCGACATCGACCTTCCCGTCCTGGCTTTCAGCGTGGCCGCGATGCTCGCCGCCGCGATCGTCTCCGGGCTGTTGCCTGCCTGGATGGCCTCGCGCACCAACGTCGGCGCGGTGCTGAAGGAGGGGGGTCGGGGGGGCACCAGCCGCGGGACCAAGCTGGTCATGCGCGGCCTGGTCGTGTTTCAAGTCGTAGTGACGTGCGTCCTGCTGATCGGGTCGCTCCTGCAGATGCAGTCCATCCGCAAGCAACAGACGATTGACTACGGCTACGACACCCAAGGCATCATGACGGCCCGGATGGGGCTGATGGACGGGGCCTATCCGTCACAGGACTTGCGCAAGAACTTCTTCGACCGTCTCGTGCGCCAGCTGCGGACTCATCCTGAGTTCGAGGCGGTGGCGCTCACGAACAAGTTCCGGATGGTCTTTTCGGGGAGTGGAGCGATCGAGATCGAGGGGAAGCAGTACAAGGAGAAGAGTGATCGCCCGAACGCCAACTTCGAGCAGGTCACCCCCGGCTACTTCGATGTCATCGGCCAGACGTTGATCGAAGGCCGCGGGTTCGAAGACGACGACCTCGACACCAAGCTGCCCGTGGCCATCGTGAATGCGGCTTTCGCGCGGAAACACTTCGGCAACGACAGTCCGCTGGCCCGTCGATTTCGCGCCTTGGACGGCAACACGCTCCAGCCCGGACCATGGCGCACCATTGTCGGGGTGGTGAGGACGGTGAGAATGATGCCGCCGTTCAACATTCCGAACGTAGACGACTCGGGCTTTTACGTGCCGTTCTATTCGCCCGCGAGCGGCCCAACTAAACCGGAGCCGTTCGTCAGCCAGTTTGCCACGGTCATCGTCAAGCCCCGCGGCGGCCTGCGCGCTGAAGCACTGGCCAATCCGCTGCGCCGCGAGGTCGCCAAGGTGGACCCGGATCTGCCGCTCTACTTCGTCGACACGCCCAAGCGACAGATCGACGGCTTCGTGAGCCAGAGTCGTATCGTTGCCATCATGTTCACCATCTTCGGCGTGGTTGCCACGGTCATCGCCGGTGTCGGGATCTACGGCGTCATGTCTTTCTCTGTCAATCAGCGGACCCAGGAGCTGGGGGTGAGGATGGCCCTGGGCGCGGACAACCGGCGCATCCTCCGCATGGTGCTGGGCCAGGGATCGGTCCTGACCGGAATCGGCGTCACGCTTGGCCTTCTGATCACGCTCGCTCTGGTTGGGGCCGCGGGCGACGGCATTCAGAGCGTGTTGTTCGGGGTCAGCCCGCGCGATCCGTTCATCTACGCCGCCGTCGTGGCGCTGGTGGCGGTCGTCTCGCTCGCCGCCTCGTTCGTCCCCGCTCGGCGCGCCACCCGCGTGGACCCGATGATTGCTCTGCGCGCCGAGTAGCCCGAGCCCCCGTAAAATCGGTGTCGTGCCGCTTGCCCTTCCTGCAGGGCTTGACTTCATCGCGCCCGCGTCGAGGGAGGCGGTTTCGTGGGAGGACGCGCGCTGGAGCTACTTCTTGGTATAGGTAATCTCCATCATTTTCATTTCCTTGCCGTCCTTGCCCGGGCCGTACATTTCGAAAACCTCGATCGTCGGGCTCGTCCACTTGGTGGTCATCCGTGCCTTGACCGGAGCCTTCTTGATCGGATCGTTCCAGCTGCCGGTGAAGGTGCAGTTCTTGCCCCCCGCGTCGCAGGTGCCCGAGCTCACCATGAGGCCGGTGGACATGCTGTCGTTCCAGGTGGACCAGTACTTGCCGGTCACGTTGTCATAACCCATCATGCCGTGGCCGGTGAAGGGCGCGCCCATCATCGAAGAGTTGACTTCTTCGACCAGCACCCGGCCGCCGAGCGCCATGGTGCGGGTTGCCGTCCCCGTGTCCTCCATGGGCGGCTGGCCCGCCTCGTGCCAGCTTTTGAACTTCAGGTCATAGGTTCCTGCGGTCGCCGCCATCTGCTGGTGCTGGGTGCCAGGCGTGCCCGCCTTCGTATAGGCCTCCATTTCAGCCTTCTGCTCGGGTGTCATCTCCGGCGGCTTGTTCTCCGTCTGCGCCAGCGCCAGGCTGGTGAGCAGGGTAATTGCGGCGACAGCGATTAGCTTTCCTGCAGAGTTGTGCATTGCGATTCTCCTGCGCATGAATGGGGTTCCTATTTGAGCCCACGTCCGGGGGGAGCAAGTATACCCTTTGCGATGATTATTGTCGGTGGCTCCCCAAACTGGCCAGCACATCCTCGAAGTGCTTGCGGACCTCCTTCTCCATGATCTTTCTGCCCATGCTGTGACGAGTTCCGGTCATGAAGCCCGCCACCTGGTCGGTGGAGGTCCTATTGAGATAGAAGACGAGAGTCTTTCCGTCCGCTGGAACGAGGCCGGCCGCGAAGGCCATTCCGTCGCGCACGCACAGGACGCGGTGCGCGAGGATGAACGTCGGGCGGTCCTGGACCCGCTGCTTGAGCCATAGGAACTGGCTCTCGATGCCCGACTGGTCTCCCTTGGGGTAGTTGAGGAACGCGTCGAAAATTTGGGGGTATTCCCGCGCGAGAAACTGCGCGGCGTTCGTCGCGTTGCGCAGCTCTCGGCAGGATTGGATGTCCTGCCTCCTTCACGAGCGTAAGGCTCGATGCCGGACAGCCCACCCTCGCGGTACGCCTTGAGACGGTCTCGCAGCACGCCTCGAAGGGTTGAGACGACCGCATCGATGCAACCAGAATCCTTTTCACATTCTTTCGCCTTGAATTTTTTGTGCAGATCCGCGAAGCGCTGCACCTCCGCTTGGCTCAGATTGAACTTGGAACCCGGCTCTATCTCGAAGAGATCGCGGACCTCATCCACCTCCGACGACGTGAATCCAGCGTCCTGGAAGGCCCGGGTGTCGGCATCGCCTGTTGCTGCGGCACTGAGCGCTCCGTGCGACAGAATGTCGCGGTTGATCTCGAGCTCCTTGCCCGAACGGGCAAACTCGAGGAGTTCCGTGAGCGAGGCTGGTGCGAGCATTGCCATCGTGATGGCCAGCTCCTTGTCGCTGAGCTCCTTCACCACATGAGAGACGATCTCCCGCTGCCGCAGTGCTTCCCGCTCCTGGGTCGTGAA
>QHVQ01000135.1:1079-5237 GCA_003222305.1 Acidobacteriota bacterium | reverse complement strand
CTTGCCCCAGACCACCACCCGGTGCCACTCGGTCCTCTCCTGTTTCTGTCCCGCCTTGTCGGTCCAGACTTCGTTGGTGGCGACGTTCAGGTTGGCCACCGCGGTGCCACTCTGGGTGTACTTCACTTCCGGATCCCGGCCTAGGTTTCCGATGAGCATGACCTTGTTGATGCTTGCCATGACGTGACCTCGAAGGAACTGGCTTCCATCGCCCGAAGGCACTTCAGACTATCACACGCGACCCGCGTTTGAAACGCGACCCCCTCCCCCTGCAATGCCTGGGAACGATTGTTGATGCTTCGCCGTCGATTCTGACAAAATACGCCCGCTTTCGGAGGAGCCGGCGGTCTCCCGGCGAGCGAGAGCAGATCAGGTGGGGGGAGAGGTTGGCTGAAAAGCACGGAATGATGCGCAGCGCTTCCGCCATGAGCGTCACCACGATGCTCAGCCGGATCCTGGGGTATTTCCGTGACAATCTTCAGGCCACCATCCTGGGAGCGGCCAACGTCTCCGATGCCTTCATTATCGCCTTCCGGATCCCAAACCTTCTCCGGCGCCTAGTGGGTGAGGGGGCTCTTACCTCCGCTTTCGTGCCCACCTTTTCACGCTATTTGAAGCAAGGCGATCAGGAAAAGCTGTGGCGCTTCGCCAACCGGATGTTCTTCACCCTGCTATTGATCCTGATCTTCATCACCTCCCTCGGAATCATCTTCTCTCCCCAGCTGGTGAAAGTCCTCGCCTACGGCTTCAGGGTTGCGCCGGATAAGTGGAACCTGACCATCCAGCTCAATCGGTTGATGTTCCCGTATATCTTCTTCATCTCGCTGGCGGCTCTGGCCAGCGGCATCTTGAACTCCCTGGATTCATTCGCCCTTCCAGCCTTCACTCCGGTTCTGCTGAATCTCGCCATCATCGCTGCGGCCCTGCTGTTCTCGCAATACTTTTCCAGCCCGGCCTTCGCATTCGCCTGGGGCGTGCTCGTGGGAGGGCTGCTCCAGTTCGCCGTGCAGGTGCCTTCCCTGATTCGTCGGGGGATGACCTTCCGGCCGGAAGTCTCCTTCACCGACCCGGGAATCCGCCAGGTGGGACGTCTGATGCTCCCGCGAATCTTCGGGGCCGGGATCACCCAGATCAACCTTATCGTCGATTCCCAGTTCGCCTCCTCGCTGGCGGCGGGAAGCGTTTCTCACCTTTACTATGCGGGGCGCGTAACCGAGCTGACCCTGGGCATCTTCGCCATCTCGCTCTCCACCGTGGTCCTCCCCACGCTCTCGCGTCTGGTGGCCGAAGGGAAGGGGGAGGAAGTCCGGCAGACCCTGCGCACGGCCCTGCAGCTCATCTTCTTTATCTGTGTGCCCGCCGCCGTGGGCCTCATCGTGCTGCGCGTGCCCATCGTCAGCATCCTGTTCGAGCGGGGAAAGTTTGACGCCGAGGCGACCCGGTTCACCGCCTCGGTCCTGGGCTACTACTCCCTGGGGCTGCTCCCCTTCGCCGGTGTGAACATTCTGGCCGCGGCCTTCTATGCGCATCAGGATACCAGGACGCCCGTCAAGGTGGGGGCGTTTACCTTCTTCATCCATCTGGCCCTGAACTTCTGGCTCCGAGGGCCGCTCCTCGCGGGAGGCATTGCCCTCTCCACGTCCATCTCGGCCATCCTGGATATGGCGCTACTTTTTTATCTTTTTTCGCGAAGACGCGGTTCGCTCTGGGACCCGCACTTGGCCCGCAGCCTGTGGGTGACTTCGGCGGCGAGTGTGGTCATGGCGGCGATTTCGGCCCTCATGGGCCGGCTGCCGCTCCTGGAGACGTCCCATTCGATTCTCATTCGCGCCTCGGGTTTGACCCTGGCCATCGCAGTGTCCGCGGGAGCTTTTCTTTTGGTGGCTTGGCTGCTGGACAGCCGCGAGGTGGCGGAAGTGCTGGCCCTGCTGCCCGGACGTTCCAGGAGAGCACCATGAAGATCGTCGTGCAGCGGGTCTTGAGGGCGCAGGTGCGGGTGGAGGGGCGTACCGTGGGGGAGA
The DNA here is from genome assembly GCA_003222305.1 of Acidobacteriota bacterium. Classification (GTDB taxonomy): domain Bacteria; phylum Acidobacteriota; class Polarisedimenticolia; order Gp22-AA2; family AA152; genus AA152. The sequence goes on along the minus strand of QHVQ01000135.1, from coordinate 3,216 downwards.
TCGGACGCGGGCTGCTCCTGCTGGTGGCGGTGGAGAAAGGTGATGACGACGCAATTCTTGACACCTTGTCCGACAAGGTCGTAAACTTGCGCATCTTTTCTGACGAGGCGGGCAAGATGAACCGATCTTCTCTTGAGGAGAAGACTTCCCTGCTCGCCGTTTCACAGTTCACTCTGGCAGGAACCCTCGAGCACGGACGGCGGCCAAGTTTCGAGAAGGCCGCCTCTGCGGATGAGGCCCGAGAATGGTTCGACCGGTTCGTCGCCAAGCTGCGGGCGTGCGGGCTTCCGGTGGAGACCGGGCGCTTCCGCGCGAGGATGGAAGTGGAACTGGTCAACGACGGACCGGTGACCTTCGTGCTGGAGGGGGGCAAGCGGTGAGACAGGACCCGCTCCGCGTGTCCTTCCTGCGTTACCTGGCCGTGGAGCGAGGGCTCTCGGCCAACACCCAGGAGGCCTACGGCGGCGACCTGAAGCGATTCGAAGAATTCCTCCGAACGTCCCGCGTTCCTCTGCGCCGCGCCCGACGCCAGGACCTGCAGGCCCACATACGCTCCTTGCGCCAGGCGGGTCTTTCCCCCAAATCGGTGGCCCGGGCCCTCAATACGCTGCGGATGTTCTATCGCTTTCTTCTCGCCGAGGGGGAGGTGCTCCAGAATCCCACGTCCGATCTGGACGCACCGCGCACCTGGAAAAGCCTGCCGAGGTTCCTGACGTTCGAGGAAGTGGAACGGCTGCTTGCGGCACCGGATCCCTCCAGGCACCTCGGGCTGCGAGACCTGGCCATGCTCGAGGTCCTTTATGCTACGGGGATCCGGGTCTCGGAGCTGATTTCCCTGAAGCTGGAGGACATCAACCTCCCAGTGGGTTATCTGACCTGCATGGGAAAGGGATCCAAGGAAAGGATCGTTCCCCTGGGAAGGAAGGCCCTGGAACGCTTGGAGCAGTATCTGAAGGAGGCGCGCGGCACGCTCGTGCGCCGGGGAACGTCGCCCTATCTGTTCACCAATCGCAGCGGTGCCAAGATGAGCCGACAGGGATTCTGGAAGCTATTGAAAGCTCATGGTCGCACCGCCGGCATTAAACGCCGCCTGAGCCCGCACGTGTTACGCCACTCGTTCGCGACCCACCTGCTGGAGCATGGTGCCGATCTCCGGGCCGTCCAGATGATGCTGGGGCACGCAGACATCTCCACCACCCAGATTTACACCCACGTGAACCGGGAGCGCCTGCGGCGTATCTACCACGATTTCCATCCCCGTGCGTGACGGGAGGGGGGATGCCTTGCCCCTTGAGGACGAGAACGTCGAGCAGCCCATCCAGGAGCTGGAAAAGCGCATCGAGGAGATGACGGGGATCCCGGGGAGCGATGATCGCGCTCCGGAGATCGAGCGTCTCCGGCAGGAACTCCAGGACCTCCGAGGCGAGATTTACTCCAGCCTCACCGCCTGGCAGAAGACCCAGGTAGCCCGTCACCCCAAGCGCCCTTACACACTGGATTACGTCCAGATGCTCTTCGGAAACTTGGTGGAAATCCATGGAGATCGGAAGTTTGCTGACGACCCGGCCATCGTGGGGGGCTTCGCCACGTATCAGGGAATGCCCGTGGCGGTGGTGGGGCATCAAAAAGGAAGGGACATCAAGGAGAAGATCCGAAGGAATTTCGGAATGCCCGGCCCGGAAGGGTACCGCAAGGCACTCCGTATCATGAAGCTGGCGGAGAAATTCCATCGTCCCCTCTTTTCCTTCATCGACACTCCGGGGGCCTATCCGGGCCGCGGCGCGGAGGAGCGCGGGCAGGCGGAGGCCATCGCCACAAATCTACGGGAGATGGCGCGGCTCTCGGTGCCCATCATCGTGACAGTGACGGGTGAGGGCGGGAGCGGCGGAGCGCTGGCCATCGGAGTGGGGGACCGGGTCAACATGCTGGAGCATTCCATCTACTCGGTGATCAGTCCCGAGGGGTGTGCCGCGATTCTTTGGAGCGACGCCTCCAAGGCGCCCGACGCAGCCCGCGCCATGAGAATCACGGCCGCCGATCTCAGGGAATTGGGCGTGGTGGACGAGGTGATCCCCGAGCCCGTAGGGGGCGCCCATGCGGACCCCCAGCGCGCCGCCGAGCTGATGGACTCGGTTCT
>QHVQ01000135.1:543-1051 GCA_003222305.1 Acidobacteriota bacterium | reverse complement strand
GGCACAAGACGCGACGCCCGATACGAGAAGTTTCGAAAGTTGGGACGGTTCGGTCAGTCCAAATTCCTCTAGTCTTCCTGGGTGCCGATCTTGGCCCGTTGCCAAAGCTCCTCCCACTGCTCGGGGGACAGCTCCTCCGGTCTTTCTCCCCTGGCGTGAAAGGACCGCTCCATTCGGGCGAAACGACGGCAAAACTCCTCGTTGGCCGACTGGAGTGCGGCTTCGGGATCGAGGTCCAGTTTGCGGGCCACGTTGACCAGGCTGAAAAGAAGATCCCCCAGTTCCCGCTCGGCTTGAGCAGGATCGTTCCGCCGTGCGGCTTCTTCCCACTCGGTGATCTCCTCGCGGACCTTCTCGAAAACCTCTTCCGGAACGGCCCAGTCGAACCCCGCTCCGGCAGCTTTTTCCGAAAGCCTCAGCGACCGCCGCAGCGCGGGTAGCGACGCAGGGACGCCGGAGAGCCTGGAACGGGACGGGGCGAGCCGGCGCTCTTCTTCCTTGAGCTCTT
>QHVQ01000135.1:0-495 GCA_003222305.1 Acidobacteriota bacterium | reverse complement strand
GTGGCGGCGGATCAGCTTATCGGTGATTCCGTCGGCCATCTGATGGAAATCAAACCACCCGCGCTCTTCCGCAATGCGGCATTGGAACACCACCTGGAAGAGGAGGTCGCCCAGCTCTTCCTTGAGGGAAGCGGAGTCTTCTAGCGCCAGAGCTTCCAGAACCTCGTGACTTTCTTCAAGCAGGAACACTCTGAGGGTCTGAAGGGTTTGTTCGCGGTCCCAGGGGCAGCCATCGAGGCCTCGCAGCCGAGCCATGATTTCCAGGAGCCTTTCCAGGGGCGATGGCACGCGTTACTCCAGCGATTGTCTCCGACGCGATGGGAGTCTATCGAAGCCCCTGAAGGGAGGCAAGGAGCGTCTTGAATTGAGCGTTCGGGCGGTGCTAACATCCACGGGTTCAAAGGGGGCCGGGACTCTCCCTGGCTGTCCCGTTCCAAGGGTTGGTCTTAGCGATGCCTGAAGAGACGAAGCCTGCCGCCGAAGAAGAGATCAAGG
>QHVQ01000149.1:15916-20434 GCA_003222305.1 Acidobacteriota bacterium | reverse complement strand
AAAGGCGCGTTGTTCCACCAGGTGAGAGTTCCTGCCCCGGTAAAGGTCGTCCCCCGGCCGTGTAGCTGTCCCAGAGGTCTCGGAGGCAACGAAGGGGTCGGAGCCGGGTAGAAAGAAATGGCGACCGGGCGCGAAGGGGCCAAGCTCAGGGCAACGGGAAAGGACGGGACCGCAGTGCACCGGACATGGGTGGCCTCCCGAAAAGATCCAAGGATGACGGGGTGGGAGACAGCTTAGCCTATGAATATGAGGAATCTTCAGGGAGGGAGTTCGACCCGCAAAAATCGGTGGACCAAGAGACGGGGGGCCCCTGACGGGAGGGATCAGGGTGGTCAGGTGTAGACTGTCAAGGAAACTGCCGGCCTGCACGATTAGCGCCCCGAAGGGAGAAAGCCCATGAAGCGAATCGTCCTCTCGGTGTTGATTCTATTGGTCCTTCCCGCTCTCGCTCTCGATCTGATGCGACAGCGCGGTTGGATCAGCGAGCAGCCCACGTGGACGCTCTTAGGGATGGCGGCCGCAACCGGTGTTGTTCTAGGTCGGTGGTTGCGAAACCGTCAGCTCTAGATTCCTCGGCGCGAATCGTTCGCTCGCACAGGCTGTTTTTTCGATCCGGCTCATCTCGGGTGCCGTGGCAGACATCACCATCCTCAGGTCGGCGTGGTCAATCTCTGTGCCACTTTCAAGGTTGTTCGAAACGGTGTACTAGACTATCGAGATTTGGTGCGGCATTTTGGCTGGTTCCGGGACTCGGAAATTGAGGATCGGAAAGGCGAATCCGAGAGGAGCGGGACCTTCAGGAACAGCGGAGGTCCCCGCGCCGCCGACGGCACCAGAAGTTGAGGCGATGCGCGCAGATGGGTAGGTCGGTCGCATGGAAAGATGTGCGAGCCGAAAGCTCCTACGCAGCGCACTTGAGCGTGACGATGGGCAGATGACGGCGGCCGGCGTTGGAACGAAGACGTCGGGGGAGTTCAGGGGAAACGGAAAGCGAAGGTCGTGGGCGACACTGGGCATGGGCGGTCTCCCGGAAGGGCGTACGGACGACAGCTTAGCCTCATAACGAGGTGAGCTTTCCGGGAAGGGATCCGACCCGTAAAAATCGGTGGACCACTACAGTGTCCGCCATCCTTTTCTCGATATCACGCAAATTGCGGACCGATCAAGAGACACTCCATGCTATAGTGTAGACTCACTTGATAACCTCGGGAGGTGTGTTGTAAATGGAAGTCGGAAAGATTAAGAAGCTGACGGATCGTGGGTTTGGCTTCATTGCCGCAGCTGACGGGAAAGAGGTGTTCTTCCACCGCAGCGAGTGCCAGTCAGTCGCGTTCGATTCCCTGAGCGAAGGGCAGAGCGTCTCCTTCGACCGCGAGTCCGACGTTAAAGGCCCGAGAGCGCGCAACATCCGCCTGACGTAGCCGCCCGGGTTGAGCGGAGCCGCAGGGGAAGCCTTGTATGGGGAAGGATGAGTGCTGGAACTCCTGATCCACCAGCCGATCTTCATCGGGTTCAAAGCGGACAGCAACCTTCGGCGGCACCTCGAATCGCTGAGCGATTCCGACAAGAAATACTTCAGCCCCGAGGATTCGACCTTCTTGCGCATCTGCCAGTTGGGCGAAGACATCTACGTCGGCAAGCTCGTTCACGAAAGCCTGACGACCGACCGGGTGGACGACATCCGTCGCAACATCCTGAGCATCATGCATAAGATCGGCAGTGAGGTGCGTGTGCCTATTAATCTGAGAATCCTCGCCTGCAGCGCGGCCGAAGCCGAATGCGTCTCCACTGCGGGTTAGCGTAGCTCGACGCAATCACTTCCGGTTGTGCCTGTTCCCTTCCTACAGTTCGCCGCCACAAGTCAGCTCGCTGGTGTAGTGGTCCACGTGCACCGCGAGTAAGGGCTCGTTGATCCAGCAAAAGAAAGTCCTGCCCCGGTAAAGGTCGTCCCGGCCGGGTAGCGATCCCAGCGGTCGCGGAGGCGACGAAGCGGTCGGAGCCTGGGAGAAAGAAATGGCGACCGGACGCGACGGGGTCAGCCTCGGGGTAATGGAAGGGAATGGGACAAGGAAATTGGGGACATGAGCCGTCTCCCGGAAAAGCGCTAGGCTAAAAAAGTGGGAGACAGCCCAGGAGGGGGCGCTTTTCACTCCCGCCGCCCAAGGCGCGCCGAGGGAGTTGCTTCGCGACGCTCAAGGGTGAGATGTGCCGTGTGAGGCACCTATCGAGTTCGTCAGGGTTGCGGTCCTACCGACTGGACCGGCACTACTCCACCAACCCGCCTCGACGCGTCTCCGCGAGGCGGGCGTGGCGGTCCATCGTACTGATAGGTCGTGGTGTCCCGGTAGTCGACCACAGGCGTGGCAAGTTTGTCCTCGTCGATTTGCTGTCGCGACAGGTTCCCCTGCGCGTCGTATTCGTTGATGGTCGTAATCCGCTCCTCGATTCTCCCGTCGGCACTGAATGAGCCAAGTCCGTCGTACTCATCAACGCTCTGCACCAACCTGCCATGCTCATCGTACTCGAGCTTGGAATGGATCAGGTTCCTGCCACCGGTGGGTGCGACTTCCTCGAACTCCTGGCTGACCAAGTTGCCGCGGTAGTCGTACACGCTCGCATAGGTCGACCGATAGATACGGTTGCTTTGGGTATACTCCATTGTTTCCAGCACGGGGTCGCCACGCTCGTCGTACGAACGGGTGTCCGTGACACGAAAATCGATCGTCCCGCCGGCGTGATAGTCCGCTTCGTTGTAAGGAATTTCCGGCCGAGTCGTACATGTTGGAAGTGATGTCCCGGTAGTCGATCGTCCCATCCGCAAAGTGATCGACCTCATTCACCTGCCGCAAGAGTTTCCCGTGCGAGTCGTACTCGTTGGTCTGCTTTCCGCGGGAGCGGTAGTCGACCGTCCCATTCCAAAGATGCTCGAAATCGCTAACCCGTCGGACGAGATTCCCGCGCAGGTCGTACTCGTTGGCGAGCGTCTCCCGTGAGTCAATCGTTCCATCTGCCAAGTCGTCTTGCTCCCACAGCTCTTGCGTCGGATTTCCCTGTTGGTCATTGACCAGGTCATGCCTCAGGCGACTGTTGTACGACCCTCCTGCGAGCGAGAAGCTCTCGAATCTCTCCTCCACAAGATTGCCGCGCTGGTCGTACATCCTGATGGCGGAACTGCCGTAGTCGACCGTCCCGTCCGCCGAAACATCTACCTCGTCCGCCGAGTGCACCAGATTCCCGTGTACGTCGTAAGTACGGGTCTCGGACCGCCGCTCCTCAGGAATCCCATTGGCCGAGACCCCGATCTCGGTTAGCCTGCTCAAGAGGTTTCCGCGTGAATCGTACACCGTGGTTTCTATGGATCGGGAGTCGACGGTCCCATCGGCAGGCGCTTCGGACTCGTACACCACCGTCACGACTCGGCCCTGCCCCTGCGAGACGGACGAGCCCACCGCCTCGGGGATCGTGGGCAGCTTCCTGCCAGTGAGGTCGAATCGTCGGGATCCTGCCACGGCCGAATCAAGTTCTGGAAATTCCTGCCCCCGTGGGCCGAGACCAATCTTTTCGAGGGCTGCTTTCCGGCGCTCCATCGCAAGAGCTTCCGGCGACAAGAGCCGTGGCGTGAGGTCGGCCGGAATCGGGAAAGTCAACCGACTCTCCGTGCGCAGGCTCTGCCGCCCCGGATTCGTCCGGGCCGGCTCCGCCATGGAAGCTGCGCCGGCACCAAGACTCAAGAGGACCAAAGTCAGGATCGAGGCCCGGAATTTGATCGAAGCCATTTGGGAGACCTCCATTGGATCGGAGCTCGGGGCGAGCTCTTCGAACGTGCGATCATGAACGCTGCCGAAGCATGCAGGGTCTAAGAGAGCCTGGTCCGATTCCTACCCCCAACCTCCGGACCGGTCAAGAGCTATTGGGACGCTCCGGGCATCTGTTGCGGTGCCCGCGCAGCGTCGGGACATGGCCGTCGCAGGTCTCCAGGAGACTGGAGCCAGGGTATCGCGCCGCCCCCCTCGTGGGTTTGAGCTCCGCACTCGGGAACCCAACCGCGAAAGGGGAAAGGGAAATGGGTGAACTAATCAGGTGGTGGTCTGCGCCCGATCAAGCTACTTCGGAAGCCACGGCTCTCCGGGCCGCCACTTCCGCTTGAACGGACGCCCGGCCAAAGCGGCCTCAATCGGGGGCAGAAGAAATTCCTGCAAGCGGGGGAGAACCTCCTCAAGCGACGCCGGCGCCAGATCCCGGAAAGCCGGCGAACGAAGGCGCGCCACTGGGTCTGTTTGAGCGGCTACGAGGCAAGAGCCGGACTCAGGCCGGTAGGAAGCTCGCGTGGGACCGGTGTGCAGCGCCGGCGGAGCGTGGCCCGGATCGCGCGGGTCAACAGGGCCCCATCGATGGACGAGGTGATCGCCAATTGGTACAGGTCGAAGAAGTCCTTCATCCGGCTGTTGGCCATTCCCAGTTCCACCAGAGCCTGGAGCTTCTCGGCAATCACGGTTTCCCAGGGACACACGGTCGGGG
>QHVQ01000149.1:0-15885 GCA_003222305.1 Acidobacteriota bacterium | reverse complement strand
AGGTCTGAAGACATCTCCGAATGCCACATCCACCTGGAGCGGGATCCTGGCCGTTCCCATCCGGGCTTCCAATGAGTCCGGACTCCCTGCTGCTCGTCCTCGATCTGCTCCATTCGGGCGGCCTTGATGCGGATCTCCTCGCGCAGCAGCTGGATCTCCTGTCGAAGCCGGTCCTTGGCCTGCTGTCGAAGGCCGGGGTTCATGCTCTCGGAAGCCCAGCCCTGCGTTAGTGCCAAGGAGGTTCTGGCGAGGGAGATGACCTGGATGACCGCCGAGCGGACACGACGGGGCCAGGCTCGGGGCAATGGAAGAGGACGGAATTGCGCGGGGCGGGGCATGGCCAGCCTCCCGAAGGAATCCAGGGATAAAGGATTGGCTGACAGCTTAATCTATAGATAAGTAGAGGATTCCAGGCGGGAATCCGACCCTATAAAACCGGTGGACAAGTACGGGGAGAGGAGTTCGCGCCGGCCTGTCGATCCTTGTCCGCGGTCACCAATCCGCACCTGGGTGATGCCGACTGTTCCGGAAAGGAAGTTCCTGGCGTATATTAGGTTTCTGCGAAGCTTTCCAATCCTGACGGGGTGATGTCCATGAAAGACAAATTGGTTCGGCTCAGCCTCTGGTTTGCGATGGGAATCTTGACGCTGCCGGCAATCGTCGTGGCGTCGGGAGGCTCCTCCATGCCGCCTCCCACGCTCCCCTCCACTCCTAGCAACAGCGCCCCACAGCCGCCACACAAATCGCCGGCGGAAGAGGCGGCGGAGCTGTACAACTCGGGGATCCAGCATCGGGACAAGGCGCTGGCTCTCCAGAAAGAGGCGGCCGCCGCTCCCGCCGAAAAGGACCGGTCCAAGCTCGAGAAGAAGGCGGGCAAGGAATTCGAAAAGGCGATCTCCGATTACCGGCGGGCCACCCAGCTGAACGACAAGTTCCATCAGGCATTCAGCGACCTGGGCTTTTGCATGCGCAAGACAGGCGACTACAACGGCGCCCTGGAAGCCTACAACCGTGCCCTGTCTCTGGCGCCTGCCTATGCGCCCGCCATCGAGTACCGGGCCGGAGCCTATCTCGGGCTGGACCAGGTGGAAGACGCCAAGAAGGCCTACCTTGAGCTCTTTCCGAGCGACCGATCCCGCGCCGACGAGCTCCTCGGCGCCATGAAGGGATGGGTCCAGAAGCGCCAGGGCGACGCGGGGAAGATGACTCCCGAGATGGTCCAGGCCTTCGGCACCTGGGTTCAGGAGCGTGAAGAGCTAGCCAAGCAGACACCGAGCGTCTCTGAGCTGCAGATCCGCAAGTGGTAGGAGCGCAGGCCCGCAGGCCATGGGCCTGGATTCTGCCCCTGGCCTGTGGCCTGGTTTGTCTCTTCGCGCAATGCGCGCCTGCCGCGCGCTCCAACTCCCCGCCGACTCCCGCGGCGCCCGTCCCCCGGCCCGCGAGCTACTCCTGGCGCCTGCCGCTCGGCTTTCCCGTTCCGCGAGTTTCCGAGGACAATCCGATGACCGCTGAGAAGGTCGAGCTGGGGCGACGTCTCTTCTACGATCGGGCGCTCTCCGGCAACGGCACCTACGCCTGCGCCAGCTGCCACAGGCAGGAGCTTGCCTTCACCGACGGCCGCGCGCGGGCCGTCGGCTCCACGGGTGCTCTCCATCCTCGCAGCGCGATGAGCCTGGCGAATGTCGCCTACGCCGCCACCCTGACCTGGGCCGATCCGGGGCTCACGCGGCTGGAGGAGCAGATGCTGACTCCGATGTTCAATCAGGAGCCGGTGGAGCTGGGCCTGGCGGGACAGGAGGAGGCCTTGATGCAGCACATCGCGGCGAATCCCGACCATGCGAGAAGATTCGCGGCGGCGTTCCCCGGGGATTCCCGTCCGCTGACTCTGCTGAATCTTCGCCGAGCCATTGCGTCGTTCGAGAGAACCCTCGTTTCAGGCGACGCGCCGTATGATCAGCTGGTCTATCGGGGAGAACCGGCGCTTTCCGAGCCGGCCCTGCGCGGCATGAGGCTGTTCTTCTCCGATCGGCTCAAATGCTCCCGCTGCCACGGAGGCTTCACCTTCTCCGGTCCCGTCGCCTTCGTGGGGCTGGAGCCGCTGGCTCCCACGTTCCACAACACCGGCCTCTACAACCTCGGCGGCCTCGGCCTCTACCCTGAGGACAACACCGGAGTGTTCCAGCACACGCGGAAGGACGAGGACATGGGGAGATTTCGGGCGCCGACGCTGCGCAACGTGGAGCTGACGGCTCCTTACATGCATGACGGCGGCATCGCCACCCTGGAAGAGGTGCTCTCGCATTACGCGGAAGGAGGAAGGACGCTCCCCGACGGGCCGCTCGCCGGCGTGGGCCGGGACAATCCGCACAAGAGCGATCTGATCCAGGGGTTCGAGCTGGATGCAGATGAGAAAACCGATCTGATCGAGTTCCTCAAGAGCCTGACTGATCGAACTTTTGTCACCGACGCGCGCTTCGCCGATCCCGGTTCCCCGGGGACAACCTCGCCGCTTTAAGGACGAACAATGCCGGGTGAACTGGACCATAGAAATCATGTGCGGCATTCTGGCCTGCTCCAGGGTTCGGGAATCAGCGGTTGGGAGTCGGAATCCGAGAGAAGCAGTGCTTTGGGAACCGACGGAGCACGTCGCATGGCGGACGACAGCAGAGTGAATCGGAGCGGGCACACTGGTAGGTGTGTCGGCTGGGAAACTACGCGGGATGGGNNNNAGCCTCCCGAAGGAATCCAGGGATAAAGGGTTGGCTGGCAGCTTAACCTATTAATATGTAGAGGATTCCAGCCGGGAGTCCAACCCTATAAACCACTACACCGTCTCCCGGAAAAGCGCTAGGCTGAAACGGTGGGAGACAGACTATCATCATTATATGGTGGGCCTTCCGGGAAGGGGATCCGACCCGCAAGAATCGGTGGACCAGTACAGGTCGCGACGATCGCACCGCACTTTCCTCGCGAGAATCCGCGCCGGCAATGGACATACCTGGCCGTGCGGCGTAGATTCATGCTCAGAGAATCACTTTTCCTCCATCCAACGGAGGATGCCGATGTTCCGCCGCCTCCAACTGCTCGCCCTCTTCTGCATCACCCTCGGCATGTCTTCCCGGGCAGCCGCGGCACCGAGGAACCCGCGCGAGCCGGGCGCACCTCGGTTCCGCGAGTACGTCAAGGTCGTGGAGCGCGCCTACCAGCGGGTCGGACTGACGGTCACGGTGACCGACCGCGCCGGCCGGCCGGTGCGGGGCCTGATGCGGGACGACTTCCGGCTCCTCGAGGATGGAGTGGAGGTGGCGATCCAGGACTTCGGAGTGGAAGGGGACAAATCCGATCGCCCGCTGTCGGTCGCGGTGCTGTTGGACCTCTCGGAAAGCATGGGAGGGCAGGTTCAGCGGGTGCGCGAAGCGACGGAGGCGTTGCTGGCGGCTCTTCGCCGAGAGGATGAGATCATGGTGGCGAAGTTCAACCACGAGAGGACCGTGCTGCAGCCATTCACTCGCGACCCAAGAGATCCCGAGGTGACCCTCCGGGACATCGGCACGGCCTGGGGCGGCACGAGACTCTTCCGGTCGATCGAGCAGACCCTCAAGGATCTGCGGCAGCGGCCGGGGCGGAAGGTGATTCTGGTGGTGACCGACGGGCTGGACAACTACGTCGGGACCGCCGACGGGATCTTTCAATCTCTCTATCTGCGCGACCTCCTCCTCCTGTGTCTCAGGACGCAGACGGTCGTCTACGGCATCCGTCCCGGGATGGTGGCGGGGCGGCAACCTTTCGAGCGGTTCGTGGACGAGACGGGAGGGCGGCTCCTTTACACCGGTGGGGACCTGGAGCGGCTGTTCAAGGAGCTGGGCGAGGAGTTCCTGAGTCAGTACTACCTGGCCTACGACATCGACCCGAGCGTGAAGCAAGGGAAGCGACGGCGGATTCGCGTGGAAGTGTCGCGCCCGGGGATGGCCGTCAAAACGATGGCCGGGTTCTTCACGCCGCGCTCCCAGCTTGAGACGCTCGTTCGGGATCTGTGGGATGAGGACGCGCGACTGCGGGCCGACGCCGCGTACGAGCTCGGTTTCGTCAAGGAGCCGCGATCGTCGAAAGCGCTCCTGAAGGCGCTCGGTGACAAGGAGGAGAAAGTTCGGGAGATGGCGGTCGGAGCGCTCTCCCGTCTCGGCGAGGCCGGCGCGATCCCGAAGCTGGTCGGTCTACTGGGAGACAAGGCGGCCTCGGTGCGCGAGGCGGCCGCCGACGCCCTTCGCGAGTTCGGCCCCGCCGCGATCCCCGACCTAATCGCCCAGGTCTCGCAGGGCGCCGAGCAATCAAGGGCCAGGCCGGAATCCGTGAACGCGGCGAAGGTGCTGGGGGCCGTGGGGGAGTCCGGTGGAGAGTCGTGCCGCTGCGGCGGAAGCGCTGGGCGACCTGGGGTTGAGCCGGGGGATCGGCCCGCTGCGGGTCGCCCTCCTCGATCCAGTGCTCGAGGTCCGCGGCGCAGCGCTGCGGTCCCTCGTGGCCCTCGCCGGAAAGACGGCGCGCCCGCTCATCGAGGACTACATCCGAAACGAGACCGACCCGGGTCTGCGGGAAACAGCCCGAGCTCTCCTCGCCTCGTTGTAAGCGCTTCCGTCAGATCAAAGACGCGCCGGCGGCGGAGGGATAAGCCATGCGTTGGACGTTTCATGGAGCTGCCCTCAGAACGCAAAGCGACATGATGCGAATCTCACCTCTCCTAGTACTGTGCCTTTCCCTAGTTCTGCCACCTCCTGCACATGCATCTTGGTCCGACGCAGACGCGGGGGTGCCTTTTGGATTGGGAGCGCTTCCTAGTCCTTGCGCATTCTAGAGGCGTGGATGTAAATGTAGAACTGGAGAAGGCGTATAAAGGGGATGGAGGCGCCTTGGCCAAGGTATTCATGACAAGCTTTTCAACTGACGTCTAACACGCGCTTGAAGACTCCCGGCCAATAAGCAGCCGGTGCCTTAACCGCAGTCCTTAGCTGGCACGTGGACGTGGTATGGATCAGGACCTACGGTCGATCAAGGTGAATTGCTGCCAAGTAGCTCTTGCTTTGGCGGCACTAGCATTCATGCAGTCATGTAAACCATTGGGGCTTCATGCGACACGGGTGACGACGCCTGGGATGGAACCGACGATCGAAAAGGGCGAGGTTGTGACATGGTTCGAGCTTGATGATGCCGGCCGAGCCAAGCTTCAATCTGGAAGTATTGTAGTGTTCAAAGCTCCCGATGATCCCGAGAAAGTTCGGGTTAAGCGCATAGTTGCCGTAGAAGGTGACTCGCTGGAAACCCGAGATAGCACGCTGTACGTGAACGATGAGCCGGTCCGTAGTCCGTATGGTCATAGGCCTGGGGCACGGTCCGAAAATATCCCGAGGGTGGAGATACCTATGGGCACGGTGTTCATCATGGGAGACAATTGGGACAGCTCCCTTGACAGCCGCCGATTCGGTCCCATACCCATCGATTCGATCGTGGGGAAACTCCTCCGCGAGTAAGAACAGGCGTGTCCCGCTGACCCCTGTTTCCAGGGTACGGTGGGCATAGGGCTCGCAGCGGACCGGCTCCGCGCTGAGCGGCGCGGGGGAGGCATGACCTTGGGTGTCCGCTGAGTGACATGGGGAAGGCTGAGCGTCGAGAAGGTTTCCATCATCAAGAGCGGGGCGGAGGGGTCTCGAAACTGACCCGCGATGGAACCGAAGGTCAGCCTTCAACTTTCGCGGAAGTCATCCTGTCTAGGTTTGTCAATGGCTCAATGGTCTGTCTATATCGTGCGGTGTAGCGACGGAGCTCTCTACACAGGAATCGCGACAGATGTGAATCGGCGGATCGCGGAACATGCGCAGAACAAAGGTAAAGGCGCAAAATATCTTCGAGGCAAAGGACCGCTGCGGCTTGTGTTCGTAAGGGTCATCGGCTCGAAGGACCTTGCGCTGAGAGTCGAAAGCCAGATCAAGAATCTTCCGAAGGTACAGAAGGAAGAACTGATCGAGCAGGAGGTCATGGTCAATCAAATGGTCGAGCTGGCCGAGACCAAGCTGTCGCGGCGTGGAGTCAGGTTTTAACCGAACTGCTGTACGACGTCCATGAGCCAGTGGTTTGAACGCTCACGGACATAGGTAACAGTTCAGTCCGAGGACATGGCTTCTTTGACTGGTAGCACAAGGGAAATGGCGGGCTCCATGATTCCAAACGATGGGTTGAAGGAGGAGGTATGAGCGACATTACGTTGAAACAGGCCCGAGCCGCGGTAGATGCAGCAATGGAGAAGTCTCAGGAGCTTGGCGTGAAGATGAATATCACCGTGGTCGACGCCGGGGCTAATCTAAAGGCATTCGCGAGGATGGACGACGCCTGGCTGGGATCGATCGACATTTCCACCAAGAAAGCCAGAACGGCTCGATTCTTCAACATGAATACGGGGGAGATTGGAAAGCTGTCGCAGCCGGGAGGAGCGCTATACAACATCGAGCACTCCAACGGTGGCCTGATCACGTTCCCTGGAGGGGTCCCGATCAAGAACCGTTCGGGCGAAACCATCGGGGAGAACGACCACATCGTTGCGGCAACAGGGGCGGGCGCCGTTTCCTGATCGGCGAATACCGACCTATGGCCCAGCTTAGGGCTCACCGTCAGACGACAGAGGGGCGAGGTAGGACAGACATTAAGGCCACGCCGGGGGATCTCCTGCTCCTCCCAATTGGCCTGTGCAACGCTAGTGGGAAGCACCGGGCGTTCTGACTTGCTGAGATTCCAATCTCAAGCCGAGGGGTTCTGGCAAGCTACCTCTACCCTATACTCAAGTCGCCCGTGGCGGAGTGGCGGGTCGCGCCCGGGAAAACGGCTCGGTCCAGGGACGCGGAAATGTATATAACTATAGTAATGTCAATAGATTAACAGAAAGTTGCTTGCGCTTTCCGAGCCGATTTCCTCAGTAGAAAAGGCGGATCCTACAAATCATGTCGTCCTTCCATTGGGAGATGACTGGTTTGCTCTCGGGCGGATTGTGATTGCGGATGGGCTTGGTAAAATTGACCAACGAACCCAGCGCGAGGCAACAGCAGCACAGACAGGTCGAGGAATCCGATAGCATCGCGCTCGCACCAGGCTGGCCCGTAAAGTCGCTCTCCACATCTGTGACGATCTGTCCTCTCCCGCGAATCATTGTTGTGAACGAGCGGTGGACGTGAACGCCGCACCCAACGATTCGAGGGAGGAGTCGGTGAGCGCTGCGAGGGCCAGGCAGAAACACGACCAGGAGGACTTCGAGGCGCGCCTCGACGAGCACCGCGGAATCGTCTTCAAGCTCGCCAACGCCTACTGCCGCGCGCGCGAAGAGCGCGACCACCTGGTCCAGGAGATCTGCCTGCAGCTGTGGCGCGCTTTCCCTCGTTACGACCCTGAGCGCCGATTCTCGACCTGGATGTATCGCGTGGCTTTGAACACGGCGATCTCCTTCGCGCGGACCAGGCAGGCTCGCGAGAGGCGCTCTGTACCACTGGACGAATCGCTCGTGCCGGCGACCTCTGAGCCGGTCCGAGCGAGCGTGGAACGGGTCGGACAGCTCTATCGCGTCATGGACGGCCTCGGGGAGCTCGAACGGGCACTTCTCCTGCTCTATCTAGAGGAGCACAGCTACCGCGATATCGCCGAGGTCCTCGGCATCAGCGAGACAAACGTCGGAACCAAGCTGAACCGGTTGAAACTGAAGATACGGCGCGAGCTGGCGCCACAGGAGGAGGCCCAAGATGGAACTCGATGACCTGAAGACCGCCTGGAACGACATCGGGCAACGGCTGGAACGGATGGACGGTGCGCTCAGGCAGAGCCTGCGCGAGGCAAAAAGCGGGACGCTCGATCGGACGCGATCCAAGCTCCGGTTCGTCCGCCTCGTGCTCTGGTACGAGATTGCGGCCGGTGTCGTGGCCGCGCTCCTCGTCGGCTCCTACCTGGCCGAGCATGCCCGCACCATGAGATTCGCGGGGCCGGCGGCCGTGCTTCACCTGTGCGCGATCCTGGCCATCGCGGTTGCCGTGCGACAGCTCGTGGGCCTCGCCGGTATCGATTACGGAGGGCCGGTCGTGGCGATCCAGCACCGGCTCGGGGAGTTGCGTCTGCTACGGGCCCGCGCCAACCGATGGCTGCTCATTTCCTCGCCCTTGCTCTGGGCGCTGCTGGTGATCGTCGTTCCCCACGGCCTTTTCGGGCTCGACGTCTACCGCGCGTTCGGGCTCCCCTGGGTCGCGGGCAATCTCGCGCTCGGCATCGCCGTCGTGACGGCAGCGGCAGGGCTGGCGCGGCGCTCTCCCGCCTGGCTCCGCGACTCCGCGTTCCTGCGCTGGCTCGGCGACGACCTGACGGGTCGCCGGATCGCCGCGGCATCCTGCGCCTTGGACGAGATCACCAGCTTCGAAGCGGAGAATTGACGGGCTAGCGACGACACGGCGGAAATACCCAAGCGGCAGATTGCCGCTCAGGCTAGTCGAGCTTCTTGCCGTGGAAGGTGTAAGTCCAGACTTCTTTGTCCAGACAAGTCGGAAAAGGGCGCAGAGAGGTCCTCCGCCAGATTTCCCGTGATCGCCGGATGGGATCTCGTGATATAAGAGAATCGTCGCTTGCCTTTTCCCCATCTGCGTGGGGCAAGCGATGAGGGTCACATGAATCGGGCCTTAGAATAGAAGGTCCTTCCACTGACCCGCTTCCAGCCAGGCAGAGAGGGGCGTGGCCACCAGGGGGGTGCTGAACTCCGCCCCAACCTCTCGACTGCCGTCCTCAGCACACCTCCCTCGACGTTTTCTCGTTTTGAGATCGCCCGGCTCTTGTAGTTTCGCCCTTCGCGCCGCGGCGATTCTCCACGCAGCCCCCAAGGTCGATTAGGAGACAGAAAGATGGCTTCTCCTTATATCCGCCCAGGTTCAAAGTCATTTATGCGACTCCCTGGAATGACGTTGAGGCAAAGCACCCTTGCAATTCTGATCGGACTCCTCGTGACCGCCGTGTGCCTGTCCGAGCTCGCCTGGATTGCGACTCCGGATGTGGCTGCTCGACGCGGAGGCCTCATGGGAAACGTTGGAGTGATCCGAGTCGCGCTAGCTTTCCTTGCCGGCGCCCTCGCGAGCGCTGGATCTCTCTTCGCATTCCAGGTCGGCGTCCGCTCCCGGTCTCGCGAGATGTCGCTCGGCGTATTCCCCGGGCGTCGCGAAGCGTCGATCGAACAGTTTCGTGAGGCCGAGAAAATGACAGCTCTCGGAGAGCTTGTTGCTGGTGTCGCCCATGAAGTTAACAATCCTCTTGCCAGCATCATGGGATACACCCAGCTCATCCTCAGCGGGGATCTCCCGGCGGGGGTCAGAAGGCGTTTGGAAACGGTTTTCGCCGAGGCTGAGCGGGCGGGCAAAATCGTCCGGAATCTACTCACATTCGCGCGGAAACAGCCACCTGAAAAGAAATACCTGGGGCTGAATGGGATCATCGAGAAGACGCTGGAGCTCAAGGTGTATCACTTCAGATCACACCAAATCGAAGTCGAGAAGGACCTGGCCCCGGATCTCCCGATGACGATGCTGGACTATTCTCAGATGCAGCAGGTTCTCCTCAACCTGTTTAACAATGCGGAGCAAGCCATGGAGGAAATAGGTCGGGGCGGCACGATCCGGCTCAGCACCTGCAAGGTGGGGGACTATATCGAGGCGCGGATTTCGGACGACGGACCGGGCATCGCACCCGAAATCCAAAGCCCCGTTTTCGAGCCGTTCTTCACAACTAAGAAGGAAGGGAAGGGGACGGGATTGGGCCTCCCGCTGTGCTATGGAATCATCCGCGAGCACGGAGGTGACCTACGCCTCGAAAGCTGCAAAGGTGGGGGATGTACGTTTATCATCGAGCTCCCCATTCACCATCAATCGACAAAATTACCCCCCCAAGCTTCTGAAATGGTTCCGTCTTCCGCGAGAGTGCTCGTGATCGACCCCGATCCGACGATGCAGAGCTTTCTCGTGGAGCTTCTGACATCAAAGGGATATCGCCCCGACACAGCTTCTGATGTGCCCCAGGCGCTGAAGAAAATCGAGGCCAGGGACTACAGTCTGATCCTTACCGATACCTCTCTGCCCCGGGGCTCGGGAAAGGACATTTACCAAGCCGTGTTGGCCAAGGACTCTCGGCAGGCGGAGAGGATTGTGTTCATGAACCCCGCTGGCATGAGCGACGAGACCGAACGATTTGCTGGAGAAACGGGGAATCCGATCATATCCAAGCCATGCAGGATTGAGGAAATCGAACAGGCTATCACTCGTGTGACCCACAAGAGTATCGGTGAAGTGTAGACGCCAACGACCTCGGAGTGAGAGTGAGCTCGGAGAAGGAACGAGCCTGCAAAGAGAAAAGTTAGGAGGTCAAGCCTCGCACCCGTTCCCACATCTCTTGGTCTGAGGGATGGGTATAAATCGTAGTGGTCAGCGGACTCACATGCCTCGCAAACCTCTGCGCCGGGAAGAGGTCCCTGCCGGCCCGATACACGTTGGTGACCGCCGTGTACCTCAGCGCGTGGAACGGGTAAAGCCGATCGAATCCGGCCTTCGCCTGCCAGTTCCGGAACGCGAACTGGACCCGGCGCTTGCTGGTGCGGACGCGGGACTGGGAGCAGACAGCGCCCCGATGGCGATGAACGGTAACCCAAGATGAGAATCTGCAGGAGCGCATTATAGTCGACTTAGGTGGTGGATCCACTCACACCGCGATTCTCCTCTGAACCCGCGCATCCCGCCGGCGGTAACG
Source organism: Acidobacteriota bacterium (assembly GCA_003222305.1). Taxonomy (GTDB): domain Bacteria; phylum Acidobacteriota; class Polarisedimenticolia; order Gp22-AA2; family AA152; genus AA152. The sequence goes on along the minus strand of QHVQ01000149.1, from coordinate 5,085 downwards.
GCCTCCGGCAGCCCCGTCGGGGTGTACGGGGTCCTGTTGTTCAGCGACCAGCTCCCTGGGCTAGTCTTTCGCCAGTCGTGTTACATCGAAAAGACCGGACAAGTCTACTTGGCGGACAGCCTCCTACTGACGTTCACGCGAACACAGCAATCGGTTCAGGCCAAGTGGATCCCCGTCAGCCCGCTCTTCGCCCAATGGGTCCAGACTCGCTGATCATTAAGCGGTGAAGTTGTCTTTGTGCCCCGTGAAAGGCTCGTTGACCCCACATCTCCTGATCAAGCCCGGACCCGGGATTCGGACAGGCATCTCTCGTTCCTCATCCCGCGCCGCCGGGGGGGCGGCGAAGGATGAGGGGGTTCTCGGCGAGCCCTTGAGAGCGAGACTAATTGGGCACGCAGACTGGACAGCACTGGCCGGGAGGCGTCTCCAGGTGCTCATTTTCGAGGCATTCCGGAGCCGCGCACTGCACGATCTTGCAGTTGAACGCCTCCGCCTTAGGAGTTGCGAAGTGGAACGCTGCGGCCGCAGCCGAGAGCATCATCAGAAGCACCATCCACCCTACTCTGTTCATATCCGCGTCTCCTTCGAACGCACGGCAAGCGCCAGCGCTCAGAAATGGGCCCCGACTGGAGCCTGCGGTTGCCCCGTTTCAGATCCCTACGGGCAGCACCGGCGGAAACGGGAAGTGTCGGTGCAACAGATGCACGTGGTCCGAGGCTTTTGAATGAGCCTTCTTGCGGGGGTGAGCGGGCGTCCTCTCGAGCGCCCCGGAAATTGCCTGGCTGGCCGCACGTTCGCATCTTCGTTCCTCCATGCGCGCGAGGGGCGATGCGTTGGTATTCTTGGACACCGCTAACCTACACCCGGAAAGGCCCTCCTTCAAGGGCCCGTGCTCGCTCGGTCGAAAGGGCGGAGAGGGATCGACGGTGAAGCGAAGTGTGGCGTGCCGGGTCTGATGTGCCGCCCTCCTTTCAGCAGGGCAGCTGGCGGACTCGTTCGAACATTTCTTGATCCGAGGGGTGGGTGTAAACGGTCGTCGTGAGGGGAGAGAGTGATTCGGGATCGGCCATTCACGAACCGCGGAGTGTTGACGCGTTGGCCGGGCCGGAGGTAGCCTGCAAGGCGTCTGATTCCCGCTTCAGGAGGATTCTCGCCATGCCGCGGCCGAAATCTCCGGCTCACAATCGCCTCGTTGCCCGGGCGGGCCTGCTGATTCTCGCGGCGGCCGCCGCTTCGGGAAGCGCCCTCGCCTCCGCCCAGGCCCCTCTTTGTGAGCCGTCGCTCCAGGTCCGGATCGCCCTCGATTCCCTCGACTCCGAGTCGTTCGCTCGGATGCCGACGGGGCCGCGCCGCGAGGCGCAGGCGAAGCGAATCCGGGAGCTGCTGGAGGAGCATCCCGGGGACCTCTTCCTCTACCGGAGCCTCCAATGGAAAAACACGGTGAAGACAGGGTGGCGCGAGGAGTTCCTGGGGGAGTATCGCCGGCTCACGGAGGAGCGCCCGGGCGATCCTCGGTTCGCCTATCTTTACGGCCGGGCCCTGCAGATTGCCGGCGACCCCAAGGCCGTCGATCAGTTCCGACGCGCCGGGGAGATGGATGCTTCCTTCCCCTGGGCCCACCTCGGCCTGGCCGACTATTACAGTGGCGGGCCCGGGAAAGACCCGGCTCGCCTCCGTAAGGAGGTGAAACGGTTTTGGGATCTCTGTCCCGACACCCTGGAACCGTATCGCATGACCGGAGAGGGGGGCACTCCCCGGTTCTCCCGGGAGGCGGCCTCAAGGCTTCGCGCAATCCTCGAGCGCCGATTCGACCGGGAGGCGGTCGAGTACTACCCCATCCTCTGGTCGATGGAATTCAAGATCCACCCGTCCACGGAGCATGACGCCGTCCGGAAGCTGATTCGCCAGGATCTGGCGCGGATCGGTTCCCTGGTGCCGGCCGACGAGAAGGAACGGTACCTCACTCTGCGCGAGGGATGTCAGATGACCGGCGATCTTGAGGGGGAGAAGCGAGCGGAGAAGGAGTTTCTCGACCGGTTCGGCTATTCCGATGAAGCCCTGGACATCGTGATGGAGCGCTGGGAGTCGGACCATCCCGCCCCGGAGAACCGGAAATCTCCCGAGGGGAGGGAGCATCTGCGGACCTACTACCGAGACTCGGCGAAGTGGGTGAAGCGGTGGCCGAAGTACCCGTTCCCATGGCTCTGCCGCCTGGAGGCCGCGGAGGAGCTGGACGATCTTCCCGACAAGGAGGTGCTCGTCGTGGTGGATGGCTTCCTGAAGGCATGGAGGGAGGATCCCAGCACGCTAAGCGATACGGTTCCCCTGGAGTTCATCGCGGCGAGAGTCTACCTCCGGCGGGGGGTCCGCCTCGACCGGGTGCCCAGCCTGATCGAGGAGCCCCTTCGAAAGAAGGAAGAGGAGGTGAAGGAAGAGGCCGCCTCCGGCGAGGAAGAGCGCCGGTGGAAGGAGAGCCTTCTGGAATACTCCCGATGGACCGGGTGGCCGCTGCTGGTGGAGGCGTACCTCAAGCTCGGTCGTCCCCCGGATGCTGAAAAGGTTGTCTCCCGGATGGAGGAGGCGCTCCGGGAGAAGGAATCGAAGAATCAGGTGCCCTCACCTGCGCCCGATGGATCGGGGAAAGAGGAGCAGAACCGGCGTCTTTCCCCGGAGGAGGGAGAGGAGAATCACCAGGTCGAGCAGGCCTGGCACCGGGCCGAGACCTACTATGGCAAGGGGCGCCTCGCGGAGGCGGAGAAGCACGGCGCCGACGCCTGGGCCTGCTACCGGGCGGGGCTTCTCGCGCTTCCGGCCGGTGTGGGGGGAAACATGGGGGAGACCCGGGAGAAGATCGAAAGCGATGCCCGGCGTCTCTGGAAATCGCTCGGGGGCACCGAGGAAGGATGGAAGGTCGCGTTGGAAAGGGGGCCGGGTGAGGAGCAGCCGGCCGTGAAGTCGATCGCTTCGGGCTGGCAGGACCGGAGCACTCCCCTTCCCAGGTTCGACCTGCTCGACCTGGCGGGCAGGCGCTGGACGCAGGCCGATCTGCTGGGGAAGATCACCTTCATCAATGTGTGGGCCACCTGGTGCGGCCCCTGCCGGGGGGAGCTTCCCCAGCTCCAGAAGCTCCACGAGAAGCTGCGCGGATGGCCCGGGGTACAGCTGCTCACCTTCAACGTGGACGGCAATCCGGGGCTGGTGGGCCCCTTCCTCACCCGGAGCGGCTACACCTTTCCCGCCCTCCTCCTTGCCGACGAGTACGTCGAGAGGATCATGACCCCGCTCAGCATTCCCCGGAACTGGATCGTGGATCGGGAGGGGCGGTTGATCCGGGAGCAGACTGGCTTCGACGCCAAAGGGGAGGCCTGGGTGGAGAATGCCCTCTCCGAGATCGAGAAGGCTTCCGGGGCGACGCGATGAGGAAGGTGTCGCCCAGGACTGAGCCCCGGATGCGGTAGGTGATGGAGTCCCGATGCTGGATCTGAACCGGTCTTCAAATCTCCAGGTGGCGGCGCTCCGCCGCATGACGTCCGACCCGGAGCTGGCCGCGCGCTGCGATGCATGGCTGCAGGGACGAGGCGTCTGGGGGCCGCACCACTTCCTTACGCTCCGGTTCGCGGATCTGGCGGCGGGAATGTTGCTGTTCCTCTGGATGGAATTCGACGAGATGGTGGACGCGGAGATGCCGTCGCGGCGCCTGCTCATCTGGACGGGTCTGTTCGTAATGGCTCTGATCGCGGCGTTTTTCGGGTTTATCCTGTTCCTGCTCTCCCAGGTCCATTCGTGGTGGTGGAGAGGCGGGATCGTCCTCCTGATGGTCCTGGTCGGCGTGGTGGAGAATTACCGGGTGAATCGAAGGCTCCGGCGCTGATCCCGGTGGGCGCGCCCTACTCAGGCGATCCGTCATCGATGAGCGCCGCCATCGCGTCAGTTTTGCTGCCGTCGCAGGACATGCAGGCTCCCCCCGCGTAGAGGATTCCGGATCCGTCGATTGCAGGCGCGATCGCGTAGATGATGTTGTCGAAGTCCGTTCCCTAATGGGACGAAAATGCCCTGAGCGGACTCCCCAAGACCATTAAAGGTTGACTGTAGTGGACCACCGAAATTGAGTGCGACATTTTGGCCAGTGAACTGGTCCACCAAAATCATGTGGGCCGTTTTGCGCGGGACGGGGCATGACCAGCCTCCCGAACGAATCCAGAGATAATGGATTGGCTGACAGCTTAACCTATTAATATGTAGGGGATTCCAGGCGGGAGTCCGACCCTATAAAATCGGTGGACCACTACAGCCAGCCGTCACGCGAGAATCCGCCGAGCATCTTGCCCAACGACCCGCAGATGCCCGCGACCAGGAGAAGGAAGAGGAAATGCAGGATTGACATGAGTACCTCATCGTGACGGAAGCAAAAGCGGCGCGGGACCGCCGGGTTACAAGAGCTGCCCGCCGGTCCCGCGCCGGAGCTACTGATCTAGGACGCGCGCCGCGAATACTCGCTCGCCTTGGTCACGAACGATTTCGCTTCCAGTGGCGTCTCGGCTCGATGGTTCACGAGAATCTGACGGGCCGTCAGAGGCTGCTCGTAGAAGAGTTCGTTGGCGTCCTTGTTGGGCTTGATCACCACGCCATCCAGCGAGACGCCCAGAAACAGTCCGCGCGAGCGGGACCAGGAAAGAATCTGGGCATGCAGCTGGAGGTCGGTGGCAGCCTGGGCCGTCCGCCCCACGGGGCCCGCCACGGCCGCTCCCTGGCCACCGATGGTGAACTTGTCAGACAGCAGGTGGCGCACTCCGGCCTCGTTCATGATCAGCAGGACCAGGTCGGCGGACTGGCCTCCGAACTGCCAGCCGACGCTCGGCCCGCCCATCGTGAAGAACGCGGGAGCGCCCATCGATCCGTCCGCCTTGCGGCAGGTGAAGACGCCGCGGCCGAATTCGCCGCCTACCACGAACGCGCCTTTCTTGACGCCGGGGAAGACGCCGATGCACTCCGCCCGCTCGAGGAGATCCTTCGGAATTCTCCGGTCCGGCGCCGTCACGGAGAGCCTCAGGACCTGCTCGGCAGCTTTGATCTGCTTGACTTCCT
>QHVQ01000148.1 GCA_003222305.1 Acidobacteriota bacterium | reverse complement strand
AATCGCGATCCGGGGGTGAGAGTCGGGGAACCCATCCACCGCCGCCATCACCACGCCATCGCAAGGACTCACGATTTCAGCTCCCCAGATCGCGTAGCGCTGCGGTTGCCTCGGGTAGATCCCCTGAGCGCGTATTCCCAGTCGGTTCAAACTCAGGACATCGAGGGCGTACCGTTGAGACGGGTGTGAGAAGTGGTAGTTCACGGCGCGCGAGGCACCGCCTTGTCCCACCTGGAAGGTCCCTCCGCGTAACGGGAAAGCCAGGTCAAGCACCGGCGCTCGGGCCTTACGGCCACGGAGAGCAAGAACCGTCATCGCTGTGAACGCGGTCCCCAGAACGGACTGTGCCACCGACTCGACGGACACCAGCGGCGTGGGGATTGTCTTTCCGCGACCCCCGGGGTAGGTCCTCCACACCGCCAGAATCAGCAGCACTGGGAGGACGTGACGACAAAGGCTTCCGAACCAGCTCCACGCACCTGCAACGTACATGAAGGCGAAGTAGCTTGCCGCGAAGAAGCTGGCGGCAAGCCAGGTCGGCAGGTCGTGGTCAGTCGTTCGCCACAAGCGGGACAAGAGAGACATCGGCAGGAGGATATGCCCCACAACGGCCGGAACAACGATGAGGAAGCTGGCGCGCACCCGGGACTTCGTTGACACGCTGGTCTTCCCCCATTTGACGCACACCCGGTTAAGCTGGCCCGCTTGCCAGCGGGAGGTGCAGGGTGTGCACGAAGAAGCGACGCCGCTTGCGCGGCACCCCTTCCCCATCTCGTTTTCAATAATGAATAACCATCGGAAGATCGGGCCGGAGGTCCTTGGTGACACCCTGTGTACCGTTGTCGAGTGTCACGTCCAGCAGCCACTGCCCGCCTATATCGAACTTCACAAGCCCCTGTCCGGCAAGGTAGGACGCGGCCGGCGGGAGTCCGTCTGCGCTGGGCGCGACGACGCGCATTCCGGTGAGGCGCCGTGCACCATTGGGATGGAGGAACATCGCACCCTTGACAGGGTCTCGCGCCTCATTCTCCCTCTCGCGCGTGCTCTCGCGATAAGACGAGATGGAGAGCAAGACCGCCTTGGGCATCTCCTTCGGTGTCATGATCTCGATGAAGGTGCCTTTCTCCATCCAATCGGCGGAGACTTTCCAGGTCGGGAAGGGGAGCTTCTCCGGCGTTGCCGGCGTGCGATCGAAAACGATGCCGATCGGAGAGTAGCCCGACTCGCGCCACACCGATTTCAGGCGGAACTTCTCGGCGCCGGCTTTCGAGGCCGGCGAGACCGGAACGGTCGGGTCGGGATAGATGAGCTCAAGGAAACCGTTGAGGAGCTCGACCGTGACCGACGCCGTCCCCTGGCCGTCATGGCGGTTGATCGTGGGGGCGATGCGGAACCCCGCCTTCTCCAGGGCCGTGCGCTCTCGCGCTCCGGTCCGGACCACGATCCAGCCGTGGCTCAGTTTGAGCGGCGGGGCGTCGGTCGCGAAGACCGAGCCAATAGCCACGACCCACAGCACTACGAATCGCAACACGCCCATCGGCTTTCGCCTCTCAGTCCGCAGAACGACCGCGGCTTAGGCACCGGCCGCCACCGGTCCGGCCGCCGTCACAAACCCGTTAGCTTGCTAGCCTGCATCGCCTCGGGCGGCACCGGCGTGAAGTGCTTCATCCATACCTGGCATGTCACGGCCGCGTCGACAGCCTGAAGAGGCGCCAAAGGGTGATGAGAACGTACCAAGGGTCCTTCGCCAGGTGCGGCCCTTCCTCGATGATGCGCCAGAGATGCACGAAGGTGAGCAGGCCAAAAGCTGCGCCGGTGGTCATAACATAGGCCTTCATGCGATCGCCTCTGGGTGTGAGACAACGCTTCGGAGAGCGGCTGTCCGCCTAGCAGGACGACTTGAAAGGTGGAGGCTGACCTCCGACTCTTTCATGGGTGCCTCGCCCCCATGCGTCTGCGGATGTCCTCTGCCGACACGTCCTCCTTGTGAGTAGTGATTTGCCAAAGGTTACCGCAAGGGTCTTTGATCATCCCGCGGCGATCGCCGTACGGCATGTCTCGTGGCTCTTCGAGCGACACGGCGCCAGCTTCCAGCGCACGCTGGTACGTCGCGTCAATGTCGTCGACATAGAGGTAGAGAAACGCGGGCATCGGGTCTCGGGGACCCACACTGCTGACCATGACGAGCGAGTCACCAATTCTGACCTCGGACGGAACCTCCGTGCGAAAGTCTCCTGTCCCGCCGAACGCATGCTTGAGGAACTCGACCAGTCTGCCTGGATTGTGAACCACCAGCCGAGGGGTCACGCTATGCCAACCCGCGGGTTTCGATTTGGTCATCGGTGCTCACTCCGCCTATCAGGGTTTGACGGTGTCGATGGAGGAGCGTCAGTCTGGTACCCAAATCTTCGCCACACGAATCGTCTCGACATGCGCCGGTAGCTGAATCGGCTGCGACGACTGCGTGTAAAACGCGAATCCTCTATAACCGACGAGATATCGGTACTTGGTTGAGAACAATCCGCCTGTGCCATGGACCACCAGCGCCTCCTTCGCCCGAGCGAGAAGAGACTGGAAGTCGTCAGGATTGACCCGGACTACAATACCGGAAGCCTTGATCGCATTGGCGATGGCGGCCGCCGCCGCCCCTGCGACTGCCCCTCCAACTGCCCCTCCGTTGCTCATCGTTGAACTCCGTAGAAGTCATGACGACTTCAAGCGTGCGGCACCATTGGTAGCAAGAGACAACCCCGCTGTCAATCTTATTGCTGTTCCGGCGCGGCTCCGCATCCGACTTGGGTTAGGCGGCCTCTTCCCGGATAGCCCAGTGCCAGGGCTCATAGGCTACGCCAAACGGATTCCTGCGTGGATACGTCATGGCGAAGCCGAAGCGGCCCCCGTGTCGGACGAGCCAATCAAATGCCGCCGTGATCTCGAACTCCTCCGACAGCGGCGAGCAGGCTGGCGTCGTCAGGTCCACCGCTCTGCCCGTATGGTGCTCGCTGTAGCCTGGCGGTGCGTTCACCTTCAGGATCTGCTCCAGGGACTGGCCGCCTGCGATCTTCCGCTCGAAAATCCGTCGCTGATACTCCAAGCTCCGGAAAGCAGAGACGAGCAGCAACGTGACGTCATCGCGATGCGCTGCGGCTTGGAGTTCCGTCCACCTTGCCGCAGCGTGAGGCGTGAGCTGCCGGTCGCGGCCATGGATATCCATGCCGACCGACACGAGATCCCTGGCCTCCGCATGGAGCGGCATGTGCCTGTCTACACCGTACGAGGCGGGAATCCCCAGTTCCGCCAAGATCTGGGCCACCCGTGCCTCGTAGGGCTCGTCGCTGCGCATAGGATTCGACCTCATCCGGCTAGGGCACGCGCCTGACCTGCCGGCCTCAAAGCCAGCGCCGCACCTGAGTTTCATATGCCCGATACTTCTCACCGAATTTCGTGGTGAGGTAGCGCTCCTCCCTTAGGACAATGCCCCAGTGCAACAGGGCAGCCAGTGGAACGAGGAGCAGGAACGGAGCGAGGCCGTTGATGAAGAATGCCACACCAAGGTACACCCCAAGCCCAGCCAGGTACAGGGGGTTGCGTGTCCGGCGGTAGGGCCCGTCGGTCACCAGGGCGAGGGTCGGCTGATCGGGGCGGACGTTGGTCCCGGCTCTCCGCAAGACCCTCTGCGCCGAATAGCCTAAGATGCTGCTGAACACGAGGAAGGTCGCCCCCAGGACACGAGCCCCGAACGGGGGAAGCAGGCGGATGGGGCGCAGCCAATCGATCAGGGCCCCGAGCAGCATCGCCCCGCCCAAGAGGATGGGAGGGAAGACGAGGATGTCGGGGGTATCAGGGTCGCGTTTCAAGGCTGGCATCCTTCCGCTCGCGGATGCTGTCCAACTTCATGAGCTCGAGCTACCAGGCCGCTCCGGCGGCACCAACCCAATCGTCGATCTCCGGCCGGCCTCGTCGGCTCCAAGCTCTCGTGAGGCAGCGCGTGCACGGCACAATGCCCATCGCCCGTGAAAGTGGCGGCGGGGACGTTCGGAGCCCTCACGGGCGACCGGTTCATGCCGTTCCGGCGTGCGCTCGACGAAGCTCGGCGATGTCGAGCTTTTTCATTCGCAGCATCGCTTCCATGGCCCGCTGCGTCCCTGCCGACTTTTCGTCCTTGAAGAGCTCGCCTATCATGTTGGGGACGACCTGCCACGAGGCGCCATACCGGTCTTTTAACCAACCGCACTGCTGAGCCTTCGGATCCCCTCCCGCGGACAACTTCTCCCAGTAGTAGTCGATCTCGTCTTGCGTCGCGCAGTTCACCTGGAAAGAAATGGCCTCGTTGAACTTGAACACCGGCCCACCGTTGAGCGCGGTGAACAACTGCCCGTCGAGCTCGAACGCAACAATCATCACCGATCCGGCCGGCCGATGATGCGTTTCGAACCCTGCCGAGCCATATCGAGCAATCGTCGTGATCCGTGAGTTCTTGAAGATCCCGGTATAGAACCGGGCGGCCTCCTCGGCCTCATCCGCGAACCACAAGCAGGGGCTGATTCTCTGAATCGTCGCCATGATTCTCCTCGAGCTGATGGGTAAGTTGATGGAAGGCGGTCGGCCCTTGTACGAAAGAAAACGGCCGGGAGCGGCGTTGGCTGTATGCTGTTGGGCGCTCACTCCCGCGTGAATTCTTGATAACGCTCGGGTGCGTATCGAGTGGCTAGCACACCGGTTGCTTCCTCGAGTTTGATGGCCTGCACCAATACGCCCTCCTGCCCATAAGGCAAGTGCGCCTGGCAATGGCCTGACGGGGCGATGAGGCTGGTCGCCGACTCTTGGAAGCGCAAAGCATAATTGACGCTGGCAAAGTAGATCGTGTTCTCCAGGCTGCGCATCATCATCGCCTTCTCGTAGTAAGGCCCGCCGGCCGCGCCCCACTGCGTCAGACGGACACCTTCTTGATCTCTCCCCGTGTGGTGGGGATGAAAGACGATTTTGGCGCCCCGCACCGCCGCCCATCGCACCGTCTCGGGATAGCACCAGCCCTCATGGCAAATCGCCACTCCAAACTTAGTCCCATTGATCTCGAAGAGTCGCCGGGTGGTTCCGGGCACATAGAACCGATCTTCGGTCGGGTCCAGTTAGGCGACAATCTGCCGGCCCGTCTCCGTGAGCCTTTCCATCCCGAAGATAGTGGCCACCGCATACGCTCGCGCCCATTGCGCCACGGCCTGGAGCGCCCGTTCCTGCTGCGTCTGATCAAAGGGCAATACTTCAAAGTCCTGCCCCCGCAAACCCGGCAGGTAGGCTTCCGGGAAACACACGATCTCCGCTCCTTGGGCCGAAGCCTCGGATAGGGACCGCTTGATCTTGTCTAAGCCCTCATCAAGGGCCGAGGCGATGCATGGCGACGCCAGGGCAATGATCATAGATGACATCCGAGGAGAATGGATTCGACCAAGAGGGTCTGAGCGCCCAACGACTCGGCATCAGCCGCGGCGCGCAGCGCCGCCTGCATGCCGTGGTAGGGCGGCGTTCCTCGCGATCCGAGCCTTCACCAGCTTCCGTACGAGGGTAGCCGGTAGGGGACTGTCCGACAGAAAGCGAATGGTGCCCTTACTAATGTCGTAATCCATGAGCTCGTCCTTCAGGTCTTCCACCACAGCGCCTGGGTAGAAGGCACAGTGATTCGCCCATGCGCCGAACGCCACAAGCAGTTTTCCGTCGAGACGGAACGCGGGGAGCTGGTAGCTGATGCACTCTTCAGCTGCTGGAGCCGCAGCCCTGATGATCTTTCGCAGCTTCTCGAGCGCGGCCCTCTGGTCATCGTTCAACGCTGCGAGGTACTCGTCAATGGTTTTGGGCTTGGGCTTGGGTCCCATGACTTCCTCTCCCTGATACGTAACCAATCAGGGGCGCCTCTCCCCTCGATTCTGTCGTCATCGAGGTCGTGGCAGAGGCTTCGGTTGCCCGTTGTCAGGTTCCGGTTCCTCCGGCTTCCGCAGCGCCTCGATCAGACTGGCCGAAGCCTCGGAGAGAGTTCGCTCCCCGTCAATATAAGGGCGCCAGGTGCTCTCAAGGGCTTTGCGATAACCGACCCAGGTGCCGCGATCAAAGATCGCGTACACCATGGGTGTGTATTCCGACTTGCCGCCGTCGTCCAGGATACGGCGCACGGCTTCCCCGGTGGTGTAAAACAAGACCACATGCCACAAATCGCCGGGCAGGCGAAAATCAACTGCACTTGCGGCCCTGTCGAGAGCCTGTCGCAGCGGATCACTGCGGTCCATCAACACGTGGGAGGCCTCGTGGAAGACCACCTCAAGGGCGGCAGGGCCCTGGTACGAGTTCGAAATCAGGAGGTGCCCCCCGGCAGGGCCCCGGAGAATCGAGTTGGCGCCGCTCCAGTTCACGGTCTCCACGATGTCCACCGGAATCGGCAAGCCGTTCCATCGCTTCTGATAGAGTTGTTCCAATCGGCCAGCGATCCTCTGCTCATCCGCGGCCAGTCGCGGCTTTAACTCCTCGATCCAGCGACGGTTTTTCTCGTCCTGGGCAGCCCAGCGGCACTCCTTGTAGGCCGGTGTTGCAGCCGCCCTGAAGCTCCCTGCAATCTCGACGAATTGCCGGGCTCCAGCCTCCTTCAATTCTTCGTCAAACCCGGCGAGCTGCACCCGGAGCAGGTACTGTTGACGATCGCTCCAATCGGCCGGTGAGATGATCTCTGCATAGTAGCCGACGGCCCCATCCCATGCGGCGCGCGCGGACTGAGGCAGCTTGCCATAACAGGACACCTCGGCTCCGGAATGGAACAGCTCCGGCTTACCATCTTTCCGCGCGACGCCTGCGGCGATCAGCGCGTCGTTCAGGTTGGTGTCGAAGTCACTGTAGAAGGCGAAACGCGGCGTCTTGACAACCGGGGTCCGTTCGGGCGCCTGTCCGAGATTCGCGCTCGGTGCAGAGAGCAGCATTCCCAATCCGAGAATGACCCCCGCCTTGGTTGTCCTCCTCATCGTCTGCATCCCTCCTGAGTTCCCTACGGGTTCCTCCGAGGGCGCGCCACTGGTTCGGCGTCTGACTCAACGGCGCGCCTTCACCGCGAGAAACTCTCCATTGCCCACCGGCACGAGACTTGTCTTGAACTCAGCATCGGCCTTCACCAACGCAACAAAGGGTGCCATCTGTTCGGGGTGAGAGATGGCGTTATCGACCACCAGCAACCCTCCTGGCCTAAGCACGCGACGCAGGTTCGACCACCAGCCAGGATACTCCGGACGTTCGGAATCGAGGAAGACAAGGTCGAATGAGTGGGGCGCCGCCCGCTCGAGAACCCGACCTGCGTCATCGTGGATCAAACTGATAACGGATGAGAGCCCGGAGCGGGCAAAGTTATCAGACGCCAGCTTAACCTTGAATTCCGAGAACTCGACCGAAGTCACCGAGCCACCAATGTCCGTCGCCGCTTCGGCGAGCCAGAGGGTCGAATAGCCGTTGGAAGTGCCGATCTCGAGCACCTGGCGGGCGAACATGGCACGAACGAGGACTGACAAGAACTCGCCCGTATCGCGCGTAATGTTGAGCATGCGACGAGGCCGCTCAACGGTCACCGCATCGTTCGACTCGCCGAAGCGCTCAAGCTCGGCCATCAACGAGTCAAGTGAAGCACTCACGTTCTTCTCCTGACACCGAACGCCCACTCAACTGCGGCGCATGAGCACCGACTCCAAGCCGCCGTGGACCTCCCGCGCGCCGTCAGCTTCAGGCGCGTGTTAGGCGGCAGCAGTCCTTTCAGGCATCCTGTAGAGCTGCGAGCCTACCGCGAAGAACCATGCTGCAAAAAACCCCTGAGTGACGAGCGTTAGAATGGGCCCGATGGCATAGGGATAGGCGCCAACGACATCGAACACAGCCGTGGCGAATCCGAGATATACAGTCGGCTTCCCGTAGGCTCCGCCCTTCATTGCCAAACTCAGGACGACCGTGGCAATTCCCAACAGGAGACTGACCGCGTGCAGACCACCGTAGAAGACAGCGACGACGAGTGCCGCGAGGTCGGGCGTACTGGCGCGGATGCCGTACACGGGATAGACCAGACGCCCGTGGACAATGAGCAATACCACCAAGACTGGAATGGCCACAGCAATGATTCCGCACCCTATCGCCGCCTTGACTCTGTCAGTACAGGCGAGACTCTGATAGAGGGCAATTACCGCCGGAACCAAGAACATTGCTGCGAAGAACAGGATCTCGCTGTCGAGCCCAAGAATAAGCGAATTCGATGCGATCCACGCGAGGATCTCCACTCCACTCGAGGGTGGCGCACCTGCCATAAGGTCCAGGACAGCTCTCAGCAGGAATAGAAGGCCGCTGACAACGAACGCCGCTCCCCCGAGCTTGTAGAGCCCCTTCAATTCATGCGACATGCTGAGACTCTTCTGGTCAAGTAGTCCGGACTTCGGGCTGCCGCTTAACACTTGAGTTCAGCGGAACCTGTAGCGCGCCCGCTGCTATGAATAGTTCGGCGCAAGCTCACCCTCCAGATTCTGTGGGCAGCTTCGCAACGAGCCAGCCGCTGATTCCCGCTAACATGACATGAACATTGTGGTAGCCTATCTTCTTGGCTCGACGAGCCGCATTGGGGGCTTTTCTGCACATCGGGTTAGAACAATAGAACACCAAGACAGCGTTCTTGTCTGGTGGGAGGTCACTCTCCTTGTAGGCAGCAGGGTCAAGATTGCTTGCGCCAGGGACGCGAGCTTCCATCCAGCTCCTACGAGAGTTGACGTCTATGATCGTTACAGGCTCGAGGCTCTGCACCAGTTGATGTAGCCTATCGGGTGAGATTGTTTTCAGGCCCATGAGTCGTGCAAACATGCTGCTTGCTCCTACTGGTTCGATGTTAGATCCTCCGACACGCCTTACGGTCGCCCTCGGGCCGCGATAGGATGATGATGACCCAAGTAGCCGAGCCATTGACCGGAATGAGCGTCGTGACAAGGCTCGGCTCGCGAAGCGTCACCCGGGCCATCACCCGGTGGAGGATTCTGAAACCAGACTCTTTGCTCGTCGGCCGACGAAACCGCCCACCCAACCCGCTCCGAAGACGGCGCCGAAGATCGCTGCGTCTCGCAGGACTGGGGGCCACGCCGGGAGCAGGCCTGCTGTTGCGGCGATCGCCCCTACGAGCACGCCGTGATGAATTGGGTCTCTCACCCGACGCGCGACCCAGAAGGCGCCAAACGCCGTGAACACCGCCAAGAGCACCGGCCCCCACGTCGGGCCGACCTGGTGCGCGAATGCCGAGATCCTTTTCGGGTCTGGGGCCCCGCGGGCCTGGACACCCAAAGTGAACGCGTAGCCGGTCACGATCAGGATGGTGACCAGCATACTCCCAAGGAACGCCACGACTGCCGCAGCTACGATCCGCCACCATCTCAAACCAGCAAGGTTGACCGGCATCATCTGTATCCTCCTTCAAGGCGACACGATCAGAACCGTGCCCTAAGGCTAAAGTTCACCTGCCGCCGCCAGAAGTAACCGGCCAAGGACACTCTCTCGGCCGGAGCCATCCTGCTCACACATGCTGATCGACGAGGATCGGGTTTTCTCGTCCGCGTGTTGTTGCAACTTCACCCCTTGTGCCTTCAGCTGGCGCTGCAGATCGCGGACGTCGGTGAAAGAGACGAGCTTCTGAGCGTTGCTGTCCCATCCGGGGTTGAAGGTGAGAATGTTCTTCTCAAACATCCCTTGAAAAAGCCCGATCGCGTGATCGCCGTTCTTCAAGATCAGCCAATTCTGCGAGACATCCCCGGCGAAGACCTTGAAACCGAACTCTTCGCAGAACTTCCTCGAAGCCTCGATATCCTTGACAGCCAAGCTGATCGAAAACGCGTCAAGTTCCATGCTTTGCTCCTGTCGGTACGGAAGCGGTTGCCGCCGAATGCTGCGGTTCACTTGCGGCAGCCGCACATCAATAGTCTCGAACTTCCCAGGATCGTTACCGCGGCTGCCGGCAAGTGCTGCCGCTTGTTAGGCGGCAGACCTCGGCAATGCGTTGCACATGCGAATGAGAGAGAACTGCAAACTGGATGCAACTACGGCATCTCGCAAAGGCCATAGACTCGGAACAATTCGCAACTCGATCCCACGCCCCAGTACCTCGGCGACTGGGTCGTCGAAGACCTCTCGGAACTACGATCGTCATGAACACCCATGACGCCGGGGGAACGGCAACGAACAAGAAAGCGTTCGCCGACCCCGGGGGCCTTATGACAACAAGCTCCCCGTATGTGGCCAAAGAGCCCAGTGTGACAACCAGCGTCACGCAATAGAGGGCCGTTCGGGTCACAGCCGACCAACACTTCGACACTATGTTGGCCCATAGGAGGGCCACGAACGGGGAGATTACCCAAATTGTGAAGAGAACCAGCAGGAGACGAGGGGTGCGCTGACCTGCACGGAGCATCAAACCGACCGAGCCCATTGCGCCAACCACGACCGCGGCTAGCGACACTGCACGCAGGAGGCCAAGGGAGCCACCATCGGACCTGCCCGGACTCGCCTCAATGGCTGTCTCATCGGGGCCATCAATGCTCATCGATGTCACCGTTGGTGCCTAATGCTGCGGGTTGGCCCGCGACCTGTCTCTCGGTCCATTCTCTTGTCTCGCTAACGCTCCGCAAGGCACGCGGCACGCTCGTCGCGAACCCCAGCGCCTCATAACCCGCGCCTGCATGCGGTGGTTGGACGGCGCCGGCGAGGTGGCGCGGCAAACGCGGGTCATTCTGAGCGCTCCAAGTAAGACTTGAGCGCCTTGA
>QHVQ01000043.1 GCA_003222305.1 Acidobacteriota bacterium | reverse complement strand
CAGGGGGCTCACGCTCTCCGAGGTGCGGAACGGTGTACTGACACCCAAGGCGGTACGCTTCCCGAGCGAGGGGGAAATCAAGTTCGGGAGGGTCGTCCGGGTGTTCATGGCGGCGGGCGCCTGCTATCTCGCTGCGCCCATCATTTTCGCCATGGTGCTGTCCGGATTGATGTCGCAATGCCGTACCTCGGAATACGAGTCGGATCCTCTGAGGGCCCAGTTGGCTCCCCTTTGGCGGAGGGCTCTCGCGGAAATCGTGGACTGCCTGATCCTCGGGGGGCCTGTGCTTGCCGGTTATCTGGAGATGCTCTGGCCGGTTCTCCACCCATTCAGGAATACCAACGCCTCGGCGCCGTCGACCGGCTTGCTTCTGATCCTGGGAGGTCTCGGCTGGTCCTTTGCTGGATTGTTTCTTTTCAGCTGGCTTGAAGGGAAATGGGGGGTCACCCCCGGAAAGTGGGCCGCCGGGATCCAGGTCCTCGGCACCGATCTCCAGCCCTGCGGGTTCCTGCGCGGCCTCGTGCGAAATCTGCTCAAGGCCGTCGATGGCTTCTTCAATTTCATGGTGGGGATGCTGGTCACCGCTCTCAGCGAGAACTGGCAGCGCGTCGGCGACATGGCCGCCCGGACCATCGTCGTGAGAGCGGGAAGCGAGAAGCTCACTCCCGGCGGTGCCGAAAGTGGCCCGCCGGTCCCGCGCCCGGACATCGGCGCGCAGAGCGGTGGAGCTTTTTCCGGCCCCGCCTCGTAAGTGCGTTCAGAAAAGGGGTCACTCTCGCGGCTCAAGTCTTCGAGTCCTACTGCTATGAAGCCCGCCAAGGGAATCGAGCCCGGGCTGATCGAGCTCGGAAGGCCGTATAATCCTCGCGTAAAGAAAGGGAAGACATTCGATCATGACAGACACTGGCACTGAAAAGAGGGCACACGAGTTCGGGCGGACGGATGATGAACCGACGCACAGTCCGGATGGCGTCGACCTGACGCTCATCCGGTGGATGCTGTCGCTCACTCCGGAGGAACGACTGGAGGTCCTTCAGTCGAACCTGTGGTCGATCCTGAGGCTGCGTGGTGAAGAGACCGAAGCCTGACTTCTTCGATTCTCCAGGTTCTCGCGGCACACAAGGTGGATTTCATCGTGGTCGGTGCTGTCTCGGCGGTCTTGCAAGGAGCACCCATCGCGACCTTCGATCTGGATGTCGTCCATTCCAGAGAGTCCCAAAACATTGAGCGCCTGATGAGAGCACTCGGGAAGCTTGGGGCGTACTTTCGAGGGCAGCGGACGCGCAGAATTGAGCCGAGCCCTTCGCACCTGGCATCGCCGGGCCACCAGTTGCTTCTGACCACGCACGGCCCTCTTGATCTTCTTGGAACGATAGGCAAAGGGCGTGGCTCCGAAGCGCATCTCGGCGCGGTAGAAGAGATCGTCGGGGGGCCCGTCAGAGTGAAAATACTGGGACTGCCTGCCCTCCATCGAATCCAAAGAGGAAGCCGGGCGCGAGAAGGACAAGGCGGTCCTGTCCATCCTCCGGCGCACGCTTGAGGAACGGCAAAAGAAGTGAGGGGCAAACCCATGGAAGGGCATTGGCGCGTGCGCCGGACTCTGCCTCGGAGCGGTCGTCGTTTGGGCTTCCTGCGCGGAGGCGATCATGGCCCGCCGTAGGGTATTGCAACCATCTACGACGGCGGCCCCTGCTGTGCTTGCTGCGCCCGTAGCCGTCGTCGCCGTGGCGTCGCTGCTGCTGATCGCCTTCGCCTCGCGTTTCTCCGATTTTGTCACCGACGACGCGTTCATCACCTTCCGTTACGCGCACAACCTACTCAGCGGCCACGGCATGGTGTTCAACCCTGGCGAGCGTGTCGAGGGCTACACAAACTTCCTATGGGTGCTGTGCAGCAGCGTGGCGCTGTTCGTCGGCATCGATCCGGAGACCGCGGCCCGGGCGCTTTCGCTGCTTGCTTGGCTCGCCTTGCTCGTTGCCGTCGTGCGCTTCGGCCCGCGACCTCCGGCATCCATGGTGGCCATCGCCGCTGGACCGCTGCTGCTGGCGCTTCACCCGGCCGTGTCGGTCTGGGCCATGGGCGGTCTCGAAGAGCCTTTGTTCGTCTGTCTCATGCTGTGGGGCATCTGCCTGACACTCAAAGGTGCGGAAGATGGGCGGCCGGCGGTTGCCGGTGCGGCCTTGCTTGCCGGCGCGGCACTGACGCGTCCGGAAGGAGCCGGCGTTGCCGCGATGACCGCGCTGGCAACTGCGTGCGCGTATCGCCGCCAGATTCGCTACGCCGCCTGGCTGCCGTGGGCGGCTATGTTCCTGGCGCTCTTCGTCCCGTACTTCGTATGGCGTTGGAGTTACTACGGCTACCCGGTCCCCAACAGTTTCTACGCCAAGGTTGGTAGCACCGGCGCACAAGTGCTGCGCGGCCTGCGCTACGTTCACGAGAGCCTCTGGGTCACGGGCTACTGGTGGCTCGTTCCCGCGGCGCTTGCCCTCACCGCGGCGCGCCGCCGCTTCGTCGCGGTGATCGCCGCATTGTTCGTCTGGTGGCTGCTCGTCGTTGCGGTCTTGGGCGGTGACAACCAGCCGATGTACCGCTTCTTCCTGCCGCCACTTGCGCTGCTGGGGTTGCTCGTATCCTGGGGCGTGGCGTGTTCGATCGAGCGATTGTCGTTGCGCGGTCCGCGCCTGGCGGTAGCGGTGGTACCGTTGCTCGCAGCCTTTGCCTACACTACCTTGCCGGGCTTCCGCGGCCCGCAGCTTGCCTTCGTGCGCCAGCACCGCATGGAGGTCGACGCCTGGCGTCAGATTGGCCGGTGGTTTCACGACAACAGTCGGGCGGGTGAATCGATCGCCGTGCTGCCAGCCGGCGCCATTCCGTATTTTGCCGAGCTGCCGGCGATCGACATGCTCGGCTTGAACGATCTGCATATCGGGCATCGCCAGATGCCGGACATGGGGAGCGGGCCGGTTGGGCACGAAAAGTACGACGTCGATTACGTGCTGCAACGGGCTCCGAGCTACATCCTCGTCGGCGTCTATGGCCTGTCGCCGGACCCGTTGCCGGCGAATCGGATGATTACTCCCTACTACGCGGCCGAGCGTTTGCTGCTGCAGCATCCACAATTCCTCGCCCACTACCGTGCGGCTGTAGCCAGCGTGCCGGGCGGTCGCTTCGTCTACTTCGTGCGCGTCGTTCCATGACGCGCCGGCGGACCCTCGAAACGGCGTCCGATGTCGTGACCGTCGACTTCCCATGGCGTCGGCACCTGTGTAAGAATCCCCGCGACGTTGCCCGCCGGGGCGCGTCTCGAGCCGCGCGGTAGGCTCGAAGGGCCGACGGGTTCCATATGGCAGCGCCCGGGACTCACGGCCAGAAGGGATTCGCACGGATGCCGGATGCTGTCCTGCCCCTGCCGGAGCCGCGTCGCTTCGGTGAGACCCAGCGCCGAGACGTGTGGTGGCTCGCTCCCCTCGGCACCTTCATCGTCCTCCTGGCGTTCGTCCTCTACTCCACCTGGGCCGCTTTTCAGGGGGATCATTACGCCTGGGGACCTTACCTCTCGCCGTTCTACTCCCCGGAGCTGTTCGGTTATTCGCAACATTCCTGGTTCGGTCCGAAGCCGGTCTGGTGGCCCTCCTGGCTGCTCTTCTCGCCGGCGCTGCTGATCCTGTGGGCCCCCGGAGGCTTCCGCCTCACCTGCTATTACTACCGCGGCGCTTACTACAAAGGCTTCTGGGCCGATCCCCCATCCTGTGCCGTCGGGGAGCCGCGCAAGCATTACCTGGGAGAGAACTCCTTCCCGCTCATTTTGCAGAATCTCCATCGCTACTTCCTCTATCTGGCCCTCCTTTTCATCCTGGTCCTGGCAGGCGATGTCTGGAAGGCGTTGTGGTTCAGCGACCCCGCCACCGGCCGCACGACCTTCGGACTCGGGGTGGGGACGCTGGTCCTGGCGGTCAACGTGGTCCTGCTGGGCGGCTACACCTTCAGCTGTCATTCCCTGCGGCATCTGGTGGGAGGATGCCTGGATGTCGTGAGCCGGGCCCCCATCCGTTGCCGCGCCTACCGCTGCGTCAGCTGCCTCAACCGGCGTCACATGCTGTGGGCCTGGGCGAGCCTGTTCTGGGTGGCCTTCTCCGATATCTACGTCCGGATGCTGTCGCTGGGTCTCTGGTCGGATTGGAGATTCTTCTGATGGCGGAGGTCCAGACCCACGAGCACGATGTGCTGATCATCGGCGCCGGAGGCGCGGGACTGCGCGCCGCCATCGCGGCGTCGGCCGCCAAGGTTTCGGTGGGGCTGGTGTGCAAGTCGCTTCTCGGGAAGGCCCACACGGTAATGGCGGAGGGAGGCATCGCCGCGGCACTGGCCAACGTGGATGAGAGGGATTCCTGGGGAGTCCACTTCGCCGACACGATGCGCGGGGGCCAGTACTTGAATGACTGGCGAATGGCCGAGTTCCACGCCAAAGAGGCTCCCGCGTGCGTGCGCGAGCTGGAGGCCTGGGGAGCGCTGTTCGACCGGACCCAGGACGGGAGAATCCTGCAGCGGAACTTCGGCGGCCACCGCTATCCGAGGCTGGCCCACGTGGGGGACCGGACCGGTCTCGAGATGATCCGCACCCTTCAGGATTACGGGATCCATCAGGGGATCGACGTCCACATGGAGCGCACGGTCATCGCGCTTTTCACCGACGCCGATCGGATCGCGGGGGCGCTGGCCTACGACCGCGAGCGGGGCTTCTTCCATCTCTTTCGGGCCAAGGCCGTCGTGCTGGCTACGGGGGGGATCGGGCGCGCCTACCGGATCACCAGCAACAGTTGGGAGTACACCGGGGACGGCCTGGCGCTCGCCTACGAGGCGGGAGCGGAGCTGATGGACATGGAGTTCGTCCAGTTCCATCCCACCGGCATGGTGTGGCCCCCGAGCGTCCAGGGAATCCTGGTGACCGAGGGGGTGCGCGGCGAGGGAGGCGTCCTCCTCAACAAGAATGGCAGACGCTTCATGTTCGACGACATCCCGGAGAATTACCGCGCACAGACCGCCGACAACGAGGAGGAGGGGTGGCGGTACACGCAAGGGGACCGCAATGCGCGGCGTCCCCCGGACCTGCTCACGCGCGATCACGTGGCGCGCTGCATCGTACGCGAGATCAAGGAGGGGAGAGGCAGTCCGCACGGCGGAGTCTACCTGGACATCGCCTGGATCCGGAAGAGAATCCCGGACGCGGAGGAGCGTATCAAGAAGAAGCTCCCGAGCATGTACCACCAGTTCAAGCAGCTTGCCGACATCGACATCACCCGGGAGCCGATGGAAGTCGGACCGACGACCCACTACATGATGGGAGGGATCCGGGTGGATCCGGAAACGCAGATGTCCACCGTCCCGGGGCTCTTCGCCGCGGGGGAATGCGCCGCCGGACTGCACGGCGCGAATCGCCTGGGCGGAAACTCCCTCTCGGACCTTCTGGTTTTCGGCAAGCGGGCCGGGGATTTCGCGGCGCGCTTCGCCCGCGAGCGGACGCTGGGTCCCCTCGCAGCGGATCGCATCGATGCCGGCGTCCGCCGGGCGCTGGAGCCCTTCCAGCCGGCGGCCCCGGAGGCCGAAGGTCCCTATGCCGTGCAGGAGGAGCTCCAGGCCATGATGCAGGATCTGGTAGGCATCGTGCGCCACGAGGAGGAGATGCGACGCGCCCAGGAGGCCATCGGCAAGCTCAAGGAGCGGGCGGCCCGGGTGCGGGTCGCAGGGAACCGGCACTTCAACCCGGGGTGGCACACGGCCCTGGATCTCCCGAGTCTGCTCACCGTCTCGGAAGCGATCACCCGCTCGGCCCTGGAGCGCCAGGAAAGCCGCGGGGCGCACTTCCGCGAGGACCATCCTTCGAAGGATCCCGAAGCGGGTCGGTTCAACCTGATCGTCCGCCAGGACGGCGCGGGCTCCATGCGGGTGGAGCGCCGGCCGATCCCCGAGATGCGGCCCGACCTCAAGAAGATCGTCGAGGAGAACGGCTGATGCCGGGCGCGACCTTCCGGATCTGGCGCGGCGATGCCGCGGGAGGCGCCTTCGCCGACTACTCCACCGAGGTGACCGAGGGCATGGTCGTCTTAGACGCCGTGCTCCGGATCCAGGCGGCGCAGGCAGGCGACCTGGCGGTGCGCTGGAACTGCAAGGCGGGCCGCTGCGGCTCCTGCTCGGCGGAGGTGAACGGAAGACCGCGGCTGATGTGCATGACCCGTCTTTCCGAGCTGCCGCTGGAGCAGCCGGTGACGGTGGAGCCGATGCGGGCCTTCCCGAGAATCAAAGACCTCGCCTGCGACGTGGGGTGGAATTATGAGGTCAAGAAACGGATCCGTCCTTTCAAACCGCGGCCTCCCGACGCTCCCGACGGAACCTGGAGGATGGCACAGGCGGACGTGGAGCGGGTCCAGGAGTTCCGCAAGTGCATCGAATGCTTTCTCTGCCAGGATGTCTGCCACGTGCTGCGGGAGCACGCCAAGCATCAGGAGTTCATCGGACCGCGCTATTTTGTGCAGGTGGCGGCGCTGGAGATGCATCCGCTGGACGCGGAGGATCGCCTGGCGGAGCTGGGACAAACCCAGGGGATAGGCTTCTGCAACATCACCAAGTGCTGCACCCGGGTCTGCCCGGAGAACATCACCATCACCGACAATGCCATCATTCCTCTGAAGGAGAGGTGGATCGATCGACACTATGATCCGATTCGCAGGTTTCTGGGATGGTTGCGGCTCAAGGGAGGCGCCGGATCGGGCCCATGACCGGGCGTTCCAGGAGCGCCGAACGTTCCCGGAAGGAGGACCTCATGTTCGAGCTGAAGCTCATCTCAAAGCAGGCGATCCCGGCCGCTCTGGCGAAAGCCGAGCGCTACCGCCTCCTCAACCAGCCGCGCCAGGCGGAGAGCATCTGCCGCGACATTCTCCGGGTGGACCCGAAGCACGAAGAGGCGGTGGCGATGCTCCTCCTGTGTCTCACCGATCAGTTCTGGAGGCCGGGATACGGTGTCGGCCTCAAGGAGGCCCGGGAAGTGCTCGCGCAGCTTCCGGAAGGCTACCCGCAGGCCTATTATGACGGGGTGATTTGCGAAAGGTGGGGGAAGTCCCTGCTCTCCGGCCACTCTTCCGCCCGTTCCGCGCTGGATTGGATCCGGCATGCCATGGCCCTGTTCGAGAAGGCCCAGCCGCAGAGCCCTCCGGGCAACGACGAAGCGATCCTCCACTGGAATGCCTGTGCCCGGCTCATCGAAAGGCTCGAGGTGTCCGGCTCGACGGACGTCGACGCCGAACCGGACGCCGGATTCCGGGACGACGTACCGCTTCCGTGACGGGAATTGCCCCGCCCGGGCGATATTGACCTGTCCTTCCGCTTCCCCTAGGCTTGGCCCGTGGACCTGGACCTCCTCAACACGCGATTCGACATCCCGGGCACCTTCCTGAAGGCGGCCCCCTACGGGGCCGGCCACATCAACGACACTTTTCTGGGCGA
This sequence comes from Acidobacteriota bacterium, assembly GCA_003222305.1. Taxonomy (GTDB): domain Bacteria; phylum Acidobacteriota; class Polarisedimenticolia; order Gp22-AA2; family AA152; genus AA152. The sequence goes on along the minus strand of QHVQ01000043.1, from coordinate 13,961 downwards.
ATACGATCAAGAGGGACGGAGGGTCCGTTATGTTCACCAGCGGATCAACCGGAAGGTTTTTCCGAATCCGGTGGCCATCATGGAGAACATCCACCGCGTCGTGGAGCACCTTCGCGGGAAGATGGCCTCCCGGCCGCCGCTGGAGCGGGAGCGGAGGATTCTGACGCTGGTCCCGGCGAGAAACGGCGCGTCGTTCTGGACGGACGACGGGGGCGAAATCTGGCGCACCTACCGGTTCATCGAAGGGGCGCGCAGCCTGGACGTGCCCGAATCGCCGCGGCAGGTCTACGAGGCCGCGCGCGCGTTTGCGGGCTTTCAGCGGATGTTGATGGACCTCCCGGGACCTCCGCTGGGGGAAACGATTCCGCATTTTCACGACACGCCGCGCCGTCTTGAAGCGCTCCGGACGGCGATTTCAGGCGACCTAAGGAAGCGGGGCACGGATGCCCGGATAGAAATCGAGTTCGCCCTGGGGCGCCAGGACCTGGCGGCGGGACTCCTTCGGTTGAAGGAGCAGGGGCGCCTCGGCGAGCGCGGAGTGCACAACGACACCAAGCTGAACAACGTGCTGCTGGACGAGCGCACGGGAGAGGGGCTGTGCGTCATCGACCTCGACACGGTGATGCCGGGGCTGGGTCCGTGGGACTTCGGGGACCTCGTCCGATCCGCCGCCAACCCGGCCTCGGAGGACGAGCGGGACCTAGCGCAGGTGAAGGTGGACACCACGCTGTTCGAGGCCATCGCCCGTGGATACCTGGAGGAGCTGGGGGCGCTCCTTTCCGAGGCAGAGCGGGCGAGTCTGGTCTTGGGGGCGAAGGTCATCACGCTGGAGTGTGGAGCGCGTTTTTTGACGGATCACCTGGAAGGAGACCGCTACTTCAAGGTGGCCAGGTCAGGGCAAAACCTCGACCGGTGCCGCGTCCAGTTCGCTCTGTTGCGCTCTTTCGAAGCGCAGGAAGAGGATCTGGAGCGGATCGTCGAGTCCTGCTCCGGAGCGGGATAGGATCTGCCACGATGATCCGAAGACTCTCCGCTTTCCTGATCCCGCTCACCTTCCTGATGGGAACGCTCCTGCTGAGAGGGGTTCCGGAGCGCATCTCGGCTTCGTTGTGGATTCTCAGCAGCGCGCTGATCACCGCAGGACTTCTGGCTCCCCGCAGCCAGGTCTTCGGGAGAACCATCTTCCAGGGTCCGCCCCAGCCGAGGGTGGCCCTGACGTTCGATGATGGGCCGCATCCCGAGGACACGCCGGCCATTCTGGGAGTTCTGGCGGCGGCTGGAGCGCAGGCGACCTTCTTCTTCGTCGGAAAGAAGGCGCGGGAGCACCCGGAGCTGGTGCGGGAGGTGGCCCGCTCGGGCCACGAAGTCGAGGCTCACTCCGACACGCACCCCTGGTGGTTCAGCCTGGCCGGCAAAGGACGCCTGCGGCGCGAGGTCCGCCGGTCGGTGGCGACCCTGACGCAGCTTTCCGGCCGACGACCGCGCTTCTTCCGGCCCCCCATGGGGCACAAGGGACTCTCTTTGGAGGAGACGCTGCGGGAGGAGGGGCTCGAGATGGTCACCTGGTCAGCCCGTCCCTTCGACACCGTGAGCCGATCTCCTCAGGCCATCCAAACGAGGCTGCTGGACAGGGCCCGGCCGGGAGGGATTCTGCTTCTGCACGAGGGGATCCGGCGGCAGAACGGCCACCCCTCCCGCGCGGTGCAGGCGCTGCCGGGACTGCTTCGCGGGCTGCGGGAGCGCGGACTGGAGCCGGTGAGCCTGGGCGACCTGCTCGGGAGGAAGGAATGAAATCCCCCCGGGAAATCTTCGAGAGCTTCGAGGCAACCGCCGCTTCCCGGAACCGACCGGTGTGCCTCGAGGAAGAAGGTCCTGCCCTCTCTTGCGTCGATCTGCTGGAGCGAATCCGGCGGACCGGGGATCGTTTCAAAGCGGCAGGAGTGGGCCCGGGTGATCGGATCCTCCTGAAGGGCCTCTCAGGGCTTCCCCTGTTGGAGGGGTTGCTGGCGGTATGGGCTTGCGATGCCGTGGCGTTGCCGGCCGATGCAACCCTGGCGTCGGCCGAGATCGAGAGGATCCGGGAAGATTTTCTTCCCCGATTTACCCTGGGGCCCGGCTCGCAGGGGACGCTCCCCCTCGAGAGAACGCGGGAATCTGCGGGTTCCGATCCGCTTCCTCCGGGGACTTCCGTCATCAAGCTCACCTCGGGGAGCACGGGGCGGGCGAGGGGGATCGCCGTGGGTGCGGCCCATCTCGAGGCGGACGGGTGGCGCATCATTCGCGGCATGGGGATCGGTCCCGACGACGTGAACATCGCGGCCATCCCTCTGGCCCATTCTTACGGTCTCGGCAACCTCGTCATGCCGCTGGTGCTCCAGGGCTCGCCCTTGAGGTTCGTGGACGCCGGGCTGGCGGAGCCGTTGCGCCATGCCCTCTCCATGAAGGAGCGGTGCGTGTTCCCGGGTGTCCCGGCTCTCTTCGAGATGCTCGCAAGGGATTCCGGCGCTGCCTTCACCCCCAGGGGGCTGAAGCTCTGCCTCTCGGCCGGAGCGCCGCTGCGCCGCGGCACCGCTGCCGCCTTCAAGTGGCGTTACGGCCTGCCGGTGCGCGCCCTCTATGGCGCCTCCGAATGCGGCGGGATCACCTTCGACGCCTCACCCGAAGGCAATGCCGCGGAGCTTGAGGATGGGTGCGTGGGGACGGCTCTTCCGGGAGTCGAGCTGCGGCTGGAAGGCGAGGAGGAGCGGGTGGCGGTCCGCAGCGCCGCCGTGGCTCACGGCTATCTTCAGCAGGCTGGGTCCACCGGCGATGGGGAGTTTGCCCAAGGCTGGTTCCGAACCGGCGACACGGGGCGGCTGGATTCCGGGGGCCGCCTGACGCTGGCGGGGCGGATCGGCTCGCTGGTGAACGTGGCGGGACGAAAGGTGAATCCCCGCGAGGTGGAGCAGGTGCTGATGACCCTGCCGGGTGTCGGAGACGCGGTGGTCGTGGGAATGCCTGACGCGGCGCGCGGCGAGGTGCTGGTTGCGTGCCTCGTGGTCCGTTCGGAGGTGACCCGGGAGGGAGTGATGGCGCACCTCCGCCGAGACCTGGCGGGCTACAAGCTCCCGAAGCGCATCCTCTTTCTGGGAGAGATTCCTCGCAACCAGCGAGGCAAGATCGACCGTGGGGAGATTCTCAGGATTGTGGAGTCCGCCGACCGGCCCGACCTCAGCCGCTGAAACGTCGCAATACCAGCGAGTAGGCACTGCCGCCCCAGGCGTGCGCATTCACCAGAACCTGTCCCGCAGGCTCCGCCTCCAAAGCTCCGGCCACCAGCGCCAGGCCGCCTGCGGCGGCGTGGGTTCCGAAGATGGGCGTCAACGAGATCCTGGGTACCCCGGGACAGACCGCCTCGGCCGCGTCGCGTTCCGCTGCGTCGCTTGCCGGACAGCCGCACGCATGAAGCAGCACCTTTCCGAGCTTGACGGGCCTTCCCTCGTCCAGCCGTGAAGCGGAATCCAACGCCCGTGCCATGACCTCCTTCAGCGCCTCCGGGTGAGTCGTCCAGGAGCTGGGGGTCGCCGAGGAGTCCGAGGCCATCCCGAAACCTGCCACTTCCGCCAGAATCCGGGCTCCACGCTGCGTGGCGGAATGGAGCGTCTCGAGGACCAGACAGGCCGCCCCTTCCCCGAGAAATGAGGGACCCCCCACGGCAGCCAGGGCGCGCAGGAGCGGCACCGTCATCAGCTCCACCCCACCACAGTAAGCGAGGTCGAGTCGCTCCTGCTCCAGCGCCAGCGCCGCCATGGCCAGCGCCGCAGCGGCGGATGCGTCGCCGCTGGTGAGCGTCACGCAGGTGCCCCGGGCGTCCAGCTCGATGGCGCTGTGTCCGGCGGGGGCGTTGGCCACCGACTCCGAGAAAAGGAAGGGATTGGCGGCGGCCATCCCGTCCTGAAACATCCCCGCAAGATAGTCCCAGGTGGTATCGGTGCAACCGAAGCCGGTGCCTAGGAAGGTGCCGCGCCGCTCCGGAGAAGGGCCCGTCGCTTCATCCCTGTCGAGGCCGGCATCGGCGCGGGCCAGCAGGCACACCAGCGTCCAGATTTGCGACAGCTCCCCCATGCGCCGGAGCTTGCGGGCGGGAAGGAATTTCTCGCGGTCGAACGCTGGCATCTTCGCCACCCGGAGCGGACGGGGGCGCTGGCGGCGACCCGGCTCCTCCCGCGCCGCTCCCAGAGGCAGCCCCGCGGCGACAGCCGAACGAAACGGCTCCAGGCCGAGCCCCGCAGGAGTCAGACAGCTCACGCCGGTAATCACCACGCGACTCACGCCGCCCTCCGAAAGAGTAACGCGCAGTTGGTGCCACCGAAGCCGAAGCTGTTGGAGATACCTACGTCGAAGCTGTGCGAGCGCGAGGTGGCCACCACATCGAGCGGGATCTCCGGGTCCGAAGAGATCCATCCCAGGGTGGGGGGAAGGGACTGGTGAGCCAGGCTCAGGATCAGCATCACCGCTTCCACGCTGCCGGAGCCCCCCAGCAAGTGCCCGAAGAGCGACTTGTTGGCGGTGACCGGGATCCGAGCAATCAGCTTCTCCCCGAACACCGCGAGGATCGCCCGGGTTTCGGTCGCGTCATTGAGGGGAGTTCCGGTGCCGTGGGCGTTGATGTGACCCACCGCGGCGGGAGGCAGCCCTGAGCGCCGGAGCGCCTCGGCCATGGCCGCGGCAGCGCCGCGCCCCTCGGGGTGCGGGCCCGTCATGTGGTGGGCGTCACAGCTGGAGCCATACTCCACGAACTCGGCCAGAATCTTCGCTCCGCGGGACTTGGCATACTCCCAATCCTCCAACAGCAGGATGCCGGCGCCTTCGCCCAGGGAGAGACCCTGGCGCGAGGCGTCAAAGGGACGGGAAGGGCGGGGATCCACCAGCCTTAAGGCGTTGAAGCCGGCGTAGGTCATCCGGCAGAGAGCATCGCCTCCCCCGGTGATCATTCCCCGGACCTTGCCGGAGCGGATGAGGTCCGCGGCGAAGGCCACGGAGAGGGCCGAGGAGGCGCAAGCGGTCATGTTGGCGAGCCTCGGCCCCCGCGCGTCCAGCAGCCGCGCCACCGCGTCCGCCGGCGTGGAGCTGGGCAGTCGGAGAATCCTGGAGGGTCGAGCCGAGCGCGGCCCGCGCCGGGTGGCCTCGTGACAATAAATCTCCGACTCCAGCATTCCGGAGGTGGAGGTTCCCAGCGAAACGCCGAAGCTTCTCAGCTCCGCGCTCGCCTCCAGTCCCGCCTGGCGCGCGGCTTCAAGCGCGGCGGTCATGCATAGAAGATCGGTTCGGGAGGTGCGGCGACGCTCGCTCCGGGAGAGCCGGGAGAGTCCCGGAAGCTCACCGACCTGTCCACCCACCTCGCTGAGACAACCGGCGGTCTCGAACAGATCGAGCGGCCGGATGCCGCAGCGTCCCTCCTGGGCGTTCCCCCAGACCTGCCGCTGGTCGCGGCCCAGGGCACAGAGGATTCCGAGGCCCGTGACCGCGACGCGGCGGGAAGGCTCCGGGGTCCGTCTCATGTCTGCCGCTCCTCCAATACCTTCAGCAGCGGCACGGGCTGAACCAGCGGGTAGCGGCGCTGCAGCCGCACGGCGAGATAGAACAGCGCGAGACGCAGGCGCACCGCAAGTGGCGGGTCCACCAGTCCTGCCAGGAGGCTGATCACCGACTCCCGCATTCCGAAGCGGCCGGCGGGTTGCAGAAAGAGGTCCATGAAGCCCGGCTCGTAGAAGCGGCTCACGATGCGCGTGTAATTGCGGACGTGTCGCCGCACCTTCCGCTCGTAGGCCGCGAACCGCCCCGGCGCCAGATCGGCAGCCCGGCCGGGGGCACCTAGAGCCGCGTGCAGCGTATCGGCCGCCATCTCCGCCGAGGACATGGCCAGCCAGACGCCGGTGGAGAAGATAGGGTCGATGAATGCGGCGGCGTCTCCCAGAAGGAGGTAGCCATCCCCCGCCACTCCGCCGCATTCGTAGCTGTAATCGCTGGCTGTCCAGACCTGAGAAATCCTCCGCGAGCTTGCCACTCTCTCCCAGGCGGCAGGGCAGCGCTGCAACGCTGCCTCAAGGAGCCTCTCCGGGGAGAGATCGAGTCGCCTGAAGGAGGATCCCTCCAGCACCAGCCCCACGCTGGTCCTCCCCTCCGGCAGCGGGATGAGCCAGAACCAGCCGTCCCGCAAGATCACCAGAACGATGTCCCCGGCAAAGCGCCCCTCTCCCCGCGCCACTCCTTCGTAGTGTGCGTACACGGCCATTTTTCGCAGATGGGGTGTCATGATCCGGAGGCGGCGCCGGCTGGCTACGAAAGCGTCCCGGCCGCTGGCGTCCAGAAGGAACCGGGCGCGATGCTGCGAGATTCGCCCTGCCGCATCGCGCACCGTGAGGTCGCAGCCGTCCCGGTGGGAGGGCACCGCCTCGATCACGGCGGTGGATTCCCTCACCTCCGCCCCCTGTTCCCTCGCTTTGTGCAACAGCAGGGCATCGAACTCCGAGCGCAGGACATGGAAAGCCCTCGGATGACCGGGGACAATCCCTTCCTCGAAGGAGATGTAGCGTGTGGTGGATCCGTCGCTGGAGAAGAGACGCGCTCCCCACTTTTCGATGAAGCGTCCTTCCAGATCCTCCAGGACTCCAAGCCGGCGGAAAAGATCGAGGTTGAACGGGAGGAGCGACTCCCCGATGTGAAACCGGGGGAATCTCTCTTTCTCGAAGAGGATGACGCTCCGGCCGGCCGCGGCCAGAAGGGAAGCTGCCGTGGATCCCGCGGGACCGCCGCCGACGACGGCAACGTCATGCACGGGAGGCCTCCTCTTGGGCCGCGACGGTGGGGCCCCAGACGTCGTAGAAGTTGAACCACTGGTCGGGAAAGCGGGAGATCACCGTTTCCAGGGTGGTTGCCATTTGTCCCATGGCGGCTCGCAGCCTCTCCCCGGGGGCGGCCTCGGCCCCCGCCTCGAACCGCATAGGTTCGAGGGTGACGACCCGGTAGCGATCGCCGCGATCGAAGGCGACGAACACCGGCAGAATCGGGGCTCCGGTGGCCATGGCCAGCTCCACAGGGCCGGTGGGAAGGGGGGCGGAGGCGCCGAAGAAGGGCACCGACATCACATTCTGTCCGGCGGGACGGTCCGCCTGGACCGCCACGATCTCACCTCGCTTGAGCGCCAGCATCAGCTCCACGCCCAACAGCGGGGTGCTTCCCATCTGGTGGACCTTCAGGTTCGGGTTGTCCCGGGCCTCGTCGGCGTAACGGGTCACATCCGAGGAATCCTCGCTGAGCATGACCACATGAACGGGAAGCCCGTAAATGGGGAGGAGCTTAAGATGAGTCCCTTGCCCTCGCGGATCAGCTCACGTGTCTGGCGCTCGGTCTCTTCCACGCCGAGAACGCGGTTCTTGAAGCTCGAGAACTTGAGATGGCGGATCTCCGTGTAGGCGACCATGAAGCGGCTGAAGTTGTAGAACAGACGGTAGGCTAGAAGGAGGTTCGAGGGTCCCGATCGTCCAGTGATGCGCCGGAGGTTGCCGCGGATCGCTCGCCGCTCCTTACCCATGCAGGTGAAGAAGAGAAGCGTCGTGGCGTGGTGCAGGGGAATGAGCAGGAAGCGGGGGAGTCGGGGTGTGATCCTGAAGATCAGCTCCCAGGAGAGGGGGGTATTGAAGCGATGGAAGTACCAGCGCCGGCGGGAGGGGCGCCCGCGGGAAGAGGATCGGGTGAGGGCGGTTGGGGCTTCCAAGGGATCTCCAGGGGTCGGACCAGGAGTCCAAATCCTAATCAATCAGGGTTGTTCCGAGCAAGGGGGGAGCAGCCGACGCGTCCCAAGTTTCGACGCCAAGCCCGCGGGCAGGCCCGGGTCCCGAGCAGCGGCCGTGTGGAAGCGAGGGGGCACCCGCGATTCTCAGCGGGTCACGAGCGGAACCGAGGCGAGCGGGCCACCGGCCCGCGGAGCCGTGCCGTCGCGAGGGAGCCCGGGCCTGCCCGCAAGCGCCCGGAGCCTGCCCTCCGGGGGCAGAAGGAGGGTGGGGATTCCACCCAGAGAGCAACCGCCGAGCCAAAAGAGTTGTGCTAGGATGCCCGGCATGCAGCCGAGAAGCGTCGAAGTGGACGTGGCAGTGGTGGGGGGAGGGTTCTCCGGCTCCTCCACGGCGCTGCTGCTGCGACGGGCCGATCCGGCTCTGCGCGTCCTCATCGTGGAGCAGAAGGACGCCTTCGACCGGAAGGTGGGTGAGTCGGCCATCGAGCTTTCCGCCTGGTTCATGCTGCGGGTGCTGCGCCTGGGGAGCCACCTCTTCGTCCATCAAATCCCGAAGTACGGATTGCGCTTCTGGTTCCACAACGAAAAAGTGGCGACTTTGGCCGAGGCCTCGGAGCTGGGCAATCGCTATCAAGCCCGGGTCCCCAGTTTTCACATCGATCGCGCCGTATTGGATGAGCATGTCCTCGGCCTGGCCGCCGGCGAAGGCGCGCAGCTGATGAGGCCCGCCCGCGTCACGGACCTCGATCTTCGCGAGGGGGGGTGGTCGACGCTTCAGGTGCAGACCGCCGAGGGACCGGTGCAGGTGCGAGCCCGCTGGGTGGTGGACGCGGCGGGGCGTAAGGCCTGGCTGGCGCGCCGGTTGGAGCTGTTTCAGCCCATGCCGGAACACCCAACGCGGTCGATCTGGGCCCGGTATCAGGGTATCCGGGACTTCGATGGGGATTGGCTGCCCGGTCGGGCCGAGGGCACGGGGAGCGCGGTCTGCCTGCGGGCTCTTTCTACCAACCACCTGGTCGGGCCCGGCTATTGGATCTGGGCCATCCCGCTTCCCGGTGGCGATACCAGCATCGGTGTCGTCTGGGACCGGAGGATCTGCGACCTGCCGCCGGCGGAGAGCCTCGGAGAGAGGTTCGAGGCGTTCCTCCGCAGCACTCCTGCGGGCCGGGAGCTGTTGGCCGGCGCCATTCGGCGCGAGGCGGACCTTCACCTGCTGAACCATCTTCCCTTCAGCGTGCGCCGCATCGCGGGGGACGGTTGGGCGATGGTGGGAGACGCAGCCGGGTTCATCGATCCTTTCTACAGTCCGGGATTGGACTGGGCGGGGCTCACGTGCACGAAGACTTGCCGGCTGGTCCTGGATGCCAGGCGCGGCGATGGCGTGGCGGAGATGCTGGAGCGCCACAACCGGGAATTCACGCGAGGATTCCGGCGTTGGCTCGAGGCGCTGTATCTGGACAAGTATTACTACCTGGGTGACGCCGAGCTGATGGGTATCGCCCTGCCGCTGGAGGTGGCCCTCTACTATTTCGGCGTCATCACGCCGGTCTACCGAATGGGGGTGAAGGGGCTCCAGGTTCCGTTCAGCGCGCCGGTCTCGGCTCCTTTCTTCCACCTGCTGGCTTTCGTCAATCGACGCCTCGCCCGTCTCGCAAAGCTGCGCCTTCAGGCAGGGACCTACGGCCGTAAGAACGCCGGACACAGGAACCTCCTGCCTGGGTTCGCCCTGGGGGCGTCCAATCTGAAGTGGGTCCCGAAGTGCCTCTTCCGGCTCCTGGCGCTGGAGATTGGCGCGGTTCCCGATCGTTTTGCCGCCCGGCGAGGCAGGATCGTGTCCGTCCCCGAACCGACCGCCTCGCCGGCGGAGGACGGGGGGATTCAGCGCGCCTCGTCGTAGGCTGCGGCACAGTTGTCCTTAAAGCGGTCGGCGTAACCGTCGTAGTCCTTGTAAGCGGGTAGATCGACGCTCTTCAGAAACTCCTCCCGGGACATCCCCTTCTGCTTCGCCCCTTGCGCCGCCACGAGCAGGTCGGCGATGTACTTCCGGAACTCCTTGAGCCCCGCCAGGTCCATGACCTTCCCGTGACCCGGGATGACTTTGGCGTCGGGCGAAACGCGCGCCAAGACTTTGTCCAGCGCCGTGGCGTAGCCGGCGGCCGAGCCCCCTCCCTTGACGTCGATGAAGGGGATGATTCGATTCCAGCCCAGGTCCCCGGTGTGGAGGACTTTGGCCTTCTCGAAGTAGATCACGCTGTCCCCGTCGGTGTGAGCGGGGGGCGTGTGCCACACCTGAATCGTCTCGCCTCCCAGGTAGAGTCGGAACTCGGAGTCGAAAGTCAGAATGGGAGCGGCGATCTCCTCCACCTTGACCTTCTTGGCCCACTCGATCTGCTCGGCATAGAAATCCGCCGCATCCTTCTTCCCCTCCTTCTTGGCCTTTTCCAGGAGGGCCGGGTATTCCTTCTGAATCGCCTCGGGGGAAGCCAGCATCCTCTGGCGCACGTTGTCGTGGGCGATGATCAGGGAGAAGGGGCGGAAAACGGGATTTCCGCCCACGTGGTCCGCGTGATGGTGGGTGTTCACCAAATACTTGATGGGCTTGTCGGTGACCTTCTTGATCTGCTCGATGATGCCGGGGGCGATTTCCTGGAACTGGGAGTCCACCACGAGCACCGCGTCGGGACCCACATAGAAGCCGACGTTTCCACCCCGTCCGTACAGGGCGTAGACGCCACCCGGGAGCGGCTCCAGCTTGAAGATGTCGGTGGGGGAGCGATCGTGATGGGACTGGGCGGAGCAGAGCCCCGCTCCGGCGGCCAGGAGCAGGCAAAGCAGAAAAACGCGGTGTCGCATGGTCTCTCCAGAAAGCGCAAAGCTGTCCCGCTCGAATCAGAGCGGGGCGGGAGCCGGTTCGAACTCGTCCTGAATCTCGCCGAAGATCTCCTCGAGGATGTCCTCCATGGTCAGGATGCCGACGGCCGTGCCCTTCTCCTCCACCGCGGCGATGTGAATCCTCTTCCGGCGCATTTCCCGCAGCACGGCATCAATCCTGTCCTGGGGTGGGATCACCAGCAGGGGCCTCAATATCCGATCCAGATCCAGGCGGGCCCGATCTCCGGCGGTCAGCCAGGCCAGGTCCTTGATGTTGATGACCCCCACGAAGCGCTTTCCCTCCTTGTCCGCCACCGGGTAGCGGGTATGTCCCGATTTGCGCGCCCGCACCAGGTTCTCTTCCAGAGGGCGCTGGGGATCCCAGACGACGGTAAAGGATCGGGGAACCATGACATCCGCCGCCTTCTTGTCGGAGAAGCGGGTGGCCCGCTGCATGATCTCCATCTCCGCCTGGGAAAGAATACCCTGGTGGGAAGATTCGGTCAGGACCATGCGGAGCTCCTCCTCCGATTGCCGCATCTCCCGCTCGGTGGGCTGGATGCCCAGGCCGCGCAGGGCCAGCATGGACAAGCCGTTCATCCCCACCAAGAGCGGATAGGAGAGCAAATAGAAAAGCCGCAGCGGGATGGCAATGCGGACCGTCAGCCTTGCCGGGCGGCGAATGGCCGCCGACTTGGGGACCAATTCGCCCAGGATAATGTGCAGGGCGGTGATCAGGGCAAAGGCGGCGGCGAGCGAGGCGGAGTGGACGGCGAGCGCCGAACCGATGCCCAGGGCCGCGAAGACAACCTTGAAGAGGGGGGCGAAGGCCTCCTCACCGATCCATCCCAGTCCCAGGCTCATCACCGTGATGCCGAGCTGGCAGACGGAGAGATAGGCGTCCAGGTGCCGGAGGATGCTGGCGGCGATCCGCGCGCGGGGGTCCCCGGAGAGCTCGATCTCCCGGAGCCGAGTGGGTCGCACGCGGATGATGGCGAATTCCGCCGCCACGAAAAAGGCGTTCCCCGCCACCAGCAGCATCGACAGAACGATCCGCAGCCCTACTTCCAGGGAACCTAACAAGGCGCCTCTCCACCCGGGGAGGGATCATCCGGGCGGGTTCAACATAGCCGCTTCGGGACCGGATGTAAATTGGCGAGACGGGGGCTAATTCCGAGCCAGAAGGGTGCGCTCGTGCGAGGCGGGCTCTGGGAGGAAGCGCTTGTAGTGCGCCCAGGCGCCGTGGTCGTGGCGAAGGATGAAGTCCCGGAATGCCTCGAAGTGCATGGTGTAGTTCCGAAAGGCCTCCAGGTAGTCGGCGTGGGTCAGGGTGGGGTAGTCGCCCTCATCGGCCTGGGCGAGGTTGTAGCCCCATGCCACCGCTTCGTAGTAATGGCGATCCGCCTCGGCGTCGCCGAAGGAGGGGACGGGAGTGCGATCCCCCCGGGCCAGATGCCGGGCGTGGAAGTATTCGTGGTCGATGAGGAGCATGCCCCAGCCGGGGCTGCGTCCCACCTCCCTCGAGTCGGCGTAAACGATGATGTCGTTCTTGACGCCTCGCCCGAGGAGTGGAGCGTCGTCCAGTCGGGTGGGGTCCTTGCCACCCGGGCGGACCAGGCCCATGTAGAGGGTCGGAGGATGGAACCGCGTTTCTCCCTGGCGAATGCCGCCCACGAAATTCGGGTAATCGGGATGCAGCCCCGAGAGAATTCGCTCAAAATTGTCCCCGGTTTCCACCGGCACTCCCGCGGCCGCGGCGAACGAAGTCAGCAGTATCAGCGCACCCCAAAAGAATCCCTGTCTCCGGTCCAAGCCGGCCACCCCTTTCCTCCAAAAGCCTTGCGGGACGTGCCTTTCAGCGGAACCAACCCGAATTAACTTCCTAATACTTCGAGATCGCTCGCATGGCAATGAAAAAGAAAATCATTTGCAGCGGATGGGGAGAATCGCGACAGAGGGAGGATTCCCTTGACAATAAGCAGGGGGAATCTCTACTATTCCTGCGCCTCGGGGCTGCTATGCTTTTTGAGGGAGATCGATATAAATGGCCAGGGATACGTATACAAGTAATGATGGCATCGCACGTCGGGTCTACCGCGCGTTGAAGACACCTACCGACAGCAACCGGAGGACCGATCCCATCCTGGCCTTTCACTTCAAGGGTAAGGGGGACTCCGTCATCATGCGCTGCAACAAGCAGCCCGAAATCAGCGTCAAGGGAAAGGACCAGACAGCGGGGGAAGTGAAATTCTTTGCTTATTCCGACTTCGCCGAATACGATGAGTCCAACGTGATCTTCAAGCTCAAAGAGGAGGTCACGCTCATCGAGCTTTATGGGAAGGGGGCCGTGGAGTCCATGCAGTGGGAAAGCTGGGAAAAATTCACCCGTTGGCTGGACGGCCTGAGCGTGGACGGAATCCAGATTTCACTCAAGCTTCCCTGCCTGGTCTACGAGGCCGTGCGCAAGCAAAAACCCTCCATGCAGAACTTCATCGTGGAATCCATCAAGAAAAGCCTCAAGGGTCGAGAGAAGGAATAGCTGCCGCATGATACTTTCCAAGCGGTGGTACCTTCCGGCCCTCTTCTCGTTGACGACCGCAGTCGCGGCCGGTGGGGGTCAGATCTCTCCTCCCGGCGAAAGGGAAATGCCGCTCTTCGATCCCGCCCAGCTACGGCCGGGAATGGTGGGCACGGCGCGCACGGTGTTCCAGGGCTACGAGCCGGAGGAGTTCCAGGTGGAGATCCTGGGGGTCCTCAAGAACGCCATCGGTCCCCAGCAGGACATGATTCTGTCGCGGCTCCACGGCGCGAATGTGGAAAGGACCGGCGTCGTCCTCGGCATGAGCGGGAGTCCGGTAATGCTGGACGGGAAGGTCCTCGGAGCGGTGTCGTATTCACTCGGCACCTTCGAGAAAGAGGCGATTGCGGGAATCACACCCATCGGCGACATGATGCGGGCTGCGCAGATGCCGCGGGCACCTGCTTCGGAAACGGCTGCCACGATGCTCAAGGAATGGGTAAACCCCTCGCCCGCCGCTGCCCCGCCCGGCGCCGTCCCGGTCCCCGGCATGGCGGCCTCGCTGTTGCCCATCGCGACGCCGCTGGTCTTTGCGGGATTTCCCGAGTCGCTGGTCCGGGAGGTTTCCCCCTTGTTCCGCTCGCGAGGACTGGAGCCGGTGGTGGGAGGAGGCGGTCAGGCGTCGGGAGTGGATTACCCTCTGTCGCCGGGTGTGGCGATCTCCGTGCCGCTGGTCCGAGGGGATCTCAGCCTCGCTGCCACCGGAACGGTCACCCACGTTGAAGGCAACAAGATCTG
>QHVQ01000138.1 GCA_003222305.1 Acidobacteriota bacterium | reverse complement strand
CCGCGAGAAACTTGTCTCTCTTGTCGTAGAGCCGGCGCAAGGGCCGCGGCTTATGCTTGCTCAGGGCGTAGACCGTAAGAATGGGGAGTGCCACGGTGGAGTCGAGGTAGGTCACCACCGAATCGGGGAGCTTGTCAGGATCGATCTTGCCCCAGGAAACCGCCTCACCCGGCGTGGCGCCGGACAGGCCGCCCGTGTCGGCCCGCGCGTCGGTCATCTGGATGAAATAGTCGTGGCCCTTCTCGGCGAGGCCCAGCACTTCCTGAATCTGGGGCTCGGTCTGCAACACGAAGTTCTTGGGCGAGCCGCCGCCTACGATGAGCACGCCGCTCTTCCCGCCCGTGGTCTTGGAGTCGTACACGATGGCGGCGGTCTCGTTCACGTCCAGACTCACGTCGATGCGCGGGCCCCTCTCCCGCAGCGCCAGCTCGGCCACGTTCATCCCGATGGAGGAGTCGCCCGGGGAGGAGGTGTAGAGGGGAACCCCCGCGCGATACGCCACGGTGAGCAGGCAGGTGTCCGTGAGCTTCAGCTCGTCCTCCCGCGCCGCCAGGTACTTGCCGAACAGGTAGTGCAGCTCCGCGGTGCCCATGGGCTTCTGGAAAGCCGGCTCTTCCAGGATGCGGCGGAAGAAGGCGTCGGTGGAGAGGAGGACTTCGTAGTCGAAGAGGATGTCGTAGATCCGGACCACCCCTTCCCTGCGCAGCAGGGTGTCGTCGAGCTCGTGGCTACCGCGGTGCATGAAGAGCCCCAGCCCGGTGTGGGCGTCGTGGTAAAGGTTGGCGCCGGTGCTGACGATCCAATCCACGAACCCTGCCTGGAGGAGTGGAATGAGGGTGCTGCGTCCCACCCCCGCGGGGGTCATGGCGCCCGAGAGGGACATCCCGACCGTGACGTCGCTCTCCAGCATCTTTTCCACGAACAGCCGGCAGGCACTCTGAAGTCTTCCGGCGTTGTAGGCCAGAAAGGCGCCGTCCACCAGCTGATCCACGCGCATTCCCGCGGTGACCGGATCGGGAAAGATTTTCGGTCCGCGAAGATATCGGCTCTTTTCTTTCATTGCGTCTTCCCCCCAAAGTGAGCGCATCGTAACACGCGCCAAGAAAACGTTTCAATGTCGAGGGGTCACATTGATGGGCGAGCCGCGCGGATGATACAATCCGCCGCCGTCAACGAAAGCTCAATTCATGGTCCCGCGCGGGAGCGGCAAGAGAGTCCGCAGGAGATCTTCATGGAAAGCGTTGTTTCGTTCATCAAGCAGAACAAGGATCGCTACGTCGCCGACCTCGTGGAGTTCTTGAAAATCCCCTCCGTCTCCAGCAACTCCTCCCACAACAAAGACACCGAGCGCTGCGCCCATTTCGTCGCGGACATGATGCGCAAGGTGGGCCTGGAGCGCGTGGAGGTGTTCAAGACCTCGGGTCATCCCATCGTCTACTCCGAATGGTGCAAGGCGCCGGGCCGTCCGACGGTGCTGGTGTACGGCCATTACGACGTCCAGCCCGTCGATCCGCTGGTCCTGTGGGACACGCCCCCGTTCGAGCCGGCGATCCGCAACGGCGAGATCTACGCCCGGGGCGCAGCCGACGACAAGGGGCAGATCTACATCCACTTCGCCGCGGCGGAGGCCCACCTCAAGCAGCAGGGAAAGCTGCCCGTCAACGTGAAGTTCCTCATCGAGGGGGAGGAAGAGGTCGGCAGCGAAAACCTCGACCGGTTCATCGAGGCGCACAAGGATTGGCTCAAGTCGGACGTGGTCCTGATTTCCGACTCGCCCATGTTCGAGCGCGGCGTGCCCTCCATCTGTTACGGGCTGCGAGGGCTCTGCTACTACCAAATCGATCTGCGCGGCACCAGGACCGACCTCCACTCCGGCTCTTTCGGGGGAGCAGTGGCCAATCCCAATTTCGTGCTGGCGCAGCTCCTGGCCTCCCTGAAGGACAAGAACGGAAAGGTGACAATCCCCGGTTTCTACAAGGACGTGAAGCCGCTCACGGCGCGGGAGCGCAAGGAATTCAAGCGGCTGCCCTTCTCGGACAAGAAGTACGCCAAAGAGCTCGGGGCGCCCGCCCTCTGGGGGGAGAAAGGCTA
Source organism: Acidobacteriota bacterium (assembly GCA_003222305.1). Classification (GTDB taxonomy): domain Bacteria; phylum Acidobacteriota; class Polarisedimenticolia; order Gp22-AA2; family AA152; genus AA152. Next base: position 1,686 of record QHVQ01000138.1, on the reverse strand, counting down.
TTCGACCCTGGAGCGGATCTGGGCCCGGCCGACCTTCGAGGTGAACGGAATTCTCGGCGGTTTCACGGGCGAAGGAGCCAAGACCGTGATCCCGGCCGTGGCCATGGCCAAGATCTCCATGCGGCTGGTCCCGAACCAGGATCCGGAAAAGATCGCCAAGCTGTTCGAAAAGCACTTCAAGAAGATTTGTCCCAAGAGCATGCAGCTCACCGTGACTCGGATGCACGGCGGGCGCCCCTGGGTGGCCTCGCTCGATCATCCGGCCATTCACGCGGCCTCCAAGGCGTTCGAGAAGGGGTTCGGCAAGCGCCCGGTGTTCACCCGAGAGGGGGGATCCATCCCGGTGGTGGCCACGTTCGCCGACATCCTCAAGGCCCCCTCGGTGCTCATGGGGATCGGACTGCCCGACGAGAACGCCCACGCTCCCAATGAGAAGCTGGACCTGGGGAACTTCCACGGCGGCATCCTCAGCTCCGCCCACTTCTTCGAGATCCTGGGCCACGCGGCCTAGGCCCTGCGGACGGCGATGGCGGAATCGCGATTCATCGTGGTGGGGGGAGGTCTGGCCGGCCTCATGGCGACCATCAAGATCGCCGAGGCGGGCCACGGCGTGGACCTGTTCTCGGTGGTCCCGGTGCGCCGCTCCCACTCCGTCTGCGCTCAGGGAGGGATCAACGGGGCGGTGAACATCAAGGGAGAGAACGACTCTCCCGAGATTCACTTCGTAGACACCGTGAAGGGGGGCGATTTTTTGGCCCACCAGCCCCCGGCCAAGGCGATGTGCTACGCGGCCCCCAACCTGATCTTCCTGCTGGACCGGATGGGCGTCCCCTTCAATCGCACTCCGGAAGGCAACCTCGACTTTCGCCGCTTCGGCGGCACCCTTTACAACCGCACGGCCTTCGCGGGCGCCACCACCGGCCAGCAGCTCCTCTATGCGCTGGACGAGCAGGTGCGTCGCTTCGAGGCCGACGGCAAGGTGAAGAAGTACGAGCATTGGGAGTATCTGGGCATGGTCCGCGACGATTCCGGGGTCTGCCGGGGAATCGTCGCGGTGGACATGCGCTCCATGAGCATCAAGGCCTTCATCGCCGAGGCCACCATGTTAGCCACCGGAGGGCCGGGACTCCTGTTCGGCCGATCCACCAACTCGATGATCAACACCGGCTCTGCCGCCACCTCCGCCTACCTGGAGGGGGCGAAGTACGCCAACGGCGAGATGATCCAGATCCACCCCACGGCCATTCCGGGGGAGGACAAGCTGCGGCTCATGTCCGAGTCGGCCCGGGGCGAAGGGGGGCGCGTCTGGGTGCCTCGCCAGAAGGGGGACAGCCGGCCGCCCAAGCAGATTCCCGAGTCGGAGCGCTGGTTCTTCCTGGAGGAGAAATACCCGCGCTATGGCAATCTGGTGCCGCGGGACGTGGCCAGCCGGGAGATCTTCGATGTCTGCGTCAACCGGGGGATGGGCCTCGACGGCAAGATGATGGTCTATCTCGACGTGTCCCACATCGACCGGACCACGCTGAACCGCAAGCTGGGAGGCATCCTGGAGATCTACGAAAAGTTCATGGGCGTGGATCCGCGCGAGGAGCCCATGAAGATTTTCCCGGCGGTGCACTACTCCATGGGAGGGCTCTGGGTGGACTATGAGGCGACGTCCAGCGGCCTGATCAACGAAGAGAGCCC
>QHVQ01000137.1 GCA_003222305.1 Acidobacteriota bacterium | reverse complement strand
TGCGGCACAATGGCCACCTCGATGGCGTCTATGGAAGGCTCTCCGAGATGATGGAGCGCTTCAAGAGGCTGGGGAACCTGGACGGCGGGGGGTGGGCGAACCCCTCGCTGCTGTTCGCCAACCAGCTCTGGAACATGCTGGAGCTGGGGAGGGTGGTGACCCGGGGGGCGCTCCGGCGTGACGAGAGCCGCGGGGCCCACTTCAAGCCCGATTTTCCCCGGCGCGACGACGCGAGCTGGCTGAAGACGACGCTGGCCACCTGGACCCCCGACGGCCCGGTGCTGACGTACGAGGACGTCGACGTTTCCC
>QHVQ01000136.1 GCA_003222305.1 Acidobacteriota bacterium | reverse complement strand
GCAGATGGCGAAGACGTTGGAGGAGTAGACGATGAAGGGATCGCGGGTGATGCCGAAGATGGCGGGGATGGAATCCACGGCGAAAACCACGTCGGTGGATTCCACCACCAAGAGCACCAGGAGCAGGGGCGTGGCATAACCCCGGCCCGCCTGCCGAACGAAGAACTTGTTATCGTGGTACTCCTTCGAGACGCGCAGGAAGCGCCGCGCGAATCTCAGGAGCCAGTTCATCTCCGGATCGACCTCCGTCTCCTGGCGCCGAAGACATAGTCCAGCCAGTTAAACAGGCCCAGAAGCGTCGTCCCGGCCACTATAAAGATGATGCGCATCAGCATGGCGCCGAGAATTCCCCAGAACAGGACGCGGTGCCTCAAGTGCCCCGGAACATGAAAGTAGGAAAAGATGATCAGAAAGACGAAGAGGTTGTCGACACTCAGCGCCAGCTCGATGAGGTAGCCGGTAAAGAATTCCAGCCCGCGCTGGTGCCCAAGATAGTGGTAGACGCCCGCGTTGAAGAGCAGCGCCAGCGCCACCCAGATCATCGAGGATAAGGTGGCTTCCTTGATGGAGACGGTACGGGAGTGCCGGTGGAAAAGACCCAGATCCAGGAGGAGGGCCAGCAGGACGAAGGCGGTGAATCCGATCCAGAGCGCAGGCGTGCCTACGCCGGCTGCCTCCATCAGGACGCGCTCGCCTCAGCCGCTGGCGCACCCAGCTTGGTCACCAGGACCAATCCGAACCCGATGATGCTCAGAACCAGCCAGATCAGCTCTCCGATGATCGGAATGAAGCGCACCAGCGCCATGACGCCAAAGCCCAACATCACGGCCCACACGGTTGAGGACTGCTCCCCCAGAATCCCGGTCTCGGTCCCCAGCCTCTTGCCCAGCAGCAGGAGGATGCCGCTGACCCCCACGAGGCCCAGCAGTTTGGCCACGAGGCCGAGGAGGATCGCGAAGGGGATGCCGATGAGAGTAATGGCCAGCCCGACCGCCAGAATGACCACGGCGAAGCAGGCGAGAAGCCCGAATCCGAACGAGGCGGGCCAGCGCGTGTCCAGCGCCTCGGACATCCGCTCGATCCGGTCCGGGATGAGCAGGGCGATCAGCAGGATCACCAGGCCGGAGATGATGATTCCGATGAGACGCAGGATTACGAACAATCCGATGAGTCCCCGGGACAGCAAGCGTTGCATGCGAGGAGGCAGGCGCGAGCCCAGGTCGACCTGTTCCCGCTCGAATTTGGCATCCGGGGCACTTTGCATCTCCCCGAGGATGTGGACCATGTCGCCGTGGACGGTGGCGCCCGACCTGAAATCGGCCCGGCTCAGGATGGTGACCACATCCTTGGCCTCGCCCGAGTAATCGAGCTTTCCTCCGATCACCACCACGCTTCCCTCCACCTTGCCCTCGATGGTGGCATGGCCGCCGATACAGACGACGTCGTCATGGCGGACTTCGTCCTTCCCCACGCGCACGTCGCTGAAGATTCCCACGCCGGGATTGTGGCCCGCTCGGACCTCCGTCGACCCCAGGAGCGCGCCCAGAGCAATCAGCAGGAGGGCCGGCGTGAGACGAGTCGTTTTCATGGAAATCCTCTCGAGGAAGGTTCCTGAACTTCGGCGGATTCTACGTCCCGTTCGCCAAAGGGGTCAAGCACGCCGCGCGGAAGACTGCAGAGAAATCGCTCTGGAGGAGGCCTAGCGCTTCACGGCGGGTTCAGGCACGGGGACCGGTGCAGGGTGGGTGAAGGAGGGGACGGGATGGATGATGCCCTGCTCCACGAACCGGTGCTTCCCATCCAGGACCCGACGGGCGATCTGGTACTTCCTGTCGTCGTCGTTGGACCGCAGCGCCCTGAAGCTCCCGCCGATGCGGCGCCGGAGGTTGCGGCAGAAGAGGTCGGCAAGCTCCACGGCTTCCCGCCCGCCCTCCATCCCGGCCCGGCTCAGGGCATGGGCGCGCGCCAGTGCGGCGGTCATGGCGAAGAGATCCGCACCGATTTCCACGCCCCGGAAGAGGAGCGCCTGCTTCTTCTCGAGCCGCGCGCCGTGCATCAACATGGCATGGAAAAGGCTGCGCGCCAGACGCCGGCTCGCGCGATCGATGAAGCGCACATGCGGGGCAAGGCTCCCGAACTCGCCGTAGCGGGGCCAGCGGCCCCATCCCAGCCAGCGGGTGGGATACCAGCCTGCATAAAATGAGACCACCTTCGGGAACGCCGCCAGCTTCTTCCGGAAGGCTACCTTGGGGTCCACCAGCGCTCCGGCGATGCTCAGGTGCCGGTCCACTGCCTCCCGGGCGATGAACAAGCGCATGATCTCGCTGGAACCTTCGAAGATCAGATTGATCCGGGCGTCCCGCAGGATGCGCTCCACCGGAATGGGGGCCTCGCCCCTGGCCTTCAGCGAGTCGGCTTTCTCGTAGCCCCTGCCGCCCCGCACCTGCACCGTCTGATCGGCGATCTTCCAGGCTGTTTCCGTGTTCCACATCTTCGCCACCGCGGCCTCGAGGCGGATGTCCGTGCCTCCTCGATCCGCCATCTGCGAGCAGAGCTCCGACACGGTGTCCAGGGCGAAGACATTGGCGGCCATGTCGGCCAGGATCTGAGCGATGGCCTCATGCTTGCCTACCGGCTGGCCCCACTGAACCCGCTTACCCGCCCAGTCGCGGCAAATCTCGAGGCAGACCTTGGCCATCCCCGCCACCGAGGCGGGGAGCGTCAGGCGTCCCGTGTTGAGAGTGACCAGGGCCAGCTTCAGCCCGCGACCTTCCGCCCACAAGAGATTCTCCCGGGGGACGCGCACCTGGTCGAGACAGATGACGGCGTTTTCGATCGCGTTGAGCCCCATGAAGTGGCAGCGGTGCGTCACCCGGACGCCAGGCCAGGCGGTTTCCACGACGAACGCCGAGATCTTCCGGGTATCCGGATGACGCGCCATGACCACCAGCAGCTCCGCCACGGTCCCATTGGTGCACCAGAGCTTCTCACCGTTCAGGATATAGGCGCTTCCGTCCTCGGTCCGGACGGCTGTGGTGGCGAGGTTGGCGGGATCCGAGCCCACGTCCGGCTCGGTGAGCGCGAAGGCGGAGATCGCCCCGGCGGCGCAGCGGGGCAGGTACCTCTGCTTCTGCTCGGGCGTCCCGAACAGCTTCACTGGCTGCGGCACCCCGATGGATTGGTGGGCGGAGAGCAGCGCGGTGACGCTGCCATCGTGGCTGGTTACCAGCTGCATGACGCGGCCATACTCCACCTGGGTGAACCCGAGCCCGCCGTATTCCCTCGGGATCTTCATGCCGAAGGCGCCCATCTCCTTGAGGCCCCGCACCACTTCCGGCGGGATATTCCCTTCCCGATCGATCCGGTCTGGATCCACGCTCTCCTGGAGGAAACGCTCCATCTTGCGATAGAACTCCAGGAATTCGGGGCGGGGCGACTGGGCGGCACCGGGGAAAGGATGCACCAGGTTCAATCGGAAGTTTCCCAGGAACAGCTCTTTCAGGAAGCTCGGCTCGCGCCACTCCGCTTCGCGGGCCTCCTCCGCCACGCGGCGGGCTTCCGTCTCGCTGACCCCGGCGGACTTCGGACGCTCTGGATCCATCATGGTCGGTGCTTCCTCGCGGCGGGGGGGAAGAGGGAGTCCTGCACGCCGGCGCTTATTCTACCATCGGGCGTGCCGGTACGCAGGGCCTCCGCCAGAGCCGCGGCGACCACGGCGTGGCCGCGTGCCGTGAAATGGAGGATGGAGGGAAAATAGAGGAGGTCGTCTCTTCCAAGGGATCGGGCGGCCGCTTGCAGGGCCGGCGTGAGATCGACGAAAGCGTAGCCAAGCTCTTGACCGGTCTTCGCCAGATACTCCCGCTGCCGCCGACTGAACCAGGGCATGAGGTCCTGGAGGCCGGCGTCCTCGAACACCGCGTGATCGGCATAGGCGGTGTAGGCCGAGGGAGTGTAGGCGACGATCGCTTTGAATCCGTGGCGCCGGGACAATTCCACGAAGGTTTCCAGGCCCTCCCTGAAGACGCCGAGGTCGATCTCTCCGGCGCGAAGACTGCGGGCTGAGCGCACCTCGTCTGCATCGGCGTCCTCTTCATTGGATGGGATGGCGCCCTCGGGAAAGCTCAGCCGATAGCGAAAATCGGGGGCCGGCTCCTCGCCGCTCGGAATTCCCAGCCGTTTCTCGAGAAGCAGACGCACCGCGCGGTTAAGCCGGCGCGTCCCTACCACGAGCAGGTTGTAGGCGTAGCTGTGCCGCGCCAGCGGCCGGTCCTTGAGCAGGCGCCGGGCCGGCGCCTGCCTCCCCTGCCCCACCGCGCGCCGGTATTCGCTGAAGTGCAGCGCGTCCCGCAGATCGTTTCCCTCATAAAAATTGAGCACCACGATGCGCGGGGACATGGGAATCCCGATCTGCTCGAGGATCTGTAGATACTCATAAAGGCCGATGCCTGGGCTTCCCAGATTGTAGGAAGAGAGACCCAGCAGTAGCCCAAGGGGGATCGGCCAGGCCTCGGTGGGACGGACCCCCGTGCAAAAGGTGAATGAATCCCCCAGGGCCAGGAGGTCGGCCCGGGACCCTGGAGCCTGGGCGCCGGGAGGATTG
>QHVQ01000127.1 GCA_003222305.1 Acidobacteriota bacterium | reverse complement strand
CAGGTCTTCGTCGGGAATGGAGAGTCCGGGCAGGATTCGGATCATCGCAGCCCCCCTTCATGGCTCGATCTTCTCCCCCAGGGCGAAGAGAATCTGTTCCGCGAGTCTCAAGATGTGGGTCTGCTCCTCAGGAGGGGTGTCCACAAAGCTCGCTCGCTCCGCCAGGTATTTGAGAAGCCTGGCTTCGCGGGCGCTGAGCTCCAGCTTCAGTCCTCCCTCAGGGGTCCTTTCATGCTTCATCGCCGCTCCTCCCGGCCGGAGTCGGCCGGATATTTTCCGTCGCACGAAACGCTTCTCGGCTCGGTGCGCTGACACTTGAGACTTTCCGTCATCCCCGAAGCCAGCACCGCGCAGGCTATGTCGGTGGCCGTGCGCCTCGCTTCCTCCGCAGTGGCGCCGTCAGCCTGCCGGCAAACACTCTGGCCGCCGTAGGCTAGGCAGACCTCGCAGTGGTGCTGTCCTAGAGATGCGCTGGCGTACCAGATGAGGGCGAGCATGGCCAGCGCAAAGGCGATACCCAAAATCGCCGACCTTGCCAACCCCAAGGATTTGCTCATAGCCGCTCCTCCCCTTTCCGCCGGTCTATCACCATCCCTCCGCGCTGCTTATCATACGCCAGCGCCCAAAGGAGATCGCACGGTCTTCCCCCGACAAGGCTTCGCCAGGACGTGGATAGGACATCGCGGAGCGGAGCGAGGAGAGCTCTGGGTGGAGTGCTGCTCCCTCCCGAAGCCGTCGCGCGAGCGGGGAGTGATGCTACGGTTCCGGTAGGCGCGGGCTGCCATTCTCTGCTAGTCTTATGACTTGCCGGAGGAGGCACTAAGCCATGGGCGGAGGGAAGAAGAAGCAGCCCCCCACCGCGGAGGCGATGGAGCGCATTCTCGAGGTCACTCGCCAGCTGGCCCGCCCCCTCGACCTCACCACCATGCTCACCCATGTCATCGACGCCGCCCGGGAGGTCCTCCAGGCCGATCGTGGCAGTGTCTTCCTCTACGATTCCAGAACCCACGAGCTTTACTCCACCGTGGCCACGGGTGTGACCGCCCTGCGCTTCCCCGCCAACCGGGGCATCGTGGGGGAGTGCGCCGAGAGCCGCAGGCTCATCAACGTGCCGGACTGCTATGCCGACTCCCGCTTCAACCGTGAGGCGGATCAGAAGACCGGCTACCGCACCCGCTGCCTGCTCACCGTCCCCCTGATCGGGTACGACAACTCCCTCGTGGGAGTCATGCAGGTGCTCAACAAGACGGAAGGGGTGTTCAGCGAAGAGGACGAGAGGATTGCCACCGCTCTGGCCGCGCAATGCGCCGTCGCTATTCAGCGTATCAAGATGCTGGCGGAGCTGGTGGAGAATGAAAAGATCAAGCGGGAGCTGGCGGTGGCCCGGGACATCCAGACCCGGGTGCTGCCCAAGGCGGTGCCGCGCCTGGCCGGTTACGACCTCGCCGGCTGGAGCCGGCCCGCCAATCAGACGGGAGGCGACATCTTCGACATCATCGCCATGGACGGAAACCGCCTCATGCTCCTGCTGGGAGACGCAACGGGTCACGGCGTGGGCCCGGCCTTAAGCGTCACTCAAGTTCGGGCCATGCTTCGCATGGCGGTGAGGCTGGGGGCCGATCTCGACTCGGCGTTCCGCCATATCAACGACCAGCTGGTGGAAGACCTTCCCGACAATCGGTTCGTCACGGCCTTTCTGGGGTTGCTGGACACTCAGAACCACCGGGTCATCTATCATGCAGGCGGCCAGGGGCCGCTGCTGCACTTCCACGCCGACACCGGGCGGTGCGAGTGGCTCTCCGCCTCCACCATTCCGATGGGATTCATGGCGGGGCTGCCTCTGCCCGAGCCGCGACGGCACGACCTGGGCCAGGGAGACATCCTGGGGCTCATCACGGATGGGATTTTCGAGTACGAGAACTTCGAGTCGGAGGCCTTCGGTCAGCAGCGGGTGGACGAGCTGGTCATCAAGCACCAGCACGAGCCCATGGCCGACCTTCTGCGGAGAATTGTGAGCGAAGTGGAGCGCTTCGGAGGCCTCGCGCCTCAGAACGACGACATGACTGCCCTGCTGGTCCGGCGACTCCCCGCCTGAACCGCGAGCCGGGTCAGAAAGGCAGCTCCATTCCCTCCCGCGCAATCTCGGTGGCGGGCAGTTCTTCCCGGGCCACGCGCAGAATTTCCTCCAGGTCCTGGTCGGTATGATCCGGGTGGTGGTGGAACAATACCAGCGTCTTCACCCCTGCTGCCCGGGCGGTTCGGACCGCCGCGTACCAGGTGCTGTGTCCCCACCCGCGCCGCAGGCTCTCGTATTCCCCGGGAATGTAGGTGGCATCGTAGATCAGGTAGTCTGCACCCTCCGAAAAGCGGATCAGAGCTTTGTCGGTGGCCTCGTCCCCATGCTCGTGGTCGGTTGCGAAAACGATACGCCGGTCTCCATGCTCGAGCCGATAAGACAGGGACCCGTTGGGGTGCCGCAGCGGCAGGCAGCTGACCCGGATGTCGCCGTAGGGCAGGGGCAGGCCATCCGTGTTGACGTACTGCATCATTGCGGGGACCCCGGCCAGGTTTACCGGAAAGTAGGGGGGAGTAATGAGCCTCTCCAGGACTTCCTTGACCGACCTCCCTCCCGACTGGAATCCGTGCAGTGCGATGGTGCTCTGGGGATCGTAGAGGGGCTGGAAGAACGGGAGCCCTTCGACGTGGTCGAAGTGATAGTGAGACAGAAAGATATGAAACCGGCGCGGACCCTTCGTTTTTCTCTCCGCCAGAGCATTTCCGAGGAGTCTCAAACCACTGCCGCAATCCAGAATCAGGTACTCGTCCTCGGTCAGGGCCGCGGACAGGCACACCGTGTTCCCCCCATAGCGCAACTTGTCGGCGTGGGGGGTAGGCACGGTGCCCCGCACTCCCCAGAAGCGGAGCTTATACTCGGTTCCCTTCAAGGCATCCTCTCAGATCTTCCCCTCTTCGATCAGGGGAATGGCTACCAAGTGCGTGAACCATCGAGAAATCTGTTCTGCAGGGGGTCAATTCGGCGTATAGTGTATAACTGATTCCAGTTCGGTGCCCTGTAATTCTAGCAGAAGAGCGACTCAAAACGGTGCGTGCCGCACGCGGGGGGAGATTTAGCATGCTCGGAAACAGACAGCGCTTTCATCTATTCCTGGTAGCGTTCGCGATTCTCGGCGCCCTCGGAGGTCTCGTTTGGGCCGCTTCCAAGGCGGTGGATCTCGACGCCAACGGGACTACGGAGAGCACTTGCGCCTTGAACATTCTCTCCACGTTTCCTGCCAAGGTGGAAAACGTGGTGACGAACAAGGCCGTGGGAGATGCGTTCACCTTCAATTGGTTTTCCGCCGGGCCGGGTGGCTTCAAAGGTAGCGTGGGGACGGGGACTTCCACCGGCGTGGGTTCCAAGTGGACCTGGCAAACATCGCAGGCCATCTACTCGTTCACGGGAAACTCGTGCACCAACGACATCTGCTTTACCGCTACGGCGGGCCTTCCGGTGGGGACCTCTCGCGGACCGTTCAGCGTCCCTGGACGTTCCCTCACGACATCGGGGGTGACCCTCTCCAACACATCGCTCACCTCCAGCCTCATCTCTTTCTTCAGTCCCCCGAAGGTGCTCTTCAGCGCCACCAGCAGCGTGGGACAGCCGGGGTCCGACCAGGTCAGCTATACTACGACTCTGTACAACACCAGCCTCAACGACTTGACCGTGCACCTGGACGCAGGCCCTCCCGGTTGCTGTCCGCACGAAAACCAGCTCAATTGCAGTGGCACCTGTGTCGACTACCTCACCGATGAAAACAATTGCGGCGGCTGCGGCATCCAATGCGACACGCTGCACGGCCAGTTCTGTAGCGAGGGAACTTGCCTCTCCGTCTGCCCGCTGGGACAGACCCTCTGTCAGGGCGAGTGCGTCGACACCACCGTCGACCCCCTCAATTGCGGCGGCTGCGGACACGCCTGTGGCACCAACCAGATCTGCACGAATTCCACCTGCATCACCTGCACTTCGCCGCTCCAGACGGCCTGCAGCAACAAGTGTGTGAACCTCCACACGGACCCGTTGAACTGTGGGGCGTGCGGCGTCAATTGCAATAACCTTTGCCCATCCACCGGCCAGGGGGCGTGCAGCCAGGGGAACTCCTGCTTCTGCGTTACCCGGAACTCCAGCGCGGCCTCTTTCACGGCGCCGACGCTCACTTCTTTGCCTCCCCCGGCCCCGGTCTGCGAGACCCAGGCTTTGACCCAGACGATCCCCGCAGGCACGAGTCAGACCTTGCCCTGCAATGCGGCGACTTTCTTGGCCAAAGAGGTGCTCAGCATCGTCCGGGTCTGCGATGGGAGCGGAAGTCCGGACGCCAACGGTATCTGCCCCAACGGCCTGCCGGCCTCCGAGGGTCCCTTTATTCAGCTGGTCCCCGATGGAAATCATCCCGTGAGCGGCGTGGCCGTCTCACTGAGTCCCACCGGCGTGAGCCTCAAGGAACCCAGTGGAAACGGCTTGTGGGAACCGGGCGAGACCGCGCAGATTAATGTTTTCGTGGGAAACGCGGGATTCGCCACGATTGTCGGCGGCTGCGCCACACTGTCGAGCCCACCCCAGGATATTACGCCCGAGGACAGCATCTCCAACCCGACCTCGGTGAACATCACCACTGCGACGGCCTGCTACCCGGACATTCCTGGAACTCCGACCACTTCCACGGGATGCACCACGACCCCGGCGGTCAGCCCGGTCGGTGCCCTTACACCATTCGTGGTATCCGTGCCGTCCGGCTATCTGGGTGATACGTCCCGTCTGTTCGTCCTCCACTTCACGGGGACGGCGAATGGCACTCCCATCTCCGAGGACGTTCCCCTCACCCTGGGGATCGCGGGTTCCTGCGTGGCGGCTCTGATCCCCGACGATGATCCTCGGCCCCTGCCTTTCCCACCCAAGCCGTTCGCGTTGGGCAAGACCCGTCCGATGAAGCTCTCGATGAGCTGCGGCGGGCTCAATCTGGACGCCAGCCTGGCCCTTCCTCCGCAGATCGTGGCGCTCTTCAACCTCACGACGAACCAGAGTGTGGACATCACCAAAGTCAATCTCAACGACTCGGCGAACCCATTCGATCCCTTCTTCCGCTTCAACTCCGGGTGGATATACAATACGAGGACGAAGGATCTCACCCGAGGGAAGTACAAGATCACCCTACAAATCGCGGGTAAGAAGAAATACGTTGGCGGTTTCGAGCTGAACTAGACCTCTGATAGGATGGCGCGGGAGTTCCTCGA
>QHVQ01000129.1 GCA_003222305.1 Acidobacteriota bacterium | reverse complement strand
TCGACGGCGACATCCTCGCCCTGCTCCCCCGGGAGAATCGTCCCATCAACACCTTTCGCAACGCCCTCAACGATTTTGGAGGCCTCGACTACCTCCTGGTGGTCCTGGAGGCGCAGAAGGGGCAGACCGCCGAGGACCTGCAGGAATACGCCGACCTGCTGGCGGCCAGGCTGCAGCGGATCCCCGACATCCGCTACGTGGAGCACCGTCTGGACACCTCGGGCCCTTTCTTTGAGTTCTTCCGCAAGAACGAGCTCTTGTTCCTCCCGCCGGCCAAGCTGCCCGAACTGGAGGCCCGCTTCAGCGACGAGGGGATCCGCCGCCGCGTGAAGGAGAACGCCCAGCAGCTCTCGGGGCCATCCTCCTTCGTGGTCAAGAAGATCCTCCAGGAAGACCCCTTCTGGATCAGCCCGTTGCTCCTCAGGGAGGTGCTGCGCAGCAAGGGCGCTCTGAAGGTGGACCTGGAGAGCGGCTATTACCTCTCGCCCGATGGTGGAGCGCTGCTGTTGATCGCCAAGCCGGTGAAGCCCCCGCAGGACGTGTACTTCACCAGGACTCTGATGGAACAGGTCCGCAAGGCGCAGAGGAAGGCTTCCGAGGATCTGCTGAAAGAGGACCCGAAGAGCTCGGGGTTGCCGGAGGTCTCCTACGGCGGCGGCTATGTCATCGCCATGGAGGACAGCAACCTGATCCGTCAGGATATGACCCGCAACGGCACGCTGTCCTTTCTGGTCATCGTCGCGCTCTACGCCTTCTGCTATCGCCGCGTCGGAGCCATCCTCTATTCCTCGGTCCCTCTACTGGTGGGACAGTTCCTGACCCTGGCAGTGGCCTATCTGTTCCTGGGGCACATCAATTCTGCGACCACGGGATTCTGGGCCATGCTCATGGGACTGGGTACCGACTTCACCATCGTCATGTATGCCCGGTACGTGGAGGAGCGCCAAGCGGGGCGAAGTCTCGAGGAGGCTCTGCGCCTGATGATGGGGACCACCGCCTTTGGCGTATTCACGGGGGCCATCACGTCGGCGGGGACCTTCTACGCCATGTGCGTCACCGAGTACAAGGGACTCAAGGACTTCGGCTTCCTGGTGGGCTCGGGAATCCTCCTCTGCCTGGTGGCCATCATGTTCTTGTTGCCCGCCATGATCGCCTGGAACGAAGGAAGAAAGCGGCGCAAGGACGTGGCCGGCAGGCTCTACCTGCACTCCTTCGGCATCCAGCGGCTGATGACCTGGAGCACGGCGCATCCCTGGCCGGTGGTGGCGGGCTCGGCGCTGATCACGGCCCTGGCCGGATACATGGCCTACCACGTCGAATTCAGCGACAACGTGCAGGAGCTGCGCTCCCGGAACAACCAAGGGATCCTCATTCAGGAGAAGATCTCGCGCCGCTTCGGGGCCGCCTTCAATCCCATGATGGTGGTGTGCGAGGGGCGCAACGCGGACGAGGTGCTGGAGAGGAACCGTCAGGTGGACCGGAAGCTGGAGCCTTTCGTCGCCAACGGCATGCTCCTGGGATACGAATCGATCTTGACCTACCTGCCGGCCCGCCAGGATCAGGAGAGCGTCATCCGGGCGCTCAAGACAGGGAAGACCTTCGAATCGGCCCTGCGGGAGAATGGATTCCGGGAAGGGATTTACGACCACTACCTGAAGACCCTCCCCGCCACCCTGAACCCCCCCAGGCCGGTGACGCTGAAAGATTTGGAAGCGGCCGGCCTGGATCCTTTCGTGAGCCGCTACGTGAAGATGGGAGACGGCCGGACCCGGACCGTGACCTATCTCTTTCCGGCCGACGTGGCCGCCAAGCGCCACGCCCCGGCGGCGCTGGTCCGGGCCGTCAACGATCCCGACCAGGGCGTGGAGATCACCGGCGTCAACATCGCCAGCACCGAGATGCGGCGGATCTTCCGGAGAGACGCGTGGCATGCGGTGCTGCTGGGGCTGGTACTGGTCGCAGCTCTGCTGTGGCTCGACTTCCGCAGCGGCTGGCTCACGGCGCTGGCCATGATCCAGCTCCTCACGGGCGTGGTCTGGATGCTGGCAGGCATGCAGGCCCTGGGAATCAAGATGAACTTCATCAACGCCTTTGTCACCACCATGATCCTCGGCGTGGGTATGGACTACGGCATTCACATCATCCATCGCATTTCCCAGGAAGGCCTGGACAACCCCGATGGACTCCTGGAGACCGGCAAGGCGGTGGTCATGGCGGCCCTGACCAATGTGGCGGGATTCGGCACGGTGGGCCTCTCCAATTACCCGGGGCTCCAGTCGATGGGACTGGTTTGTGTCATCGGTTCCATCACCTGCCTCATCACCGCGCTCACCACGCTCCCGGCGCTGATGATCGTGACCCACTCCTGGAAGTCCAGGAGATAGAGGTTGCCTTCCTGGACTGATTCCCCTGGCCGTCCTGGGCTCCCCGAACGGGCCCTGCTCGCGCTGCTGCTGGCGGCCGCGATGCTTTCCTGTCACCGTGCCATGAGGCCTCCCACCCAGCCCGGGGCGCCCGCTGCCCCCGGCGAGAAGCCTCCGTCGCGTGTTCCGCCCAGGGAGACGGCCCCGGAAGAGGGAGGCGAAGGCACCTTCGCCCTGGAGGATCCCTTCACCACGGTGGCGGCGCCTCGCCTGGCCACCTCCAGCGATCGGATCGTGCGGGGCCTGACCTTCCACGGCCTGGCGCGCGTGGATGCGGCCGGCAGGATCGAGCCGGAGCTGGCGGTGAGTTGGGAGATGCTGCGGGGAGGGGCCGAATGGGTGTTCCATCTGCGGCCTGCGACGATGTTCACCAACGGGCGCTATCTGGAAGCGCGGCACGTGGTGGCGTCCTGGGAAAAGCTCATCCTCGCGCCCGACTCCGCCAACGCCTGGTTGCTGGAAGCCGTGGAGGGTTACGAAGAAGCCCGCGCGGGCGAGGCTCCCCACGTTTCGGGACTGATCTTGGAAGAGGGCTTGACGCTACGGGTGGTGCTGCGCTGGCCGGTCCTGAACTTTCCGGCCCGGCTGGCCCACCCCGCCCTGGGAATCTCGGCCTTCGGTGAAGATGAAGAGGGCAGCGGTCCGTATCAGGTCTGGGGGACGCCGAAGCCGCAGCTCGTGGTGCTGCGGAGCAACCCGGAGTACTTCAGAGGCCTGCCGCACCTGGATGAAATCACCTTCGTCCGGGGCGAGGCTGCCGCGAAGGAGCGCCTGGCCACCGGGGCCCTGGAGGCAGCGCCGGCAGGTCCCCTGGAGGATGGGAAGTCCGTTCCAGGCGCGAGGATTTTCGCCCACGCCGTGGGCCGCACCTACATCCTGGGGCTGAATCGTTCCGTCACTCCCTTTTCGCGGTCCGAGCTGGCCCGCAAGTTTCTGGACTCGCTGGATCGGGAGGCGCTCTGCCGGGCTGTGGCCGGCGACGCCTGCCAGGTCCCGCGAACCCTCCTGGAGGGGACGATCGAGAGGAAGAAGGCGCAGGCCGACTCCCCCCCGCCGGGTGCGCCACCGGGGGGGCTCGGCCGCCTGGACCTGATCTATCCCGAGGGAGATCGGGCCGCCGCTCTTCTGTCGGAGAAGTTGGGGGGCCTGGTGACGAAAAGCGGCGGTAGGATAGTGGCGCACGGCGTCCGTCCGACAGACCTCGCCGGGGCCCTGGGCCGCGGAGAATACCACCTATTCATCCTGCCATTTCTCCCCTCCAGCCCGGATCCCCTGTTGCGTCTGGAAGAGATGGTCCGCTGGAACCGCTCGGTTCCATCCTCTTTGTTCAGTTCCCTGCGGCAGATGGGACAGGAGGGAGATGCCGCTCGGACCTCCGCGGGGCTGGCCACCCTGGACGCCTCGCTGCGGGGGCAGGGGTTTCTGGTCCCTCTCGCCTGGGTACCGCGGCGCCTGCTGGTCAGAAATGGTATCTGCGGCCTGCATCCTGACCCGGTCGGGATGTTGGATTGGACACGGCTGTGGCGCAGCCGTCGCTCCGGCGGCCAGTGCGACTGAGGAAAGTCTTGCAGTGATTCAGGTTGGGGAGCGCAACGGTCGATTCGCGGTGGCGGGAAATCCGCGCCGGGCGCCGGATTCATGACATAGTCGCGAAAATTGCTTTTGCAAGGGATTTAACCTAGATTATCCTCCGTACCCGGCCATCGGGACGCGCATGGAGCGCCGAGGTCGACGCCGCGAGCGAGTCCCCATCACCACAAGAAAGGGTCCACCTCCTCCATGGAATTCCTCCTCCTCCTGCTGGCCATCGCACTGAGCATCGCTTTGAGCCTCGGACTGGGCGCAGGTCTTCTTTCCATTCTGCTCAGGCTGATCCAGACACACTCGAGCTAGTTTCCTTCCGGCTCTGGCACCGTCTCCTCAAACATCAGGTTACCAAGGGCGGCCCTCCAGGGCCGCCCAATGCCTGCACTGCCGCAAGGCCCCAAATCTCAGGACCGTCCCTTGACTACCGTGGGGCGTCGGCGCAACTCGGCGGACTTCAGGGTGAGTTTG
This sequence comes from Acidobacteriota bacterium, assembly GCA_003222305.1. Taxonomy (GTDB): domain Bacteria; phylum Acidobacteriota; class Polarisedimenticolia; order Gp22-AA2; family AA152; genus AA152. The sequence continues at coordinate 1,790 of QHVQ01000129.1, read as the reverse complement.
TACACAATGATGATGTTCATGGTCACCGCCACAGGCTGGCCATTCTTCGTGGCGGGCTTGTAACGGTAGGTGGCCGCGGCCTCGAGCGCCGACGCATCGAAGATGGATGCCGGGGTGATGACCCGCGGATTCGTCACCTTGCCCTCCCGATCCACCACCACTTCCACGATCACGTCCCCCTCGAGCTTCTGCGCCCGTGCCACATCGGGATAGGCTGCGGTCTGTTTCGAGGTCAGCTCCGGCATGGTCACGTCCCCCACACCGGGGAGGTAGGGCTCCTGATTACGCTGCGCGGGCTGGGGCGGCGCGAAGGCCTCGCTGTCGCGGCGCGGCTGCAGCATGAAATCCTGGAATGCGGCCACCTGATTCTCGGGAAACCGGCGGATTTCGACGCTGAACACCGAGAGGATGGGGAGTCTCGTGTCCAGTCGGCCGGCAAAGAGAAGGCAATCGCCAGGCTTGAACGGAATCTTGCGGTGCACCAGTTCCCTCTGACCGACGGTAATATTGAAATCCGCAATCAAGGCGCCTCCCGCTTTGGCCAGATCGCCCACCTTCACCTGAATCGGCTCGCCGAATCCCATCTGGAGAACCGCTTCCTTCCCCTCCTCCATTCTCCGGGAGTCACTGTACTGGTATGCCAGATCTTTCAGCGTGTAGCGGGCGCTCAGGCTTCGGAGCTGGGCCTTCCCGTCCTGGCCTCCGGGAAGGTAGCCGTTGAACTGGAAGCGGTCCAGAGCCGGGTGCTTGGGGCCCAGCTTGATTTCCGGCCGGAGAGGGATGAAATAGGTTCTCAGCAGCACTGCCACTTTGGAGAGCTCCGGTGTGGAAGGGGCGTTGGAGGAGGCGGAGCAGGCGGGCAGGCCGGCCACCGCCAGGGCGGCGAGCAGGACCAACCGGTACCGATTCGTCATGGCTGTAGCTGCCTCGTGAAAAAGTCCAGGATCCGACTGTACTCGTCGATCCAGTTTTCCGCTTCGGTGAACGTGTGATCTTCCCGAGGATAGATCATCAGCTCGAAGCGTTTGCCGGAACGCTGGAGGCGATCGGTGAGCTGGACGGTGTCCTGGAAGGGGACATTGGAATCGAGCACGCCGTGGAGCAGCAGGAGCGGGTCCTGCAGCGCCTGAGCGAAGTTGACGGGGGAGGAGATGCGATAAGCCTCGGGATGGTCCTCGGGTGTGCCCAGGCGCTGCAGGCAGTAATAGGCGTTGCTCCGATAGTAGTTGGTCCAGTCGGCGACGGGGCGCAGGGCGGCTCCTGCGGCAAAGGCCTCGGGGTGGCGAAAAAGGGCCATCTCCGCCATGAACCCTCCGTACGACCCGCCGTAGATGCCGATGCGATCCGGATCCACGCACGGAAGCGTTTTCAGGTAGTCCACACCGGCCAGCTCATCCTCCAGGTCCTTCCCGCCCAGATGTCCCGCCACGTCGGTGCGGAAATCCCGGCCATAGCCGGAGCTGCCCCGGTAATCCACCTCGAAGACGGCGAAACCCCGGTTGGCAAGGACCGTGGCGAACTTGAAATTGGGCGAATAGATCGTCCACCCCTCCACCACGTTTTGTTGAATTCCCGCGCCATGAACAAATATCACCACGGGGAACTTGCGCGCACACTGACTTGAGATCAAGAGCGTGCCGTCGACCGTGCGAGGGTCATAGAACGCGGCGCGCAGCTTCCTCCCATCCCGGGCCGCTAGGTTGACCAGTAAGGGAAGCGCCCAACCCTTGCGGGTTTCACTTCCACCGTCCGGAAGCTCCACGGGAAGCTCGGCGTCGGCGAAACCCTCG
>QHVQ01000042.1:36828-38619 GCA_003222305.1 Acidobacteriota bacterium | reverse complement strand
GGCGGGGACCTCGGCGGCCCGCGCCGATCGGACCAGGCTGGGAAGGGCATCTTCCACCACCAGGGCGTACATCCAGAGAAGCACCGCCTCGTCCTCCCCGAAGGCCTGGTCCCTCAGCAGCTGCGCAATGCCCCAAGGGCGACCCTCCCGGAGAACGGGGACGCTCACGCACGAAGACTCGCCCATCAGTCGCATCTCCTCCTGGAGGCGAGTCTCCACGGGGCGGCTCACCAGGAGGGGCTTTCCGGCTCTCAGGGCCGCGCCGGCCTGCTCGTTGGCGACGCGCAGCCGCTCGGGGAACCCTTGGGGATAACCTAAGGAGGCCGCCATCTCCAGGGCCGATGCATTATCACCTCGCACATAGAAAATTCCGCGGGAGGCCCCCACCAGGCTGCCGGCGGTTCGCAACAGCCGCTGGATCGGTCTTGAGTCCCTGTCCATCCCATGCAGCACCATGCAGGAGTGCAAGAATCGATTCAGCTCGCGCCAGCGTCTCGAGGCGATTTCCGCCGTCAGCTCGGGCGGCTTCCGTAGCCCGTAGCGACTTCCCAGCTCATCGGCCCGTGAGATGCCCGGCGGAGTGTTCAGGCTTGTAGTTGTTCGCTTGACCATCCTCTCTCCTTCGGCCGTCCCGTTTTGCCACATTCTTTGGGGGCGGGTCCGTCCCTATAGCCATCGGCGTGCCAACCCGATTCCTGCGAGTTGCGGAGCGAAGACCTTCCTTGGAGAGAACTTCCGCGCCTTCCCTGTGGGCCACGGCGAATTGACAGCCCTCCGAAAGTTGCAGGGCCGTGCACGGCTGTGCAGACCGGTGCATACCGTCCGCCGAAGGGGCTTTTTCTGAGGAATCGGCTTGGGGCGGGGCCCGCACCCCTCTCGAGCCGTCTCCAACTGCCCCTGAACCCATCTGCGCCTCGCCTCGGCAGGCTCGTGCGCTCTCCCGATTACGTCCCACGCCATGGGTCGGCGGCCGAGAGTTGCAACCGCGTGCACACCTAAGAGGCAAATCGCCCAGCACGGGACCTGCCCAACACCCTGTGTCCACTCTCCGAATTCGACGAAACCGTTGGCACTGAAGGCGTTCAGAGGGCGCGTGTCGCGGGTGGCACGCCGATTGCGATAGGGGCCGCCACCGAGTTCCCCATTAACCACTTTCAGGAGGAGGCAGCATGAAGGCTTTGATGACTCGACTCTGGAGAAGCGAAGAGGGCCAGGACCTGGCCGAGTACGCTCTGCTCATCGCGCTCATCGCCCTGGTGGTGATCGCCGCCGTGACCGCGCTGGGCACCCAGATTCAGACGGTGTTCAACAACATCGCCAATGCCCTGAACCCCTAGACGCCGACCTTGCGGCACGGAGCTTGCGGGAGGGGGCTCGCCAAAGCCCCCTCCCCCCTCTGATTCAAGCGAACCGGCGCCATCGCCGGACCAAGTGGAAGCGAACAGGAGACCCCGGATGCTTTACCGGTTGGCTTCACGGTTCTTCCCGCAAGAATTGCTCTTAAGGGAGGAAGGCCAGGACCTGGCCGAATACGGAATATTGGCCGCACTCATTGCCGTCGTGGTCATCGTGGCGCTGGTGACGGTCGGAAGCAGTCTGGCGATTCTCTGGGGAAATATCAACGCCGCCTTCGCGGCGCTTCCGTGACCGAAGGAGTGAGAGGACGTGGAGACCAAGATCTTTTTCTATAGTGCGGCCATCATCATCGCGGCGATTGCCTGCGTGACCGATCTCCGATCGCGCCGGATCTCCAACGGCCTGGTCCTCAGTGGACTCGCCATCGGCCTCTCC
>QHVQ01000042.1:21137-36684 GCA_003222305.1 Acidobacteriota bacterium | reverse complement strand
CTGATCGGCGGAGCGCTGTCGCTCGTCGTGGCGGCGGTGAACGGCCGGCTGCGCAGCACTCTCGAGAGGGTCGCCGAGCTCCTCGCCTTCTGGGCCTCGGGGGGCCTCAAGCCCTCCCCCGTTCTTCGCTTGGAAAACCCGGGGACCCTGAAGATTCCCTATGCCGTCCCGCTGGCGGGGGGCACCCTGTTGGTTCTTCTGAGCCGCTGGATCTCTCGATGAATCGATTCCGAGTCGAGCCTTCGGGACAAAACCTAGTGGAGTTCGCTCTGGTGGTGGTGATGCTCCTGCTGATGGTGGTGGGCGTCTGCGAATTCGGCCGGGCCTGGAACCTCTACCAGATTATGGCCAACGCCGCCCGGGAGGGGGCGCGCCTGGCGTCTCTGCCGGCCGGCTTCACCACCAGCAGCGCGGTCACGACTCGCGTCCAAAACTACCTGCAAACCGGCAACGTGGATACCACCAAGGCCACCGTCACCATCGGGGGAGCGGGCGTCGATGGCGGCACGGGAACCCAGGTCTCGGTGACCGTCACCTACCCTTTCCATTTTCTGTACGTGGGGCCCGTCATCCGGATGATCAATCCCGGCGCAACCGCCGGGGCCGATATCACCATCACGGCGCAGAGCGTGATGAGCAACGAGTAAGACACAAGGGTGCCGGGGCCCTTCCCCAAGGGGATCCCGGCCTTCAAGGAGGCAAACAGGTGAGAAGGATTCTCGTCATCGGCATTCTGATTCTGGCCATCGGCTCGGGCGGGGCCGCCAGCATCCTGACCTACCGGCTGCTGAAGAGCCGGCAGGCCTCCGCCTTGGGAGCCGGCAGCAAACCGAGCGCCACCTTTCCCCTGGTGGTGGCCACGACCAAGCTCCCCTACGGAACCGTCCTTCAGACGGAGCATGTGAAGACCTTGGAGTGGGCCTCCCCCGTGCGTCCTGAAGGCTCCTTCTCGGATCCCCAGGCCGTGGTCGGCCGGGCCATCCTGGAGGGCGTGGTTCCCGGGGAGCCGGTCCTCGAAAGCCGCCTGGCCCCCAAGGACGCCGGCGGCGGGCTGGCCAGCGTAATCCCGAAGGGGAAGCGCGGAGTCAGTGTGCGGGTGAATGAGATCATCGGAGTGGCCGGCTTCGTCCTTCCCCGCACCCGGGTGGACGTCCTGGTCAGCGTGAATCCAGGCGGAGAGAAAGGGATGAGCGCCAGCAAGATGATCCTCCAGAACGTGGAGGTGCTTGCCGCCGGCCAGAAGATCGAGCGGGACGAGGAGGGCAAACCGGAGACTAAGGTGAACGTGATCACCTTGCTGGTCTCCCCGGAGGAGGCGGAAAAGCTTACCCTGGCCAGTCACGAGGGAGACCTTCAATTGGCCCTGCGCAACAGCCTCGACCTGGATCCCGTCACCACTTCGGGCGCGCTCCTCTCCTCCATGGTGCGCGGAGCCCCCAAGCCTGCCCCCGCACCGCGGGCGAGCCGCCCTGCCCCCAAGACCCCCTCGGACACTGTCGAAGTGATCCGTGGATCAAAGCGCTCAACGGAGAATTTCTAACATGACCAAGAGCCATCACCCCCCGAGCCCGAAGACGAGGAAGCCGACCGTGCTTGCCCTGAGCCTCATCCTGGCCGCGACCTGCCTGGCAGCCCGCTCCGAGGACAGTCCCAAGGCCCTGGTGATGCTGCGCGCGGTGGAGACCCAGCCGGCCGCCGATGGCAGTGGCACCCGGATCACGTTTCACGGGAGCCATCCCCTGAGCTACTCCCTCTCCCCCGTCGAGGGACGCAGCTGGTCCCTCACCATGAATGGGGTGGACTGCCGGGACGTGCCGAAGGAGATCGCTCCGGGAACGGCGCAGGTGAGCCGGGTGCGCATCCATCCGGTGGTCGGAACGAAGGGACGCTCCGCCACCCGCGTCGATTTCGAACTGCCCGGGGAGTCGGATCGCCGGGTCCGTCTGAACGGCAATGACCTGATGGTGGAGCTGACCTCTCCGAAACCCATCGCCGCCCCCGCGGTCGACGAACGCCCCAGCGTGGTGCCCGCAGTCGCCACTTCCGCCCCTCCCGTCGTGGCGGTCAGCGCCGAGGCGCGCCAAGACCGGCCCCGGCCCCTGGTAGCGCCGAGCCTTCCCAGGGTGCCCGCCCTGGGGGTCCCGGATTCATCCCGGGACCTGGTGGTGGCCAATGGAAAGTCGTTGACCCTGGATTTGGAAGCTCCCGCGGCCCGCGTCTCGGTGGCCGACCCGGCCATCGCCGATGCGCTGGTGGTCTCCCCCCAGCAGCTGCTCATCAACGGCCTGACGCACGGCTCCACGACTCTGATCCTCTGGCTGAAAGGCGGCGCGTCGAAGCGCTATGACCTCACCGTCCAGATGGACACCGAAGCCCTGTCCCGGCACCTCAAGGAGTTCTTCCCGGACGAGCGGATTTCCGTGGGCGCCTCCAAGGACACTCTGGTCCTCTACGGCTCCGTCTCTAAGCCCGAGATTGGCGAGAAGGCCGTGAAGCTGGCCTCCGATTACACCGCCAAGGTGGTGAACAATCTCTCCTACCCCGCCGAGGGGCGCCGACAGATCATGCTGAAAATCATGTTCGCCGAGATCAACCGAGACGCCTTGACCGATCTGTCGGCTTCTCTGGTCCGCTTCGATCCGCTGAACCCCCGGGGGGACCATGAGGGAATGAGCAACCTCGGGCAACCCGGCTCCAGCGGTAATTTCGCCAACAATCCGGCGGGGCCCGACTTCAATTTCAACGATGCGATCAATGTCTACGGCTTCAGCTTTCGCGACAAGTGGTCGGTATTCCTCACCGCCCTCAAGTCGCGCGGCCTGGCCCAGGTCCTGGCCGAGCCGACCCTGATTACCGCCGACGGCCAGAAGGCATCTTTTCTGGCCGGCGGAGAGATTCCCATCCCGATTGCCCAGGCGGGCGCGGGATTCACCTCGGTGACCGTGGAGTGGAAGAAGTTCGGCATCAGCCTCGATTTCACCCCCACGATCCGGGACAAGGAGACCATCGTCATGCGGGTGACGCCCGAAGTCTCCTCCCTGGACTTCGGCAACGCGGTGGTCCTCGCCGGCTTCCGGATCCCGGCTCTGAAGGTGCGCCGCGCCGACACCGAGATTGAACTGAAGGAGGGCCAGAGCTTTGCCATTGCCGGGCTCTACTCCGCCGACCTGGCCCAGACCAAGAAGAAGATCCCTCTCATCGGCGACATCCCGGGACTGGGCTATCTGTTCCGCAGCAAGAACCTGGAGAGGCACAAGAGCGAGCTTCTGGTGGTCGCCACGCCCATGTTCGTGCGGCCCAACGAGCCCGGCCAGCAGCCGCAGCCCCCGAAGTTCGACGAGACCTTCGACCTGGACAAGCCCAAGAAGAGTAGCAAGCTGGAGACGCCGGCCCCGGTGGCCGAGCCCAGCCCCGGCGCCCCCGTGGCCTCCAAGTAGCCGACCCCAGGAGTGAGGTGCGACATGTCTCTTCAATGCAAGGATGAAACAGGCGCCACGCTAGTCTTCGTCGCGTTGGTGATGCTGGTCCTGATCGGCTTCGCGGCTTTGGCCATTGACGCGGGCGTTCTCTACACCGCCCGCACCCAGTGCCAGAACGCGGCCGATTCAGGGGCTCTGGCATGCGCGGGGCGCCTGCTGACCTTCAACACCCTGAACGCCACCGCCGCCAATCAGTCGCGCGCCACAGGGGTGCAATACGCCAATTACAACAAGGTCCTCTCCACGGCCGTGGCCATCAACAATGGCGATGTCACCGTGGACCTGAACCTGAAGCGGTGCCGGGTATGCGTTCCTCGCACCCAGGCACGGGGTAACCCGGTGCCTACCTATTTCGCACGCATCTGGAGGAACTCGGTGGATGTCTCCGCCTGTGCCACGGCGGAAGTCGTCCTCGGGAACAAGGCCAACTGCCTGAAGCCCTGGGCCATGCCGGATGCCTTCGTCGACGGCAACGCCAACGGTAAATACGACGCCGGTGAATACTACCAGGCGGGCGTGACCTCCTACGGGACCAACTACCGGAACAACGGGAACGACGTGGGCCTGTCCCTTGTCGTGAAGCAGGCGGACCCGAGCCAGGCCATCGCCCCGGGACAGTTCTTCCCCATCGACCTGCCTATTCCCAATTCGCCGGACACCGGCGGGGCGCGTTATCGCGACAACATCGAGACCTGCAGCAGCAACCCGATTGCTATTGGCGATTCTCTTTGGACCGAGACCGGGAACATGGTCGGCCCCACCAAGCAGGGCGTCAAGGATCTCATCGCCCAGGATCCCGGCGCGTATTGGAACAGCTCAGGGAACGAGGTCCAGGGGAGCGCCTACGGTGCCACAGGCAGTCCGAGGATCATCAGGATCTCCTTTTTCGATCCCCGTTACCCCCCGACTTCGGGGAAGCAGAGCGTCGTGGTAACGAATATCGCCAGTCTCTTTCTGGAAAGCATCGACAGCAACGGCGTCGTTAACGCGCGGATCATGCTCACCAGCGGCCTCGATCAAGGGGGTACTCCTGGAGGACTTAGCTTCGTGAGGCTTGCCGAATGAAAACCCAGAAGATTCCGCCGACGGATCTCTACTTGGTCACCGAACGTCCCGCCCTCCTCTCCGACGCCAGGAGATCCGTGGGAGAGCCCGAGGGGATGCGCGTGAATGCCCTGGAAGCCGGCCCCCGCCCTGAGAGCCTCCATGCCTGCCTGGCAGCCCTGGAATCAAGCTCCTCCGTCGTGCTGCTGGTGGATGCCGAAGGCGATGCTGCTTCCGCTCTTCTCCTGGTGCAGGAGATTTTCGATAGGAAGCCCACTCCGAGGATCTTCGTCACGGGACCCGCCGGCGATTCCGACCTGATCCTGCGGGCGCAGAGGGCGGGCGCCAGCGAATATCTGACTCTTCCCCTGGACCACCGGATGGTGGTGGAGGCCCTGCACCGCCTCTGGCGCCGTCTCACCCCCGAGGTCCCCACCTCGCGTAACAAGCGCGGCCGGATCCTGGCGTTTCTGTCCGCCAAGGGCGGCTGCGGAGCCACCACCCTGGCCACGAACCTGGCGGTGACCCTGGCGGGGAGCAGCCACTCGACCTTGCTGGTGGACCTGGACTTGACCGCGGGTGATGCGGCGCTGCTCCTGAACCTGAGTCCGACGTTCAGCGTCACCGATGCGGTACTCAACACCCACCGCATGGACCGCGAGCTTCTCAACGGGATGGTTCTCAAGCATGTCTCGGGTCTTGAAGTGTTGGCGGCCCACGAGAATCCGGAGAAAGCGGCCGGCATGGACCCGAACCGTATCGCGCAGCTCTTAAAGTTCGTCCGGGACCAATACGACTGCGTCGTGGTGAACACCGGCGATCTCGCCGATCCCGCCACCCAGGCGGCCCTGACTCAGGCCGATCTGATCCACGCGGTCACCACGCTGGATTTGCTGGCGCTGCGGCGTGCTCAGTGGTGCGTGCGCCGCATGGAGCAGTGGGGCATCTCCAAGGAGCTGCTGCGGCTGGTGGTGAACCGCTATGAGAGGAATCCTTACATCTCTCTGGACGAGGCGGAGAAGGTGCTGGAGCTGAAGGTGGCCTGGACGGTGCCGCTGGACACGCGCTCCATCCCCGAAGCCCTCAACGACGGCATTCCGTTCGTGAGCCGGAACCACAACGGTCTCGCCACCCGCTTCGAGGAGTATGCCGCGGCCTTGATACCTTCGGGAGAGCCCGAAGCCCAGGCCCAGCCCCATTCCAAGAAGAAAGTGCTGGGGATTTTCCCCAAGGGAATGGCCCGCATCTCCCACCCTGGAGCGTCGGCCTGAGCGGCCTTAGAAGGAGGAGCACATGAATCCCACCATCGAACCGGCCCGGGTTCCCACCCCGTCGGAATTCCAGCAGCTCAAGGCCCGGCTTCACCGGGAAGTCCTGGACCGCCTGAACCTGGAGTCGCTCCAGCAGATGGACCGGGACACCGCCATCCAGGGCATCCGGGCCCTCATCACCGACCTCATGAACCAGGAAACGACTCCGCTCTCCACCGCGGAGCGGCGGGTCATCATGGACGAGACTCTCGACGAGATCTTCGGGCTCGGCCCCCTCGAGCCGCTGCTGGCGGACCCCGGGATCAACGACATCCTCGTGAACACCTTTGATCAGATCTATGTGGAGCGCCATGGCAAGCTGGAGCCCACGTTGGTCACCTTCAAGGACAACAATCACCTGATGCAGATCATCGACCGGATCGTCTCGCGAGTGGGGCGGCGCATCGACGAGTCCTCGCCCATCGTGGATGCCCGGCTGACGGACGGCTCCCGTATCAACGCCATCATTCCTCCTCTATCGATTGACGGCCCGCATCTGTCCATCCGGAAATTCCGCAAGGACGCCCTGTCGGGAGAGGACCTGATCCGCTACGGCTCTCTCGCCGCCCCCATGCTGGAGCTGCTGGTGGGGTGCGTGAAGGCGCGGCTCAACGTCTTGATCTCCGGAGGCACCGGCGCCGGGAAAACGACCCTTCTCAACGTGCTGTCCTCCTTCATCCCCAACAACGAGCGGATCGTGACCATTGAAGATTCGGCGGAGCTGCAGCTCCGGCAGGAGCACGTGGTGCGCCTGGAGACCCGGCCCCCCAATATCGAGGGGGAGGGACAGATTACCCAGCGCCAGCTGGTGATCAACAGCCTCCGAATGCGCCCCGACCGGATCGTGGTGGGGGAGGTGCGCGGCGGCGAAGCCATCGACATGCTGCAGGCCATGAACACCGGCCACGACGGCTCGCTCACCACCATTCACGCCAATGCCCCCCGGGACGCTCTGGCAAGACTCGAGACGATGGTGGCGATGGCAGGATTCCAGCTTCCTCCCCGGGCCGTGAAAGAGCAGGTGGCCTCCGCCATCGATCTGGTGATTCAGGTGGCGCGCCACTCCGACGGGACGCGCCGCGTGACCAGCCTGTCGGAGATCATCGGCATGGAGGAGGACGTCATCACCATGCAGGAGATCTTCAGCTTCGAAAAATCCGGGATCGACCAGGAGGGGACGGTGGTGGGCCGCTTCCGCCCCACCGGCATCCGGCCGCGCTTCGCCGACCGCCTGAGAGTTTCGGGAATCCACCTTCCCTTGGAGATGTTCGACGAATCCGTGCTGTTGGAGACCGTGCAGGCCAGCCGGAGCTGGAGGTAATCCATGCTTCTCACCCTGTTTCTCGTTTTCTGCTCCACCGCGCTTCTCGTGGCGGGCGTAGGCATGCTCTTCGTCCGACAGCAGAGCCGATCGGTGGAGCGACTCATGACGGAGCAGATCGCGGCGGCGCTGGTGGCGGGCGGGGCCGGCGAGCAGGAGCTGAGCATCCTAAAGGACTCCTCCCTTTCCGGCATCGGCCCCCTGCAGCGGATGCTGTTGCGCTTCCGCGCGGGCGGCAAGCTCAAGCGGCTGCTGGAGCAGGCCGACATGAAGATGAAGACGGGGACTCTGGTGCTCCTGATCGCCGTCTGCAGCATGGTCGGGTTCCTGCTGTGCCTCGGATTTCGGCTCGGGATTCTCGCCTCCATGGCGGCGGGCGTGCTGGGCGGCTTTCTTCCCGTCCTGGTGGTCATGCGGATCCGTACCCGGCGGTTCCGTCGCTTCGAGGCCCAGTTTCCCGATGCCATCGACCTGCTCTCCCGGGCCATCCGGGCCGGTCACGCCTTCAACACGGGCATCAAGATGATCGCCGACGAGATACCGGCTCCGGTGGGCAAGGAGTTCCAAAGGGTCTTCGAGGAGCAGAATTTCGGGCTCCCCCTCAAGGCCGCCCTCCTGAACCTTCTGGAGCGGGTGAAACTGCTCGACCTGAAGCTGTTCGTGGTGGCGGTCCTCATTCAGCGCCAGTCGGGAGGCAATCTGGCGGAGCTGTTGGGAAAAATCTCCCAGACCATCCGGTAGCGCTTCCGGATTTTCCGGCAGCTCAAGGTACACACGGCGCAGGCCAAGCTCACCGGAATCATCCTCATGTGCCTGCCCCCGGTGATGGGGGCCATCACCCTGTCGTTGAACTACGAATACATGAAGATCATATTCCAGGATCCCTGGGGGATGAAGCTGCTCATCGCCGCGGGGGTGTTGCAGCTGGTGGGCCTGATCTGGATCCGCAAGATCGTCAACATCGAGGTGTAGGTCATGAACTCCGATCTGCTGCTCCTGATGGGACTGATGGCGACCTTCACCCTTTCACTGTCCGCCGCGGGCTATCTGGTGATGCGTCCCAGGCGCGTGGCCCTGGACCGATTGCGCAGGCTTCCCCAGAACTCGCAGGCCCAGCAGCTTCCCGTGGATCTGGGGGTGATGGTGGCCGGCGCACCGGTGGATTCCAAGAAGGCGGGAGCGCTCCGCAGGCGCATGCTCAAGGCGCCCCTCTCAATGGCGGGGGCTTCCCCGACCCAGAAGCTGTTGCACTATGCGGGTCACCGTTCAGGCACCGCCCTGGCAACCTACAACCTCCTGCGCCTGCTCTGCATGGGGAGTCTTCCCACGGTCTTCTTTCTCGGCACGCTGCAGATGCACATGATGCCCGCCACCCGCTGCTTCGCGCTGGCGGTTCTGGCGCTGGCCGGGATGCTCCTGCCGAAGCTCGTGCTCAAGAGCGTGGCCCGGGGCCGCCAGCACCGGCTGAAGCTGAGCCTCCCCGACGCTCTGGATCTCTTGGTGGTCTGCGTCGAGGCGGGCATGGGGCTGAACCAGGCCATCGTCAAGGTTGCGGAGGAGCTGGAAAAGACTCACCGAGAGATCAGCGAAGAGCTGAAGTTGGTCAACCTGGAGATTCGCGCCGGCCGGACGCGAAGCGAGGCCCTGAAGAACCTTGGCGAGCGCACCGGGGTGGACGACATCATTGCCCTCGCCGCCATGCTGGTCCAGACCGACAAGTTCGGTACGAGCGTGGCCAGGTCGCTCCGCGTCCACTCCGATTGCCTGCGCACCGAGCGAATCCAGCGGGCGGAAGAGGCGGCCGCCAAGACCACCATCAAGCTGATCTTCCCGCTCCTCTTCTGCATCTTTCCGGCGCTGCTGGTGGTCATCCTGGGTCCTGCTTTCCTTAACCTGGCCCAGATCCTCGGCGAGACGGTCCAGAAAACGGCCCAGTAGGAGTCGGGGCATGCACGCCATCAACGGCCATCGCCAGACCCAGCTGGCCACGAAGCTGCAGATGGCCGACACCGTCTGGACCCGCCTCCGGGGTTTGATGGGTCGCACGGGGCTGGACAGCGGGGAGGGCCTCTGGATCGTCCCTTGCCGCGGGATCCATACCCATGGCATGGCGTTTTCCATCGACGTGTTGTTCCTGGATCGGGAGAGGACCGTGGTGGGAGCCGAGGAGAATCTCGCCCCCGGGCGGTTCGCGGCCATTCGCTGGAAGGCGAAGACGGTTCTGGAGCTTCCCGCGGGGACCGTTCGGCGGACCGGCACGCGGCTCGGCGATCGTATCGACATCGAACATTAGGAGGACCCTTTCATGAACGGCAGGACCGTGACGGAGGTCATGAATCCCATGACTCACGACTCCGAGACGCCTCGAGCGCCCCGGTCGGTAGCGGAGACGGGACTCTCGACGGCGTTCCTGTTCGATCTGGCAATCAAGACCCTTTACTACCAAAACGAGATGCAAGGATCCGAGCTCGCCGAGGCCCTGCGCCTTCCGTTCAATGTCCTGGAGGAAACCCTGGAGTCTCTGAAACGGGAGCGGCTCATCGAGGTGAAGGGAAACGACGCTCCCAGTCGCGCCGCCTACCGCTTCTGCATTCTCTCCGCCGGACGAGACCGGGCGCGGGAAGCCCTGTCGGTCAGCCGTTACGTTGGCCCGGCACCGGTCTCGCTTCCCGAATACAGCCGCCGCGTGACCTTGCAGAATCTGGGCCTGGAGCGGATTCCTGCCGACCGACTCCGTGAGACTTTCGACCACATGGTGATGGCACCGGGGCTGGTGGAACGCGTCGGCCCGGCGGTGGCGGCGCGCAAGACGTTGTTCCTCTATGGCGCCCCAGGCAACGGCAAGACCCTGCTGGCGGAGGCCATCGGCCGCTCCCTCGGAGGACACATCCACATACCCCATGCCGTGGAGATGGATCAGCAGGTGATCAAGGTGCACGACCCCGTCTTTCATGGCGACGAGGATCCGGCCTGCGACGGTGCCGATGGAACGCCTTTGGCCGGAGATCTGCCCGACCGCCGTTGGGTCAAGTCGCGCCGCCCGGTGGTCTTCAGCGGCGGCGAGCTGACTCTGGAGATGCTCGATCTGACCTTCAACTCCCGGGAGGGGTTCTACCAGGCCCCCCTGCAGATGAAATCCAACGGCGGCGTGTTCATCCTGGATGACTTCGGCCGCCAGCTCGTGCAGCCCCGCGACCTTCTGAATCGCTGGATCGTTCCATTGGATCGCGGGGTCGACTATCTGACTCTGCACACGGGGAGGAAGTTTACTGTCCCCTTCCGCACGCTGGTCATCTTTGCCACCAACCTCCGGCCCCATGACCTGGTGGACGAGGCCTTCCTCCGGCGCATCCGTTACAAGATCGCTATCACCGATCCAACCCGGGGCGAGTATCTGGAGATCTTCAGGCGGGAGTGCGCGCGGCTTCACGTCCAGGGGGGCGACTGGGCGGTGGATTATCTCTTCGAGGAATACTACGAGAAACAGGGTCTCCCGGTGCGGTGCTGTCACCCGCGCGACATTCTCGAAAAAGTAGTGGACGCGGCGGGCTTCGCGGGGACGGAGCCTTCCCTGGACGCCGAGACCCTGGACCGGGTCTGCGGCTCCTACTTCCTGACCGAAGAGGCTGACCTGACTTTGTAGAAGCGATTTAGGGAAGACGCGGTGGGCCCGGTGGCACCACCGGCAGCGTCAAAACGCTATGCAGGCCGGGGGGGACGGCCACAATCCGCCGAGCCATGCTTGCCAGAATGGAAGCAGTGGCGGAATCCCCTGGAATTCCTCCGGGTATCACGAGCTCTAACCTAGGGTCTCCCTCCAGGACGATTCGAACTTCCTCCCTACCTACCGCGGCGGCGATGGTGACCTGGAGGGAGACCCGCTCCTTGCCGTCTTCCAGAAGCGACGCTCGCGTGCGCGTTCCCAGGACGGTCCCGGGGGCGAAGGTGTGGCTGCCCATGGTGATTTCGTGCTGGGTGACGACCGGCTCGCTCGACTCGGTCACCTTCTCGGATTTCCATCCCAAGGCGCTGCCCAGGAGCGCCGCCGACTCGCCGAGCCCCACGTGCCCCATCCCCCCCGTAGCCTGTTCCTTGGTTCGATACGCCTCCAGCGTAAGTCCGAGGCCCACCTTGATCTGGAGTGGCTCTCGTCTCCGGGTCACTTCTACGGTGCGCGCGGCCTCCACCTGATCCACGCGGCGCGACGCGGTGGAGAGGACCGCAGGCAGGAGATCCAGCGCGAAACCGGGGTTCACGCCTCCCCCCACGAGACCCACGCCGGTGTCTCGAGCCAGCGCATCCAGTCGGATGGCCAGCTCACGGTGACGCAGAGAAGGGTAGGACAACTCTTCACACGAAGAGACGCAGTGATAACCCAAGGACAAGATCTCCTCCAGCTGCGGCAGGACACGATCCAGCCGTGAGCTGGTGGCGTGGAGGACTACCCGGGGGTGTTGGGGAAGCTGGAGGTCTCCCAGGTTCGGGACGATGCGCGGCAGGTTATGGGCCTCGGGGCCGATGACCTCATCGAGAGGGCGACCCGCCATTCCCGGAGACCGATCCACGGCACCCATCAGCTCCAAGTCGGGCCGCGCCAGCGCCTCCTTCGCGAGCGCCATGCCTATCGGGCCCATTCCGAACTGCACTACCCGGACCTTCTGACCCACGGACAACCTCCCCAGCATTAGGTGGCGCCCAGGATAGGCGGGGGCCGCCTTTCTGTCAAACCTCTCCAGACTCGTCACTTGGACGCCTCCCCCTCGCGCCCATCCACATCCTTTCCACCGCCTCCTCGGTGCAGTTCCCACCGGTTTTCCACAACCTTTCCACAGGCTGTGGACGGGACGAGCGGGGGATGGCAGGAACCCGTCGCCTTGTGTTACCCTCCGCCCGTTTCGCGGGAGCGATAGTGAACGTCCCTGGGATACGAGTCGGCCATGCCAGCGACCTGAAGGGCGGGACGGGCGTCACCGTCCTTCTCTGCGAAGCCGGCGCGGTGTGCGGCTTGGACGTGCGGGGCGGCGGATCCAGTTTGAGAAATCCCACGGTGGCGATGCCGGGCCACCGCGTAGAAAAGGTTCACGCCGTTTTCTTCGCGGGAGGGAGCGCCTATGGACTGGACGCCGGCGGTGGCATCATGCGCTACCTGGAGGAACGCGGCGTCGGATTTCCCGTGCGGGGACTGAGGATCCCCATCGTGACCGGGGCCATCCTCTTTGATCTGGGGGTGGGAAATCCCCGAAGTCGACCCGATGCTGCCATGGCCTACCGGGCCTGCCGAAACGCGCGCTCCGGTAAGACAGCGCAGGGGACGGTGGGCGCGGGCGTCGGCGCTTCCATCGGCAAGTACTTTGGGGTCCCCCGTGGAATGAAAGGGGGGCTGGGGACGGCTGCGCTGACCTGCGGGCCGCTCCAAGTCAGCGCGCTGGCAGTGGTGAACGCCTTCGGCGACGTGCGCGATCCCAAGACCGGCAGGATCTTTGCGGGGGCACGCGATGCAGTTGGCGGACGCCGACTGGTGGGGATTGAGGCCTTGCTCAGGGGCGGTGCTCCCGGCACATCTCCCACCTCCGGGGACAGCACCACGCTGGGGCTGATTGCGACCACCGCGAGCCTGACCCGCGAGCAGGCGTGCCGGCTGGCTATGGCTTCGCACGTGGCTCTGGCTCGCTGCCTCTCCCCCGCGCACACCGGAAACGACGGAGATGTCGTGTTCGCGTTATCGCTGGGAGGCGTCCGAGCGGACTTGCTGGCGCTGGAAGCCCTCGCGGTGGAGGCGCTGACGCGCGCCATCGTGCGCGGCGTCAAGCTCGCGAAGGCACTGCCAGGAATTCCTGCCTGGCGGGACCTTCGGACGTAGGCGCTCAGAACGAGCGGAGCTGCTTCAGGTACCCGCGGTAGTTTCTCTTCACTTCCCCGAGACTGTCGCCGCCGAATTTGCTCAAGAAAGCATCGGCGACCACGATGGCCAGCATCGCCTCGCCGATGACCCCGGCGGCGGCAATGGCGGTGGTGTCGGTCCTCTCCACGGCGGCTTCGAACGCCTCCTTCGATACCAGGTCCACCGATTGGAGCGAGGTGGGGAGTGTGGAGAGGGGCTTGACGAATGCCCTGGCCCGGATCTCCTCGCCATTGGTCATTCCCCCTTCGATTCCCCCCGCCCGGTTGGTCTTGCGGTAGAAGGCGCGCCGCTTCGGGTCGTAGAAAATCTCGTCGTGCACCGACGATCCGCGCGCCCGCGCGTTGGCAAAGCCCGAGCCCACCTCCGCTCCCTTGACCGACGGGATCGACAGGAGGGCTCGTGCGACAAGCCCCGCGAGCCGCAGGTCCCACTGCCGGTGGGAGCCCAGGCCGGGAGGCACGCCCCGGGCCGCCACCTGGAAGCTCCCACCCACTGAATCACCCTGCTTACTTGCTGCATCGATTTCACGCATCATCCTTCTCTCGAGCTTCGGATCGGCGCAACGCAGTGGTGAGGCCTCGCAGGCGGTAATCCGTTCCCAGCTTTCCTGCCGGTCCTCGGGAGCCGCGGCGCCTCCCACCGAGGTGGTGTGGCTCGCTATCTCGATGCCGAAATTCGCCAGCAGGGTCCTGCAAATTGCCCCCACCGCGACCCGCGCCGCCGTCTCTCTCGCTGACGCTCGCTCCAGGATGTTCCGCGCGTCGTGGCTGTTGACCTTGAGCGCCCCCGCCAGATCGGCATGACCGGGGCGCGGCCGCGTCACCCGCCGGGCCACGGCTGCGGGCGGGGGGGGTCCCTCGACGGCCATGGCGGCCTTCCAGTTCGACCAATCACGGTTCTCGATGATCAGCGCAATGGGACTGCCCAGCGTGGTTCCGAACCGGACACCCGCCAGAAGCTTGACTTCGTCCGATTCGATCTTCATCCGACCGCCCCTGCCATATCCGCCCATGCGGCGCTTCAGTTCACGATTGATGAACTCGGTCCGCAGCCTC
This sequence comes from Acidobacteriota bacterium, assembly GCA_003222305.1. GTDB lineage: Bacteria > Acidobacteriota > Polarisedimenticolia > Gp22-AA2 > AA152 > AA152. Next base: position 22,573 of record QHVQ01000042.1, on the reverse strand, counting down.
AGGCCTCCCGGCATCCCGTCCAGGATCGCCACCAGCGCCGGACCGTGCGACTCCCCTGCGGTCAGGAATCGGAGCATGGGCTAACTCCTTGGCCTTCAAGAAAAGCCGGTCATTATGTTCCGCCCCCTTTTCCTCTGTCAAAGCTGGGCCATCCTCTCAGAGGGCTCTCCTACAGCGTGTAAGGGATGCTGGACTGAAAAAGCTTCGCCGTGGCCCGTGCGATCGTTCCGCAGGAGGCGTTCTTCCTTCTAGGAGTGGCCAAGACCGAACTTCATTTTTGGGAGAGGGGACCAAGTCCCATGGCGAAGGCTATCGAGCAGATTCTGAACTCGGGTGGGAAAACGTTGACCATAGGACACTTTGGCCTTGGGATGCACGGCCAGGACGTGGGCAGCGCGAAGCAACAGGTGCATGACGGGGACACCATCACGGTTCGCGCGCTCGGAAACCTCGGGGTGCGGTTCCTGGGAGTGGATGCTCCAGAAATCAGCTTCCGTCTCCCCGGCATTGGCCAGCAGCAATTCATTCCCGTCTCGGACCCGCGCTGGGAGGCTTTTCTAAGGGATCCCTTCGCAGGATCGGAAGGTGCGGCTTTCCGGCAATCGTTGCGGCCCGCCCTGGTCTCCCATCTTGAGGCGCATCTCGGCCCCGGAGTGGCGACCAGCCACCATCGACACGCCGTGGCCGCCCAGCGGGCGCTGGAGCACCAGGTGGAGGCCGACATGTCCGAGCTGGGGGAAACGAAGGAGACCTTCGAGTTCTTTCTGGTCTTCGCCGCCGAGGTCTCCGATCGGTACGGGAGAGTGTTGGCCTATATCAACCGCAGGCAGGACAGCGGGAGCCGCCCTCTGGATTACAACAGGCGTCTCTTGAAGGCCGGGCTCATCGATCCTTATTTCATCTGGCCCAACATCAACCCCTTCCGCAAGCAGAAGTCGGCCCAGGACGCCGTCCCACTCCCCGGCACTGCGAACACTCTGGCCCAGAAAGACGGCACCCTGCAGTCCGCGCGACAATGGGTCATGGCCGCGCGTCAGTCCCACCTCGGACTCCACGATGCGCAGAATCCACTGCGCCTCCGCCCCTTCGAGCTCCGCTTCCTCGCCCAGCGCATTCCACCCTCCCGATGGGTGATCGATCTCAGCAAGAACGACGACCAGCTCCTTCATCCCGAGAACTACCACACCATCCCGCAGGCGGAGGATCGGCTCTTCGTGCCGGCTGAATACGTTCCGCTCTTCTTGGAGAAGGGGTGGCAGCTGGCCTTGTAAGGGTGACGCGCCCGGACCTTAGGCCGCATGAAGTTCACCCCTGCGGCTTGCGGCTTCCGGCCCCCTTCGGTATTATCTTGAGCCCTCGGGGGCCTTCCTTGAAAATCCTTAATACCAGCCAGACCAAGAGCATCGATGAGCGGGCGACTCGGGATTACGGCATCC
>QHVQ01000042.1:12548-21066 GCA_003222305.1 Acidobacteriota bacterium | reverse complement strand
CTCTGCGGCAAGGGGAACAATGGCGGAGATGGGATGGTAGTGGCCAGACACCTCCACAACCGCGGATACGGAACCCGGGTGCTTCTCTTCGGGCGCCGATCGGACACCCGGGAGGAACCGCTGGTTAACCTGAACATCCTGGAAAAATCAGGCGTGGGTGTGCAGGAGATTGCCGATGTTCGCGCCTGGCACGATTTCCTCCCCGATCTGGGCGACTGCGACCTGATCGTGGACGCCCTGATCGGCATAGGCGTGCAGGGGGGCGTCCGTGGCTTCCTGGAGGAGGTCATGCGGGATGTAAACAACGCCAACGCGGTCCGCGTCTCCGTGGATGTCCCCTCGGGCCTATCCGCGGACACCAACGAGGTCCCCGGGATCTGTATCAACGCCGATGCCACCGTTACCTTTGGCTGCCCGAAGATCCCGCACATCTTCCTGCCTGCAGAAGAAAAGGTGGGTGAGGTCTACATCGCCGACATCGGCATTCCCGAGGAAGCGGTGGAAGCGGAAGATGTCCGCCTCAACCTGATGGATCCCGAAGAGCTCGCGCAATTCATGCCGCCGCGGAAGGTCGAGAGCCACAAAGGAGATTACGGCCACCTGCTGGTCGTGGCCGGCTCCAAGGGCAAGCCTGGAGCCGCCCGAATGGTGGCTGAGGGTGCTTTCCGGGCCGGCGTAGGCCTGGTGACTGTGGCCACGCCCGAAAGCGTGCAGCCGATCCTCGCCCCGCAGGTGATGGAGATGATGACCGAGCCGCTCCCCGAGACGCGGGAGGGGACCGTCTCCTCCAAGGCGACGCCCCGTGTGCTGAAGTTGCTGGAGGGGAAAGGCGTCCTGACCCTCGGCCCCGGCTTGACCACTGCCGCTGAGACGCAGTCCTTCATCCGCGAGCTGGTCTCCGAGACCAAGGTTCCGCTCATCCTGGACGCCGATGGCCTGAATGCGTATCAAGGACACACCGAGGTCCTCCAGGGCACCGACCGCACCCTGATCCTGACGCCCCACCCGGGAGAGATGAGACGACTCACCGGCCTCTCTTCCGAGGAGGTTCAGAAAAGCCGAATTTCCATTTGCCAGAGGTTCTCCACCGAACACCACTGTTTTCTTGTCCTGAAGGGGTACCGGACCCTCGTCTCTGACCCGGAGGGAAACGTCTGGGTCAACCCCACCGGCAACCCGGGGATGGCCACCGCCGGCTCGGGGGATGTCCTCACCGGCATTCTTTCCGGATTCATGAGTCAGGGAATTCCGATCCTCCACGCCATCCTCCTCGGGGTCTATCTTCACGGCCTCTCCGCCGATCTCTGCGCCAGCCAGCGCGGCGAGCTCCCCCTGATGGCACGCGACATCATCGAGCACCTGCCCGCGGCGATGGCCCAGCTCCTCAAGGGTGAAGACGCCGCGGTGTAGGACCCGCCGCTCTTCTAACAAGAGGGAGCCCCTTGGACACCTCGGACAACACTCGCACCCTGCTCTCTCAGTCGGCAGGCGACACCGCCAGGGCTGGAGCGCTCCTCGCGCCGGAACTCGTCATCGGAGACTCGGTTCTGCTGGATGGAAGCTTGGGAGCCGGCAAGACCGTGTTCGCAAAAGGTCTCGCCATTGCCTTGGGCGTGGCGGGCGCAGGCGTGCGCTCGCCGACCTTCACGCTGGTGAACATATACCCAGGGCCGCTCCCGGTGTACCACATCGACCTGTACCGGATCGAGAAGCCCGAGGAGCTGAGCGAGCTGGGACTTGAGGAGATGATCGGCACGGATGGGGTCGAAGGGGGCGATCTGGGTCCGCATCAAGGATCGAGGCGGGGATCGGCGGGAAATCACCATCGAGGATCGGCGGAGCAGAAAGCTTTAGGATTCGGTCCGGTAGTTGGGGGCTTCTTTGGTGATAATCACGTCGTGGGCATGGGATTCCTTAAGCCCTGCCGAAGTGATTCGAAGGAATTTGGCATCCTGGCGCAGGGCCTCGATGCCGGAGCAGCCACAGTAGCCCATCCCCGAGCGCAATCCCCCGACGAGTTGGGACACGAGTGCGGACACCGTCCCTTTGTACGGTACCATTCCTTCGATCCCTTCCGGCACCAGCTTTTCCTCGGCGAACTCGTACTCCTGGAAATACCGGTCGGCACTGCCGTGCTTCATCGCCCCGAGGGAGCCCATACCGCGATAGGACTTGAAGGTTCGCCCCTGATAGAGGATGGTTTCCCCGGGTGATTCTTCCGCTCCGGCCAGGAGGCTTCCGATCATTACGCTGTGGGCGCCGGCGGCGATGGCCTTGGTGATGTCGCCGGAGTACTTGATGCCGCCATCGGCGATGAGCGGGACGTCGTGCCGTCGACTCGCCTTGGCGCACTCAGCGATGGCGGTGATTTGAGGCACTCCCACGCCGGTGACGACCCGCGTCGTGCAGATCGAGCCGGGCCCGATCCCCACCTTCACGGCGTCTACGCCACAATGAACCAGGTCTTCGGTCCCTTCTTCCGTGGCCACATTCCCCGCTACCAGTTCCACCTCCGGAAAGGCCCTCTTCACTGCCCGGGCCGTCTCCAGCACCCCCTTGGAGTGACCGTGGGCCGTGTCGATGAACAACACGTCCACCTTGGCCTCCACCAGCGCTCGGGCGCGGTTCATGGCCTCCTCCCCTACCCCGATGGCAGCTCCCACGCGCAGGCGCCCCAAAGGATCCTTGCAGGCGAAGGGATACTTGATGTTCTTCTGGATGTCCTTGACGGTGATCAGCCCCTTGAGGTGATAGTCTTTGTCCACTACGAGGAGCTTCTCGATCTTATGCTGGTGAAGCAGCCGCTTCGCTTCCTCGAGAGTGGTCCCCACGGGCACGGTGATCAGATTTTTCTTGGTCATCAAGTCTGAGATGGGCAGGTCCAGCCGCGTTTCGAATCGGAGGTCGCGGTTGGTGAGAATTCCCGCCAGCTTTCCTCCAGCGTCGGTGATGGGCACGCCAGAAATCTTGTACTTCTTCATCACCTCGAGCGCTTCGAAGATCTTGTTTCCTGGCTGCATGGTGATGGGGTCGACGATCATGCCGCTTTCGGAGCGCTTCACCTTGTCCACCTCGGTGGCTTGGTCCTCGAGGCTCAGGCTCTTATGGATGACGCCCAGGCCTCCCTGCTGGGCCATGGCGATGGCCAGTCGCGACTCGGTCACGGTGTCCATCGCCGAGGAGACGATGGGAACGTTCAAGCGGATCTTCCGGGTCAGGCGCGTGCTGGTATCCACCCGGGAAGGCAGGACCTCGCTCCGGGCAGGGAACAGCAGCACATCATCGAAAGTCAGGCCTTCCGGAATCACGCCTTCCATCATGAATTGATCTCCTGTTCTCGGAGGAATTATCCGCGCACGCCGTGGACCACCCTGCCCTCGGCCGCCCCATGGCATTTCTTGAACTTTTTCCCAGAGCCGCAGGGGCACGGGTCATTGCGACCCACCTTGGGCCCGGCCACCGCGCGCCTGGGCTCCGGCGCCTCCTTGACGGGGGCGGAGTAACTCAGATCCCGTTCCCGCTTTTCCTGCATTTGCTCGCGCTCTTTCTCGATGACCGGCTCCATCAGGAAAAGGAACCGGATGATGTCGTTCTCGATCCGCTCCTTCATGGCCGCGAACATCTCGAAGGATTCCCGCTTGTACTCGGTGAGCGGATCCCGCTGGCCGTAGCCCCTCAGGCCGATCCCCTCCTTGAGGTGATCCATGTTCAGCAGGTGATCCTTCCACTGGGTGTCGATGACGTTGAGCATCACCAGCCGCTCATGCTGGCGCATGATGTCGGCCCCCAGGACTCCCTCCTTCTGCCGGTACTTGGCTTGAACGGCGTTCCAGAGAGTCTCCCGCAGCTCCGGACGGGAAATCGTCTGGAAGTCGATTCCTGCCTTCACCGGGTCGATGCCAAAGAGGCGCTGCATCTGCAGTGTCAGCTCCGGAATGGACCATTCCGAAGGCTCGGCTCGCTCGGGGGCATAGGTGTCCAGGATCCAGTCCAGAATCTCTTCCATCTTCTGGGCAAGGTATTCGGTCTGGCCCTTCCCCTCCAGCAGCTCCCGGCGCAGCGAGTAAATCTCCACCCGCTGCTTGTTCATCACGTCGTCATACTCGAGAAGGTGCTTGCGGATGTCGAAGTTCCGGGCCTCCACCTGCTTCTGGGCTCGCTCGATGGAGCGAGTGACCATCGGATGCTCGATGGGCACATCCTCGGTCATCCCCAGCTTGAGCATCAGGCCCTTCATCCGGTCCGAGCCAAAGATACGAAGCAGATCGTCTTCCAGAGACAGGTAGAAGCGTGAGGAGCCCGGGTCTCCCTGCCGGCCGGCGCGGCCGCGGAGCTGGTTGTCGATGCGCCGCGCCTCGTGGCGCTCGGTGCCCAGGATGTGAAGGCCTCCCAGGGCCACCACCTTATCGTGCTCCTCCGCGCAGCGGGCATGCGCCTCCCCCAGCGCCTGTCGGTACGATGCTTCGGCCCGCTCGGGCGACTCGAAGGTCTGTCCCGTCACGTCACGCCGGGCCTGGAACTCGGGATTGCCTCCCAGCAGGATATCGGTGCCGCGCCCCGCCATGTTGGTGGCGATGGTGACGGCACCCAGGCGCCCCGCTTGGGCCACGATTTCCGCCTCCTTCTCATGGTACTTGGCGTTCAGCACCACGTGGGGAATTCCCTTGCGCTTCAACAGGGTGGAGAGGTGCTCCGACTTCTCGATGGAGACGGTGCCCACCAGCACCGGCTGACCTTTCTCATGCAACTCGCCGATCTCGCTCACCACCGCCCGAAATTTCTCCTCTTCGGTGCGATAGATGACGTCGGGATTCTCGATCCGGATCAAGGACTGATTGGTGGGTATGGCCATCACTTCCAGGGTGTAAATTTTGTCGAACTCCACCGCCTCGGTGTCGGCGGTGCCAGTCATCCCGGCCAGCTTCTCGTACATCCGAAAGTAGTTCTGAAAAGTGATGGTGGCCAGGGTCTGGTTCTCTTTCTCAATCCGGACTTTCTCCTTGGCCTCCACCGCCTGGTGCAGCCCGTCGCTCCAGCGCCGCCCGGGCATCAGCCTTCCTGTAAACTCGTCCACGATGAGGACCTGGCCGTCCTTCAGCATGTAATCCACATCCCGCTTGAACAGCACGTGGGCACGCAGAGCCTGCTGGACGCAGTGGTTCAGCTCCATGGACTCTGGGTCGTAAAGATTGGGCACTCCCAGAGCCCTCTCGACCTTTTCCACGCCCTGCTCGGTGAGGTTCACGGTGCGGGCCTTCTCGTCCACCTTGAAATCGTCCTCCTGTTTCAGGCGCGGGATCACTCGGTCGGACTCGTAGTACTTGTCGGTGGACTCGTCGGAGGGGCCGGAGATGATGAGCGGCGTCCGCGCCTCGTCAATGAGGATGGAATCTACCTCGTCCACTATGGCGTAGGAGTGGCCCCGCTGGACGAAGGATTCCAGTGAATACTTCATGTTGTCGCGGAGGTAGTCGAAGCCGAACTCGTTGTTGGTTCCGTAGGTGACATCGGCGGCGTAGGCATGCTGTCGCTGGATATCGGTGAGGTCGTGCTGGATCACTCCCACGGAAAGACCCAAGAAGTGGTAGATCCGGCCCATCCAATCGGCGTCGCGCCGGGCCAGGTAGTCGTTGACGGTGACGATGTCGACACCCCGGCCGGAGAGAGCGTTGAGATACGCGGGGAGGGTGGCGACCAGCGTCTTCCCTTCCCCAGTCTTCATCTCGGCGATCTTCCCTTGATGCAGGACCATGCCGCCGATCAGCTGCACATCGAAATGCCGCATGTTGAGGACGCGCCGACCGGCCTCACGCACCACGGCAAAAGCCTCGGCCTGCAGATCGTCTAGCTCTGCGCCCTGCTCGAGACGCTGGCGGAATTCTGCGGATTTGGATCGGAGCTGTTCGTCGGTGAGAGACCGGACGGCAGGTTCCAGGGCGTTGATGGCCACAACCCTCGGCTGGAGCTTCTTCAGCTCCCGCTCGTTCTTGCTGCCGATGATGAGCTTAAGCGCACGGTCGACGAACATCTTGCCCCTTCATCTCAGTGACGATAACCCAGACGCATCGAAAGCGTCAAACTCGGCGGATCTCTTGGGGTTTAAAAGGGATGCAAAAAGGGGCGGAAAACCGACTCTCCGCCCCTCAGCCGACCTGCCAAAACGACCTGTCGCGCTAATACGTCCTGAAGTCGTCGAGGATATAGCGCGTGGGGTCCACCGCGCGCTGATGGACCACCACTTCGTAGTGTAGGTGGGGCCCGGTGCTGCGGCCGGTGCTTCCCACATAGCCGATCACGTCACCCCGGCGCACTCGCTGCCCTGGCCGCACGGTGAACGCCTGGAGGTGTCCATAGTGGGTTACCATGCCATAACCATGAGACAGGACGATAAAATTCCCATAACCGCCGCTCGGTCCCGCCAGAGTCACGATGCCGTCGGCAGGAGCCAGGACCTTGGTTCCCGGTGCCGCAGCGATGTCTAGCCCTTGGTGGAAGTCAGGCTCACCGGTGAAGGGGTCCTTCCGCCACCCATAGCCATTCCCGTATAGCCCTCGTACCGGCAGGATCGAAGGGGTGGAAGCCAGGTAAGCCGCTTGCTTCGCGTAGGCGGCGTCCAACAATTTCAGGCTGTCCTGCAGATTTTCGGAGCGTTTCCTGAGAACGCTCAGTTCCCCCTGGACAAACCGCGCACCTTCCTCGGGGGAGAGGCTGTGGAGATCCAGTCCTCCACCGGCAGCCGCCTGGTGAGTCAACGGCAGCTTCGCGACCCCCAAGGCCGTTCCCATTTCCGTGGCTCTAGCCTCGAAATCGCTCATCTTCGCCCTCAGGTCGTTCAGGGCGATGTCTATCCCTTCGGTAGTCTTCTTCAGCTCGGCATTCTGACTGGCCAGCCGGGAGGTCACCCAGCTCAGATAGGTGGTCCGCAGGACGAAATGCGGTAGCAGGACGCCGGCTAAGAGGAGGGCTCCCAGGAAGCCTCCCATCGCGACCACCAAGTTCTTCGAGACCCTCACCCGTCTCGACTTCTCGGCGGCGTGAGGCACGATCATGATGGTGTAGAACTTGTGGCTCTTGCCGCTCATGGTGACCTCTCGGGCAAATGGCCGGGAATGCTAACACGCGACCCTTATAGGGTCAAGAACTTCCTGAACCCCTAGGACTTGTAGTACTGAATGTCAAAGCCACAAGCCATTGTCGAATATTACAGTATTTGATTACTAATACCAGTTGCTTTTGTCACTATATAGTCACCTGTAGAATAATCAATATATTAAAGCGACATTATTCATAAGTTGACGGTATTCTCTATCGCCATCCTTCAACTCCCGAACGATTTACCACACTCTCCCCTTCTCAGTTGCATCTTTGTCGGCGTTTGGGGAGAATGCCCCCATGTCGAGGCCCAAAACCCCCAACCTCAGCGACTCGCAAATAGCGGGACAGCTTCTTGTCGTTGGTATAGACGGCACGGTCCTAGACGCGGAACTGGGGCGGCGCCTCCAAACAGTTTGCCCCGGCGGCATCATTCTGTTCGCCCGAAACCTGGTGACCGCACCGCAGGTCGCCGCCTTGTGCCGAGACCTGTCCACTGCACTGCCGCTTCCGCCGTTTCTCGCTATCGACCAGGAGGGCGGTAGGGTCAACCGGCTCAAGGGAATCTTTCCCAGCATTCCTGCGAACCTGAGCCTTGCGCAGAGCCCCGCAGCCGAAGATCTGGTGCGCGACCACGCCAACCAGACCGGAACCGGGCTGCGACTGCTGGGGTTCAACCTGAACTTCGCGCCGGTTCTGGATCTCTCGGAAGAGAACAGTCCCAACGGGATAGGGGATCGCGCCTATGGCAGCGACCCCGGCCGTGTGGCACACCTGGCGCGCATCTTTCTGGGAGCACAGGATGCCGCGGGTGTCCTGGGTTGTGGGAAGCATTTCCCGGGATTGGGAGGGGGGACCGTGGACTCTCACCGAGAGCTCCCAGTGATTCCTCGGAGCGCGGAAGGGCTCTGGAACGGAGATCTGCTCCCTTACCGTGAGCTGTGGGACATGCGTATTACCCGGCCCTGCAGGGAAAGACGCCGCACCCGGCGACCCTCTCCCGCGCCCTGGTGCGGGAGCTGCTCCGGGAGCGCCTCGGCTACCGGGGCGTCATACTTACCGATGACCTGGAGATGGGAGCGGTGGATCAGAAGAGGGGTGCAGGAGAAGTGGTGCTGGAGGCCCTGGAGGCCGGCAATGATCTGGTGATGTACTGCAAGACCTGGGACCGGATCGAGGAGGCCCACGCCACGCTGGTCCGCGCCCTCCGCACCGGAGCACTTTCCCAGGCTCGGGTGGAGGAATCCCTCACGCGTATCCTCACCCTCAAGGAAAAGCTGTCCCCACCCGGAAGCCTCCCCGTGTTTGAATCCGCCGTCTTCGACGAGATCTGTCGGTCCCTCGGGAGGCTCACGCAAGCTCTTGCCTGAGGCGGTGGGTTATTCTCCCAGCGATTTCTTGCCCGTGAGTCGTCTGAAGATCTCCA
>QHVQ01000042.1:0-12490 GCA_003222305.1 Acidobacteriota bacterium | reverse complement strand
TCCAAATAGTCACGGACGTATTGTTTGTCGAAAGAATCCTGCTTTACCCCGGGCGAGTAATCGTCCGCCGGCCAGAAGCGGGACGAGTCGGGTGTGAGGACCTCGTCGGCCAAAAGAATCGTTCCGTCCAGCCGGCCGAACTCAAACTTCGTGTCGGCGATGATCACCCCGGCCGACTCGGCGTAGAGGCTGGCCGCGTGATAGATAGCCAGGCTCAATTCTCTCAGTTGCCGGGCCGATCCGGCTCCCACGAGGTCCTCGAGCATCCGGAAGGAAATATTCTCGTCGTGGCCGTGGACGGCCTTCGTGGACGGAGTGAAGATCGGCTCCGGGAGACGGCTGGACTCCGATAGCCCCCTGGGAAGCGGCACACCCGACACCGACTGGGCTCTCTGGTATTCCTTCCATCTCCACTTTCTTGGCCAGGACCGATCTCCCCGATAGGAGTTCCCGGTGCTTCTGCAGGGGCGCGGGAAAATCCCGGGCGTCTCCACTGATGACGTGGTTGGGAACGATGTCGCGGGTCTTCCCGAACCAAAACAGCGAAAGCTGGTTGAGAACCTTCCCTTTATCCGGAATGCCGTTGGGAAGGACGTAATCAAAGGCCGAGATGCGGTCGGTGGACACCAGGAGAAGGTCGCCGTCGACTTGATAGATGTCGCGGACTTTGCCGCGGCTCACCAGGGAGAGATCGGAGAGTTGCGTCTCGCGGATGACGGGCGTGGCGGCCATGCAGACCTCCTGGCACAAGAGGTCGGCATTCTAGCGGCCGGACAACGGGAGGTCAACGGCCCGCCCTTCTCAGGGTTCCCCCGGATCTGCGGGTGCGAGGCTCCAGGATATCCCTGCATGAGTCCAAGAACCCTGGTGAACGGGAGCGGTTAGGCTGGCACCCCGATGGGTAACAGAGTGTGGACTTGAGTCGGGCTGCCTGCAGGTCTCAAAAACGACTAATGATGGCATCCTGCGCTCCACGTAACCCAGGACGGTGAGAGTGAGGAAGATGACGGCTGTACCGAGCAGCGCCATGAGGTGATACCCCACGCCGATGAGAAGGCCGATCGCGGAGACCACCCAGATCAAGGCCGCGGTGGTGAGCCCGGCGATTTGCCCGCGGGACTGGATGATGGTCCCGGCTCCGAGGAATCCTATCCCGGTCACGACCTGCGAAGCCACTCGACCGGGGTCTCCCGGTCTGCCGCCTGGTAGGGTGCTCACCAGCATGGAAACCAGCATGAAATAAGTGGAGCCAAGGCAAATCAGGATGTTGGTCCGAAATCCGGCAGGCTTGCGCTTCAGCTCGCGCTCCACGCCGATCACGCCGCCGCACAGGATGGCCATCCCCGATTTCAGGAGAAAATCATTCAACAGCTGCTGACTCCCCAGTTCCGGCAACATCGGACTCTCCTTTCGGCACGGCGCCAATTCGCCAATCTAGTGTCCTCCTCCCTTTCGAGCAAGCTCACTCTGGCGACGGTTCCAAGGGGACGAAAGGACGCTCGATTCCTTTGAGAGCCGCTTCCGAAGACGTCGTCATCCGCCCTTCCAGTCTCACCTCGCTCCGGTCGTGCAAGGCGACCGCGGCCTGATAGTGGCCCAGCGCCACTTCCCGCTTGCCCGCCTGGTCGAGGATTTGTCCCGCCCAGACATGACTCCAGGCAAGTTGCATGACCTGGGAACGGTCCCCCAAGCGGATGACTCTCTCGTATTCGGCGAGCGCCGCGGAGAAATTCTTCCTGACGTGATACGCCTGTCCCAGCCAGAAATGCGCGTCCAGGTCTGAGCCGTCGAGGGCCACCGCCTCCTTCAGAAGCTTCTCGGCCTCCTCCGGGGCACCCGAGGTGAGCAAGGTCCGGCCGCGGGCTACCAGATAGGGCACCGTTTCCTCCATCACCACTCGTTTCAAGACATCCGAGGGCAGCTTGGCGCCCCGGGACATCGAGAGCGCCTCCTTCCAGCCCGCTTCCGCCTCGCGCAGGCTGGTTCCGAAAACACCTTGGAAACGCTCCAGATTCTCCTCCTGCACGTCGTGTCGAGGGCTGTTCACCAACTCGGCGTACGCTCTCCTGAACTTCTCCCAGCCGTAGGTGCGAAGCAGATACTGGGTGAAGCAGGCGGCCTCCGGATAGGCAACCCGCGGTCGCGTCAGGTCCTCCCCGAGACTGGTGTACTCCATCAGCTCGGCCAGCGGAATCAGGGCCCCTTCGCGGAGGAAGCCTCGGCACCACTCCTCCACCCCCGCACGATACCTTCCGGCATTGTCGAAATTCTTTTCCCGGGAGGTGGCCAACCCCTCGGCGAAGAGTACCGGGGGTGATCCGATCTTACCGGCCACCAGGTGTATCAGCTCATGCCATGGGTCGATCCGGCGACGAGGTCCGTAAACTTCCACGATGGTCTGGCCATAGGTCCATCCGTCCGCCCGGTGGCCCGTGAGCTTCCGGGCAGTCTCGGCGTCGGGATAAAAAAACACGACCGCCTTGCCGGAAACCTGCACCTGAAAGTCTTTGATCAACTTCTCCAGTATCTTTTCCCGCTGCGGAATGATCCGCTCCAGATCTTGCTCCGCATCAGAACCGGGGAAGAAATAGAAGATAAACGACGGACTCTCCCGGACCTTGAAGGCGGGATGGATGCGACCCTCCCACTCCAGCCCCTGTGGCCCCGGAGTGGAAGGCTGTAAGACGTACTCTCCTCGGTAGGGAGCCTCAAAGGAGAATTCATGATCTTGCTTGAAGAGAATCCCCTCCTCGTCCCGTGCCTCCAGCTCGACTCGGAGATGACCGTGATCCGGTCGCACGAAAAAATCCACGGCGAAATCCCCCGACTGTTCGGGGGGAAGCAGGAGCGGATAGGTCACCTCCCAGACCACCCCCGAGGCAGAATCGGGGTAGGAAGTCAGGATCTTGAGCGCGAGACTTCGGGCAGGGGTGTTCTCATTGTGGTAGCGCAACCGGAGGCTGTTTCGCCCCCAGGTCACCCGGCCGAATTGCACTGGCTCGATAACCACTCCGGGCGCCACCGCTTCGAGGGAGGGAAGCCTCGGGCGTCTGGTACAGGACGTAGCCTCCCCGGGCCAGAAACCCCACGGGATCCCTCAACGCGACGGCGATTTGGGGGATCATCAGAACCAGGAAGGTTCCGGTCGCAAGGCCGACTTCCCGCCAGGCTAGCGGCGCCTGCCGCAGAAACCATCGTCGTACCAAGGCCCACAGCACCAGCGCCACCGGGAATTGCGGATTGTGCTGGGCGTCCCGCAGCGTCGTTGCCTCGGCCCAGGGGAAGTCCTTCGCGAGCGCGGTGAAGAGCGGCAAGAAGCGCTTGTGGTTCTCCAGAACGAACTCCTGGCGACCCAGGGCCCGGCGTATTCGGTCCATCTCCAGTTTTTCGGGATCGCTCTGCAGGCTGATGAGTTGCTGGTGAGTGAAGGTCAGGAACTGCAGTACCTCAGGCTGCTCGGTATAAAGCACGTAAATGGGATGGTCCACGGCCCGGCTGGCGGCATAGAGACCCATAATGGTCTGGGGAGCGGCGTAGTAGAACATGGCCTTGGAACTGGTGCCCGCCCTCAGGAAGTACTGCTCGTAGCCCAGGGCCGCGGCGGAGGCCAGCAGGATCCCCATCATCGTCCTCGCCGCCCATCCCGCGACGATCCCGCAAAGCCGACCCAGGAGCTCTTCCATAAACCGCGCTGCCAGCAGGCAAAGCAACGGCAGAATCCCGATCAGGCGGGTCAGGCTTGGCCCCGCGAGTCCCACCGTGAGGATGGTGAGGAAATAGGTGAGCAGGACGATTCCCTCTCCCTCGCAGCGCCGGCGTAGAAAACGGACGACGGCGAGGACGACTCCCAGCGCCATCAGGGCGGCGGAGATCGCCGTTTCGGGTGTGCGTCCCACCGCCGCGTAGACCAGGCTCACGCCATCCCCGAAGAACCAGCGCGACTGCACAATCCCGAAGCGCGCGGGATAGAACACTGGCATCAGTAGCGAAAAGAGTACGTTCTTCGCGAGGGAAGCCTCGGGCGTCTGGTACAGGACGTAGCCTCCCCGGGCCAGAAACCCCACGGGATCCCTCAACGCGACGGCGATTTGGGGGATCATCAGAACCAGGAAGGTTCCGGTCGCAAGGCCGACTTCCCGCCAGGCTAGCGGCGCCTGCCGCAGAAACCATCGTCGTACCAAGGCCCACAGCACCAGCGCCACCGGGATCACCCGGAAGCTGGTGTAGCTGTACATCCCTCCGGCCAACAGCACTCCAGTGGCGACAAAAAAGATCGCTCGTCGCCCCTTCAGGGCCCGGTGAAAGCTCCAGAGACTCCCCAGCAGGAAGACGGGAAGGAGGATGTTTCTCAGCCCGGTCCTGCTGTAGAGAATGTGCCAGGGAGAGACGGCCAGGAGAAAGGCCGCAAAGAAGCCGGCGCGTGCCGAGAAGAGCTCCCTCCCCGCGACATAGATCAGGGCCACCGCCGCCAACCCGCTGAAGCAAGAGAGCATTCTCAAGGCAGGAATACCCGGACCGAACAGGCGGAATAACGGCATCAGAAGCAGATGGTAGAGGGTCTCCCGGAAGACTCCGATGCTGGAGAAGGGAGCGATCTTCTCTCCTCCCAAGAAGCGGCAGGCGATCAGGCCCTCGATTCCTTCATCGTTGTTGAGCCCCCAGGGAATTGCACTGATCTGCATCCGTCGCATCAGCAAGGCCACGAAAAGGATTCCCAGGAGCAGCACCGCCGCGGTCAGCCGGGAAAGTTCCGGGGCGCGAGGGCTGGCCGCTTCGCTGCCTGCCCCGAACCCCCAAAGCAGGACCGCCACCCCGGCGAGAACCAGTAGCCCCCCGGCCGCCGGTTCGGTGGAGTGGGTGAGGAGCGCCTGCCCCGAGATGGCCAGGACCAAGGGTGCCAGCAGAGTCACCCAGGCTTGGACCTTCACCTGACATACCCCAGTGAACGCAGCCTCTGCTTCATGGCATCGGTAAGCTCCGTCGACTCCTCCCGGGAGGGTCCGGGATTTTTCCAGACAAAAAACGCCACCTCTTCCCCGCTCCTGTAGGAAGGTCTCAGGAGGATATCCGAAGGTAATCCTCCGGCGAAGCTGAAGGGCTGGGAGGAAGGCCTCGTCCGCCGAGCGCCCACGAACACCAGGCCCGCAGCCACCTTGCCATCCAGCGCCAGGGAGAAGCCTACGCGCGCGCCCGGTGGATCCACGCCGAAGCTCAATCCGCCCCCGCGCGCGACCCCTTGCAAATCGAAATCGAGGTGCCTGCCCTGGCGCACGCGGTGCCGACCGACTTCCGGAAACAGCGGCACCACCTCGGTGATAAGCCCGTCGGTCTCGATGGTTCCGGAAAACCGGTGGGGAGTTCCGTCCGAACTCCAACGTAAGTTCCATCCTCCTCCCAGGACATCCACCTGCTCGAAAAGAGTCTGCTCGAACTCCAGCGACTCCTCTCCTCGCTTTCCCCAGAGGTTGGTCCGCTCGCCGGGATCCGCTCTCAGGTCGTAGAACTCCCGGCGGTTGTTGTCCAGGCTGACGATCAGCTTCCGGTCGGGGAGTCGGTACGACTTTCGATAGGCATCGAAACGGATGGTTTCGGTGATAGCGGCGTGGGACGGTCTCGCCCCCCCGTCCAGCAGAGGAAGCAGAGACTCTCCCTGAATGCCACGCGGGGCGGGGATACCGGCGAGGGCACAGAGGGTGGGAAACAGATCCTGCGTCCGCACTTGATCGCTCACCCGCCTGGAGCCGCGGGATCGCCGGAAATCCGCCACCAGCAGGGGAATCCTGATCACCTCATCATAGAGACTGCGCCCGTGTCCCAGCGAGCCGTGCTCCTTGAACTCCTCGCCGTGATCCCCCAGGACTACCACCACGCTGCGCCCGGCCACGCCCTCCCTCTCCATTCCGGCCAGGAGCCGACCGATCTGGGAATCGGTGTAGGCGATCTCCCCATCGTATAGGTCCCTCAGGTGCTGTAAGTCCTCCGGCGCCAAGGACCGCTCCGGATTCGCATACTCGGAAAAGCTCTGGTACTTGCCGGTGAGCTTCCCCCGATAAGGGCCGGTGAAACGGGTGTCGAAGGGAGCCGGAGGGTCGTAATCCCAGTGGGGATCGAAGTAGTGGATGAAGAGGAAAAACGGGCGCCCCTTGAGGTTTCGTATCTGCTCGAGGGCCCGGTCAGTGACCCTTTCGGCCCTCGGCTCCAGGCCCGCCTCGAAGCGATAGTCCTTGGAAAGGCCGAAATCCTCGAACTGATCGAAGCCCCGGTCGAAGCCGAAGGGACGCGCAACGTAGATGTGGCTCACCACCGCCGAGGTGCGATAGCCGGATTCTCGGAGCGTTTCGGCCAGGGTGGGGATGGCCGGTGAGAGCTTCAAGCCATCGTTTTGCACCCGGTGGCTGGAGGGAAGCCGGCCCGTCATCAGCGACATGGCCGCGGGGAGAGTCCAGGGGGCGGCACTGATGGCCTGCTCGAACAGCACCCCCTTCTTCGCCAGGGCGTCCAGGAAAGGGGAGGTCTCGCGGGGGTAGCCGTAGGCGTGAAGGTGATCTCGCCGGAGCGTGTCCACGAGGATCAGGATCAGGTCGGGCCGGGACTCCGCTTCCCTTCGACAGCCAGTCAGCGCCATCAGAGCGATCAGGAATCCCAGGATCTTGGCTCGACTACGCTCGGTCATCGAACACGATCCGGCCCCCTACCATCGTCAGCACTGGCGCCCCTCGCAGCTTCCATCCCTGGTAGGGGCAGTTGCGGCTCTTGGAGCGCAAGGCGCCGAGGTCCACCTGCACCCGGCGGTCGAGGTCCAGCACGGTGATGTCGGCCACCGCGCCGGGGGCGAGCGTGCCGCGGGGGAGGTTCAGGATCCGGGCGGGCCCTGCGGTGTACAGGGAGACGAGGCGTATCAAATCCACCCGCCCGGCGTGGAGGAGCCGGTCGAGCGCCAGGGAAACGGAGGTCTCCAGCCCCAGGATACCGAAGGGGGCCTGGTCGAACTCTCTCTCCTTCTCGATCCGGTTGTGGGGCGCGTGGTCCGAGGCGATGGCGTCCACAGTCCCGTCCGCGAGCCCTTGCAGCAGGCCGTCCCGGTCGTCCTCATCCCGCAGCGGTGGGTTCATCTTGGTGTTGGTGTCGTAGCCGCTCTCGGCCACCACCGCGTCCGTGAGGCAGAAATGGTGCGGCGCCACCTCGCAGGTGGCCCGGAGTTGCTTTTTCTTGGCTTCCCGCACCAGTTCCAGGCTCTTTCGGGTCGAGAGGTGGGCAATGTGGATGCGTCCCCCGGTCATCTCCGCGAGGATCAAATCGCGGGCCACCATGATTTCCTCGGAGGCGGCGGGCACGCCCCTCAGTCCCAGCACCGTGGAGTGGTACCCTTCGTGCATCACCCCCCCCTTGGAGAGGGAGCGGTCCTCGCAATGATCGATCACCGGAATATCGAAAATGCGCGTGTACTCCAGAGCCATGCGCATCAGGTGCGAGGTCGAGACCGGATGCCCGTCGTCCGAGACGGCCACGATGCCGCTTTTCACCATGTCGCCGATTTCGGCCAGCTCCTTCCCCCTCCCTTGCTTGCTGATGCAGCCGATGGGAAAGACGTTGACCGGGCAGCGACTCTTCGCCTGGGAGACGATGTACTCGGTCACGCTCTGACTGTCGTTCCAGGGATCGGTGTTGGGCATGACCGCGATCGAGGCGAAGCCGCCGGCGGCCGCGGCGGCGCCGCCGGTCTCCATCGTCTCCTCGTCCTCCCGGCCCGGCTCCCTCAAGTGCACATGCATGTCGATGAAGCCCGGGGCAACGACTTTTCCCTTCAGGTCCACTACCCTCTCGTTGTCCACGGGAATGTTTTCCGCCACGCGGGCGATCTTGCCGTCCTTCACCAAGACGTCCCGCACCGCATCGAGCTTCGCGACGGGGTCCACCACCCGCCCTCCCCTAAGCAGCCAGTTCACCGACCACTCCTCCGGAAAGCAGGTACAGGATCGCCATGCGCACCGCCACCCCGTTGGTGACCTGTTCCAGGATCACCGAATAGGGACCGTCTGCCACTTCGGCGGCGATCTCCACGCCCCGGTTCAAGGGACCGGGGTGCATCACGATGACGTCGCGGTGCGCCAGCTTGATGCGCTCCTCGGTGAGGCCGTAGAGATTGAAGTATTCTCTGAGGGAGGGGAACGCCCCTCCGAGCATCCGCTCCTGCTGCACGCGGAGCATCATCACCACATCCACTCCCTCCAGAGCTTCCTCCATGTGCGTCCTCACCTCCACCCCCAGCCGGTGTAGCCCCGGAGGCACCAGCGTGGGCGGTCCGCTGACGCGAACCTTCGCGCCGAGCTTCTTGAGCAAAAAGATGTTGGACCGCACGACGCGGCTGTGGAGCAAATCCCCCACGATGGCCACTTCCAGCCCGTCGATCCGACCCTTCTTCTGGCGCATCGTGAAGGCGTCCAGCAGCGCCTGGGTAGGGTGTTCGTGGGCTCCGTCCCCGGCGTTGATGATGGTGGAGCGGCAGACCCGGGCGAGCAGGTGCGGTGCCCCGGCAGCCGAGTGCCGGACGACGATCATGTCGGGTGCCATGGCCTCCAGGTTTCGTGCCGTGTCGATGAGGGATTCCCCCTTGGAAACGCTGCTTCCGGCAGCCGAGAAGTTCAGCGAGTCCGCGGACAGGCGCTTTTCCGCGATCTCGAACGAGGAGCGGGTCCGGGTGGAGGGTTCCATGAAGAAGTTGACGATGGTGCGGCCCCGCAGCGTGGGTACCTTCTTGATGGGGCGCTGCGAGATCTCCAGGAAGGATTCCGTCGTGTCGAGGATGAGCCGGACCTCGTCAGCGTCCAGCGGCTCGATTCCTAGCAGGTGCTTGTGTCGGAGCCGGAAGCCCGCTTCGGGCGTCATGCCGGTTCCTTCCCTCGGGGCTCCGGCTTGCGGCTGGTCGTGCCGGGCCTTACGATGTGTACTTCGTCCTGGCCGTCTTCTTCTCTCAGATGGACCTCCACGGTCTCCTCTCGGGCGGTGGGCAGGTTTTTCCCCACGTAGTCCGCCCGAATCGGCAGCTCCCGGTGTCCGCGGTCCACCAGCACCGCGAGCTGGATGCAGCTCGGCCTTCCGAAGTCGATGATCCCGTCCAGGGCCGCCCGGATGGTTCGTCCGGTGAACAGGACGTCATCCACCAGGATGACTTTCTTGCCATCGATGGGAAAGTGGATGAGGGTGGCCTTCAGCAGGGCGTGGGGCCCGATGGTCGTGGCGTCGTCCCGGTAGAGAGTGATGTCCAGGACTCCCACGGGGATTTCCATCTTTTCGATCTCGCGAATCTTGCCCGCCAGGCGCTCCGCAAGCGGCACTCCGCGAGTGCGAATTCCCACCAGGACCAGGCTTTCCAGGTCCCGGTTTTTCTCCAGCATCTCATGGGCCATGCGGGTCAGCGCCCGGTCGATCTTTGCCTCGTCCATGACGAGGGCGTCGCTGTGCGAGGGCATCGGCTCCCTTCTCTTCGAGCGCGCGGTGGCGCGGGCAAAAAAAAGACCCCGCCGCAGGGGCTAGGGTCCTGTGGGACTTGGGATCATGGCGACTTCCCTTTCTGACCTCTCCGGATCAGTTTGAAGGTGAATCGCGGTCATCTTACCATGGTGTCCGCTCCTGTCAAGGGGAAGCCTGAGGCCGCGGTTTCGCGCCCGGCGATGCGGCTGCCTTCGTAGGAGGGGATGAGAAGAACGGGTCTCTCGGCAATGAAAGCGTCGTCAAACAGGCGAGCGAGAGGGTGGCCATCCATGTCCATCCCGATAGGAAGTCGAAGGGAGTAGAGCAAGGTCGGAGTCACGTCCAAAATCGAAGCTTTTCCGAGGGGTCTGCCATGGGCCACTCCCGGCCCGGCTGCCACAATCATCCCGTCGGGCGCCCTGTCGTGCTGGCCCGACTCGAAGCGATCCCCTGCAAGCCGCAGCAGCAAGCGCGGGACGAGCGCCAGGGGCTCAATTCCGTGCGGGGAGACCACCAGCACCAGCGGCGAGTCCCCGCTCGCCTGCCCCTCCCGAAACTCTGGCCCGAGGAACTTCCCGAGCCAGTCATCCAGAAAGCGGTAGTAGCGCTCCAGAACGGTTCCGTATTTCTCCTGCTCCTCGGGCGGCACGTCCCCAAAGCTCGCGGGCATGGCGTAGCGCAGGAAGCGATGGGAGACGCGATCCAGCCCTGGAAGCTGCAGGAACACCGCCCGCACCCTTCCCTCCCTCCAAGCCTCCAGCGCCGCCGTGGCTGCCGCTTCATCCTCCTCCAGAGCCCGGAGCAGGACATTCTTCAGCTCCCGGGTGTCGGGCGGGGTCGGGATTTCCGGGTCGAGCAGCCGATCCAGCCCAACCTTGGCGCGGTGCCAGCTCGACCCTTCGCCACGTTCTCCTCCCCGCAGGATCCGGGCCGGATAGCCGAGCCGGTCCAGGATCTGCACCAGGGTGAGAGCCGTCGATTCGGAAGGCTGCTGCGGGGCGCTGGACATACCAGCCCGTGAGGCGAAGCAGCGGAACAGGAAACCGCGGGGGGCCACGCGGATTTCTCCGGCGCCGAAGGGCAATTCGTAGCGCGTGTCGTCCAGAACTCCGTGTCTCGACGGCAGCTTTCCGGTGAAGAGGCTTTCCCATGCCACCACCGAGACGCCCGGCCGGAAGGAGGCCAGCCGGCCGTGGACCCCTTTCTGCAGCAGCTTGCCGAACCAGGGAAGCTTTCCCTGCGCTACCAAGGGAAGGACTTGGTCCAGGGTTGCCCCCTCGATACCGAGGAGGAGCAAGCGCGGCGCGTCGGCCGAGGGCGCCACGAGCTGAGGCGTATACGCCGGCGGGGTGGCCTGCGAATAGCCGCCGCCCATCAGCCCCAGCCCGAGTGGGAGCATGCCCGCTACCAGGTAGCAGGTCATACGTACTCCCATCAGGCTCCGCCATCGCTTGACCAAGCCGATGGCGAGGAACCCGAGGCTGACCAGGCTCACCAGCCCCGACGAGATCCGCAGGGTCAGCGCTTGCGCTTCCGGAACGAGAGCCTGCAGAAGATTCACGTTGTACCAATAGAGACTCGAGACCAGGAGCAGATTGGCGCAGGCAAATCCCAGAAGATATTTGAAGCTGAACCAACGCACCCGAAGCCGCCGTCGCGCAAAGAGCCGCACGAAGCGGTACCCTGCCGGCCATCCCACCGCTGTCGGAAGGGACAGGAGCAGCACCAGCGGAATGAAGCTGACGACGGTCGCGGGCCGGATGGCCAGGCCGGGGTTGAGAAGAAGAATCAGCAGGACAAGGAGGCATGCAGCGTAGAGAGACGCGAGCCACGCCGCCGGCAGCATCCGGACGAAGACCATGAGCAGATGTTAGCATGACCCAGTCTTGTCATTTCCCGACCCCTCTGTTACCATGCGCCCTCGCCATCCGGCCGCCATCATGATTCCATCCTTCCGGTCCTCCGTTCACGACCACACCACCAGGGTTTCTGAGAACCGGGACCTCGGGGGATCGCACTTCCTCCTCACCCTGGAGGCGGAGCCCATCGCCGTTTCGGCCCGCCCCGGACACTTCGTCATGCTGCGATTCGACGGATGCCTGGATCCTCTGCTGCCGCGCCCCATGAGTGTCTGCAACGTCCTGCCCCCGGGAGGAGGGCACCCGGGCCGCATCCAGATCCTGCACAAGGTCGTGGGGAAAGGGACGGCCCGCCTCTCCACTCTCAAGCCCGGGGAGCGACTCCAAGTGCTGGGTCCTCTCGGAAGACCCTTTGAGACACCGGCCTCCGGTGAGGGGGGCTCTCTGGCCGTGATGGTCGCCGGCGGAATTGGAGTGGCGATATTTCCCCTCCTAGTGCCCCAGCTCAAGCGGGCTGGCTACGAGTCGGTCCTGCTCTTCGGGGCCCGCTCGTCCCGGGATCTGGTACATCGTGACTGGTTTGCGCGACAAGGAGTCCCGGTGAGAACCGCCACCGAGGATGGAAGCGAAGGACGGCGGGGCCTGGTGACGGAGCTGCTGGGCGAAACGCTGGCTTCCCGCACCTCCGTGGGGCCGATCTACGCCTGCGGTCCTCGGGCCATGTTGCAGGCGGTGAGTGGCGTGGCGAACGCCGCCGGGAAGCCGACCTGGCTCTCGCTGGAGTCGTACATGGGATGCGGCATCGGTGCCTGTCTGGGGTGCGTGACCAGAGTGCGCCGCGAGAGAACCTGGGCCTACCAGCGGATTTGTGTGGAAGGTCCCACGTTTTCGTCTACCGAGGTGCTCTGGGAATGATGCCCGCGCCGCGTCTGGCAGTGGAAGTCGGTCCGCTGAAGCTCAAGAATCCGGTCATCACCGCCTCCGGCACCTTCGGATACGGAACGGAATTCCTTCCCTTCGCGGACCTGCGCAGGCTGGGCGGCATCTGTGTCAAGGGACTCTCCTTGAAACCCCGCAAGGGCAACCCGCCTCCACGCACTTTCGAGACGCCCGCCGGGATGATCAACGCCATCGGCCTGGCCAACGTTGGCGTGGAAGAG
>QHVQ01000128.1 GCA_003222305.1 Acidobacteriota bacterium | reverse complement strand
TCGCCGGGATGACCTCCCTGCTCAGGACGGAGGCCTTCGAGCGCATGACCCGTCACAACCTGAACGTGGATGTCGCCAGCGCTTTCCTCTCACCGATCACGGGCGGTACTTCCCTGTCCACGGCGCCGGCGCGGGTGCGGCGGCCGGAGCGCTTCACCATCTCGAACAACAACCTGGCGCCCCGGCTGAGCCTGAGCTGGGACCCCTGGGCCGACGGCAAGAGCAAAGCCTTCGTTTCGTGGAACCGGTATTACGGCAACCTCTTTCTGGCCACGGCGGTGCTGGAGCAGGGGCCCGACACGGTCTCGCGCCAGTACGACTTCGACGTGGACGGGGTCGATAACGCCACGGGGCTTCCCGACAACCGCCTGGGAGCGATCTTCTCCGAGTCGCCCCTCTCCGCCTTCCAGGTGGATCGCAACCTGGCCACCCCTTACACCGACGAGTGGACCGCGGGGATCCAGCGGGAGCTGGCGCCCGAGCTGGCCCTGTCGCTGCGCTACATCCATAAGGATTTCAGGAAACAGCTCCAGGACGTGGATGTGAACCACCACACGCGGATCGATCCCCGCACCGGCCAGCTCGCCGATCAGATCGGGGAAGACAAGTGCGACAAGACCGGCTGCAACAATAAGTCCGATGGGATTCCGGACCTCTACATCGACAACTTCTTGTTCAACCGGATCTACCATCTGGGGAACTACAATCAAGAGACCTATCGGGCCTGGGAGGTGGAGCTGGTGCGGCGACTCCACCGTAAGTGGCAGCTCGAAGCGAGCTACACCTACTCGGTCGCCAAGGGCGACGCCGAGAGCTACCTCTCGAGTCTCGGGGACGACGCCGCGCTGGCGGAATCCGAGCCCGGCTACCTGAGCTACGATCAGCGGCATGTGATCAAGCTCAACGCCATGGCCTACCTGCCGGGAAACTGGCGGCTGGGAGGCACGGCCATCTGGGCTTCGGGACTTCCCTACTCCGCAGTGGCCGACGTGTCCGACCTGGACGATGCGGGATACCTGCAGAGGCGGCTCCTCTATTCCTCCGTGGGACCCTCGGGCTACGGCTTGCAGCTCGAGAACCGCAATGTCCACCGCAACCCGGCCTCCTATCTCTTCAATACCCGTGTCCAGAAGGACTTCGTGGTGCGCCGGGCCAGCGCTTCGGCCTTTTTCGAGATCTACAACCTCCTCAATGACGATACCCTCAGAGTCACAAGCCTTCTGCTGCTGCCGGGGACCTTCACTCAGGCGCTGCAGCCCGGGGAGCGGGACTATCGGGCTCCAGCTAAAGAGAGGCTGATCGGCGAGCGCGATTTCGGCCGCCGCTTCCAGGTCGGGATCCAGATCAATTTCTAGCTCCTGAAACTTCCTCTTCGAGCCGGGCTCGCCGCACCACCCGTTCCTTCCCGGCGTCCGGCTTCAAGCCCAGCGCCACCAGGCCGTACTGCGGGATGAATACCACCATCTCATCCCCCGGTCGTGCATCCAGGTTTCCGAGCACCACCACGGGCGCTCTCTGGCTCTCGTTGATGAACAGCCGCGCCAGAATCGAGCCGTCCTGGGAGTAGACCGTCAGGCCCGCCGGCTCCGCCAGCAGCAGGTCGTTCTTCCCGTCGCCATCGAAATCATGTTCCATGTCGATGCGGTCGCCGTACTGCGCTCCGAATACCCGGAGACTTCCTGGCGAGCCGGGCTGAGTCTCCCCCTGGAAGACGGTGGCGCCCGAGGCCTGAAAGCCGGGACCCAGAAGAGATCCGCCAGGGCTCACTCGCCTTACGGTCGATCCTGCCTGCACCCAGATCCTGCCGCTCGGGTCGACTCGAACGGCCTTCACATGCCGCAGCGATTCCAGTTTCCAGAGGGGCTGCGGAACGTTGGGTAACGCCATCAGGGTGTCGCCGGCGCGCATGACAATCTCCCTCCTGCCGTCGCCGTCCAAGTCGGGAAACCCGCCCACTTCGAGCGGCGTCGGGTAGGCGTAATACTTCCAATAGGTCTTCCCACTCTCATCCACAACGGAAAGGGCTCGATCTTCCAAGACTACCCATTCGCTCGAACCGTCCCCGTCCAGGTCCACTCCGGAAAGATCCCAGGCTTGATCTTCTTCCAGAGTGACATCGGCGAGCGGCTCCCCCGCCGGAGAGTACCGCCGCAGATGGTGTGCGGCATCCAGGATGCCGATCTCGGCCGGATGTCCCGGCGTGGCAGGGGCGATGGAAATCGACTCCGCGGCATCCTCCAGGGGCACGTGCCAGAGCTCTCCGAAATCCTGGGGCACCCTTTCGATGGCCCAGAGGACGGGCCCCGCCGTCGGCTTGCCCTGCAAGAGGTCGGGAAGCCTCCTTTCCAGCTCCTGATTTATCTTGAAATAAAACTCGCTCGGGACACCGGCCAACAGCCCTTTCCGATCAATAACGAACAGCGAACTCGCGGCGGTGAAATCGTATCCTGCTACCCCCTTGTCGCCTGCCAGAAGGACTCGGCACGCCAGATTGTGCTTCTGAAGGTAGCCGGGGATCTTGGGCTGGTCCTTGGGATTGTCGATACTCACGGCCAGGAGCGCCAGTCCTTGATCCTTGTACCTTGCTTCGATTTCCTGCAGCACCTGCAGGTCGCCGGAGCAGCTCCCTCACCAGGTGGCCCAGAACATCGCCAGGACCACCTGGTCTCGGAAGTCCGAGAGGGCCACTTCCTTTCCTTGCAGATCCTTGAATTTGAATTCGGGTGCCGGCTTCGGGTCGGCCCGGATCTCCTGCCGCTCGACGAGCGGGAGGCCCAAGTCTGCGAGCAAAGCGTCGCGCGCCGGTCCAACCTCCTCGTAATAACCGGGGATCAGGTCCTCCACGCGGCCGATCCGCACCTCGGCCTCCTGGCGCCTGCCGAGCCGGGCATAGGCGGTGGCCATGGAAAGATTCAACAGGTCGGATTGGCCGGAGCCCCGGGGAAGCGTCCGAACGAGCTTCCCGTCGGCTTCCCGGAGCTGGATCCCTGTCTGTCCAGTGCGATTTCCCAGAGACTCCGCCTGGAGAAGTATTCCGAGGGCGGAAGAGGTGTTGCCTCGGGCGAGCCGTACTCTTCCCTCGGCCAGATCGGTCATGAACTCCCTCTTCTCAAGACGGAGAAGCCCTTCCTTCCGCCTCTCAGGGTCAGTGTCCTTCGCGAGGGCCCGCCGGTCGGCCGCGATCCCCTCCCAGGCTTTCTTCAAAAGGCGCTCGGCGCTGCTGAGTGGGAGCTTGTACTTGAAGTAATACCGTCCCACCAGGAATTCCGGAAGTTCTCCAGGACCATATGGGGATCCCGCCACCGACTGGCGCTCGAGCAGCGAGGCCATGTGGGCTGGATCGAAATCTCCCTTGTCCAGATAGGCGTCCACCAGGGAGGTGAGGACAAACTGGAGCTCGGGATAGTCGGGATGCCGGCTCAGAAAGGCTTCGCATCGGGCGATCCGTTCGTCGCCTCGGGGGGCTTCCGTGGCATCTTCCGCCTCCTGCTTCAGCTCCCGCCATCTCTCCATCGACATCGGGGGTGGCGCCTGGCGCCGCGGTGATCCGCCGCCGGGAGGGCGTCCCTCCGAGGCCAATCCAGGCGGTACAAAAGAGGCGAGAAAAAGCAGCGTCAGCGTCGGCAACGCCAGGCACCGACGGCTCAGAAGAATGATTCTCATGGGATACTCCGCTGAGGAAGTTTCGGCGCGAGCCGACAGTGGAACCGCACTGATTTGATCCGACACTACGCTCGCTCTCGACTAAAGGTCAAGAGCTTCGCCGGGATTCCTTGACGCTCTCCAAGGCGTTTGCTATGGTAGCATCACGGTATTTGGCTACTCTCGTATTCTATTGAAGATAAGAGTTTTCGCGCAAAGGGCGAATTCCGTGGGCCAGAAACTCCGAGCCCTCTGGTTCTCCGTGGCGGTCTTTCTCCCCGCTGGCATGCCCCTCTTTGCCGCCTCCGAGGCCATTTTGGAAGGGCAGGTCTCGGACCGCAACGGCCAGCCCCTTCCCGCCGTCACGGTCGTCCTGCGCAACGACCGCCTGGCTTTTCAGGAAAAGGGCACCCTCACCGACCCGCAGGGGAGATACCGCTTCGCGCACCTGCCGCCCGGCCCCGGCTATCAGCTCACGGTCTCCCTGCCGAGCTACGCCACCCTGGTCTTCACCGATCTCCTGCTGGAAAGCGGCAAGACGCTCACTCAGGACGTCACCCTGCGCCCGGGCAGCGAGATGAAGGAGATCGTGAGAGTGAAGGGGAAAAGTGAATCGCTCGACACGGAGAAAGTGACCGCCTCCACCACCTTCTCCTCCACCTTCATCGCCGAGCTTCCCATCCTGGGGCGGGATTACCAGGACATCCTGGTCCTGGCTCCCGGCGTGACCGACGTGAACCACACCGGCAATCCCAACATCCACGGCGCCCGCGACACCGACGTGGTCACCCTGGTGGATGGCGTGAGCACCACCGATCCCTTCACCGGATACTTCGGCCAGAACCTGAACATCGAGTCGATCCAGGAGCTGGAGGTGATCACCTCCGCGGCGACGGCGGAGTACAGCCGGGCGCAGGGAGGCTTCGTCAGCATCCTCACCAAATCGGGCGGGAACGAGTTCAAGGGAACCTTCAAGATGTATGTCCGGAGCAACCGGCTGGACGGGGACGGCGCGGGCATCGACAGCCCCGAGCTGACCGGAGGCTTCCCG
>QHVQ01000141.1 GCA_003222305.1 Acidobacteriota bacterium | reverse complement strand
TTGACCGGGGGATTAACCCGTTCCTGGTAAGTTTCGGGCCGGGTTGGTACCATCCCGCCTTCAGGTCAAAGAGACTATGCTCTGGTTATCTCTCGGACCCCGATTCTGGCGGACTGGAAGGACCATGTCCCGCAGGAGCTCCGCGACCTGCCGGATGGGTGCACAACCTCGGTGAAACAGAATGACCGCGCCCAGGTACAGCGCTCCAAACAAGAAGGAAATCACAACGATACGGCCGATTGCCCCAATCGAACCCAGCGTGCCAGCCAATGAAGGGATTCCCCAGATGATCACGGCGGATGCGCAGCCTGCCAGCGCGGAGGCGAGAACGTACTTCCAGACGGCGCTGACCACAGGGGCGATCCCAAGGCCTGCCGGCTTCCCGGCGTACCAGAGAGCAGGGATTGTGAGGACCCATAATGACACAACCCAGGCCACAGCGACTCCTACCGGACCCCATTGGAGCCCCAGAAGAAAGAGCAGGCTGGTCACGCCGAACTCCACGAGCCCCCAGCGGAACCACCGGTCGGCCCTGCCGATGGAAAGGTGAACCCAGCCATGGGTGCCGTAGAGCAGCATAATTCCGATCCCTGGCCCGAAGAACGTGAAGATCCGACCCGACTCCTCCCACCCGGGTCCCAACAGCAGGAGAAGCAGATCTTTGCCGACCAGGGTCAGGTCCACCCCCAACCCCATGCCCACGAAGGCGAGAGTCGACAGCGCGCCCAGGAAGTACCGTCCTTGCTGCGTGGAGTCCCGGGTCAACCGGCTCAGGGTGGACACAGCGACGGTTGTGAGAGGGAACGAAAGTTGGTTCACTGGAAGGACGAAAAGGTCATAGGCCTTCTTGTATAGCCCCAAAGGCTCCGGGCCAAAGCGCCATCCTATCAGGAGGATATCTGTGTTTCGGGTGAAGTAGTTCACCAAAAAGCGCCCGTAGGTGTTCATCGCGAACCGGACCATGGGGCCCGTCCCGACATGGCGCTGGGGGAGTCCCGGGGCCCATCGACACAGGACCCAGGCCCCCGCGGTCGTGGCAAGCGGCAGGGCGACGACTCCCCAGACCAGCGCCCAGTAGCCCCACCCCGCCCATGCGAGGAGGATGGACACGGTCACTGAAACGGCACGGGCGACGATGTCATTGGCGGAGGCGCCGGTGAACCGCATGGCCCGCTTGAGGAGAGCCAGGTGCAGGACCGAAAGACTGGTAAAGAAGATCGTGAGGGCGACAGCGACGGCGACGGCGGCCACCCGGGGGTCCCCGTAGAACCACCCCAGGAGAGGCCCCGCCGCGGCGAACCCGATCGTTAGAAGAAGGCTAAGGCCTACGTTGATCCAAAACAGGTTGCTGGCCAGGGTATGATCTACCTCCTCCCGCTGGAGGACGGCCTCCGTAAACCCGTTCAGTCCGAAGTTCATGGGAATGAGGCTGAAGATGGTCACCATTGTCACAAGTCCATAATCTGCGGGGGTGAGGAGACGGGCCAAGACGACGGTGCCGATCATCTGCAAGGCAAACCCCAGGCCGTTGGAAAGGACTGTGACCCCGGCGCCCCGAACGGCGAGACGCCGGAGCCCGTCGGAGTCCACTACGGGGCGAAAGGCGCCATTCTCGTCGAAGGGCTTCACCTGTCCTCCTGACGCGGGGGTCCCGGAACGGCGGTTACGGCCAGAAGGAAGGCGATCCACACAGGGTGTGTCACCTTGAACGCCGCCTCCGTCAGGTTGTAGATCGCCGCAACGACAAAATACGCCAGTCTGAGCCCACCTTCCCCAGGATCCCGGCGCAAGGCACCGGCGACGTTCCGGTATCCCCAGGCCATGACGAGGCCGTGCAGGGCCACCCCTGCCCATCCCAGGTTGATGAAAATCTCGATGTAGCCATTGTGCGCCTGGTTCGGGTGCCAGTAGTACTTCTTCCAGAGCTGCTCGGCCCGCTTCCCAAGCCAGAAACTCTCGAAGCCGGTCCCCAACCACGGGTCCACATCCATGCTAAGGACCTCCTTCCAGATGTCAGTCCGGCCAGTCAGCGTCGCCTCCCTTCCCATCGCCTCGACGAGGCCCATCTCGGGAAGAATGACCAGGCCGAAGAAGCAGAGGAAGACGAGACCCACTACGAGGAAGTGCAGAGCCGTCGGCCTGAGAGGGAGCCGGCTCAGGCTGGTGAGTCCGATGAGGCCGCCCCCTACAAGGAAACAGCCGAAGGAGGTGGCGGAATCGGCCATCGAGAAGAGCCACAGAGTGATCGCCAGAATCGTGCCGTGAGCGATCAGCGGTCTTGTCCTGTCGGTGGCCTCTCCAGCCCGGAACGCCTCAAGAAAACGCCACAGGGATCCGAGTCCGAAGACCAGGCAGACGACGCCGAGACCGTTCTTATTGCTCGAAACGCCGCCATTGTACGGGATGCCGGTCCAGATATCGAAGGTCCTCCCCATCTCGGGGTAGTACTTGATAAGGAGGACGGAGAGGGGGATCAGGAGAAAACCTGTTCGCGCGAGGAGCCGCTTTATGGCGGCGGTCGGGTCGGGCTCGGTCATGACGACCAAGACCATCACGACGTTCCCAAAGGCCTTGACCCACCGCTTGAAGGCGACGTCTGGATAGTCGGACCAGAGGACGCTCACGGCGGCGTAAAGGAAGAATAGGAGGATCGGTCCATTCAGTCGCAGGAACGTGCCGGTGCGCCGTCCTCTCGCGACGAGCACGACCAGACCGGCCCCCAGAAGCACGCTGAGGAAAAGCTGATCGACCGGGCTCCCCTCGAGATACTCGTCAGGTGACTGCATCCCCGACTTGGCTCCCCACGTCAGCCAGTCCGACAGCATCCTGGACGCCGCGATCGACAGCCACGCGACAGGAATCCAAAGGGCGGGAGAAACACGCGAGTTCCGGTCCCGGTCCAGCAGGAAGAGCCCGAGAATCCCCAGGGCATAGAGGACAGTGGCGGTCCCAGGGGACATTCACTGCCTCCTTGTCAATGCCTCTGACAGAAACCGCGGGGTCATCTCGAGTCGAGGAAGAGACGGTGCAAGTGTTCCAGGGTCAGGACCGTGTGGATTTCGGAGGTGTAGTTCCGGTCTCCCCTGAGGTGCCGCCGCACCATGGCCTCGAGCCTGTTCGGTTCAAGGTACGGCCGGGAAAGCGTTCGTGGGTCCAGGAGCATTTCCTGAACGTACCCGGAGAGGGCGTCCCGGTACCAGAGTCGGAAATGGTAGAACTTGTGCCTCCCGAGGAAAAGGCGGTCTAGGCGGAAGGGGGAGAGCAGATGGTCGATACGGGCCAGCCACTGGGGCATCCCGTAATCGTAGGCGTATTCGGCTTTGAAGAGGAACTCAAGAAAGCTGTGACAGGCCGCCGCCGCGAGCCGTCCACGGGCTCCGCCAAGTCCGCGGTCAGTCGGGAGCCGCCGGAGAACAGCGTTTCCATCCTCGATCAATCGCAGGCAAACGTCGCTGTCCGCAAAGGCCGACTCCGGAGCGCGGAAGACGGTCCGGACGAGGTCGTTGTCCAGATAGGGGGACCGCAGCGAGAGCTGCGTCTCCTCCAACGCGAGAATCCCGTAGTGATGCCACGGACCTTGCCTGAAGACGGCGAAGGAAACTGGGTGTCCTTTCAGAAGCGAACCATATGTCTCCTCTGCCTGTCGAACGTAGGGGAGAAACTCCGGACGAAACAGCCCGGGCAATGTTTCCACCGGCTTGAACGCGCGGACCCGGCGGAGGACCTCCCCACCATAGTTTCCCGTCATTCTCACGGGGGCGATCTCGCGGGCCCTCTCGTGAAGGTAGAGATCGGGCGAATGACTCACGTCGACGCATCCATCCGTGAGATACACCGTACGCTCGGCGTAGTGGGGAAAAAGTGAGAGGAATTCCTCGTCCACCGTGATCACCTCGTGGGGCTGTTCGCATGCGTGGGCCACCCGCCGCGCCACGAGGACGTCCCGACAGTCGCGGAACATCCCCCCGAAGGTGTAACAGGGAAGGGATCCTGGGGGAGGGTTCTGCCACGCCATGATCATCCGGGTGTCCAGTCCCCCGGTCAGGGACATGCCGATCCGCTCCCGCCCTTCGAAATACCGAGGCAGATTCCGCGAAAAAATCTCCCGGATCTCCCGGTAGTAGGGTTCCGGCTCCAGGAGGGGCTGGTCCTCCCATTTCCGAGGCTCGAAATAGGTTCCTTTCCGCTCGATGGACCCGTTGCGGAAGACCCAGCTCGCGCCGGCGGGTAGTACGTGGACCCCCTGGAAGAGCGATCGGCCCTCGAGGGCGCAGCCGCAGGCGACGAACTCCCCGAGCGCCCGGGGATCAATCCTCCTGAGCTCGGGACGTACCGCAAGAATCGCCTTGGCTTCGGCGGCGAAATAGAAGGCGTCCTTCGACTCGTGATAGTAGATCCGGTGCATCCCGTACCGGTCGTTGAAGAGCGTCGTCGTTCCGCGGCTCCGGTCCGTCAGGAGTCCGTGGAATCTTCCGTTCAATCCCGCCGGAAAAGAAGAATCCTCCTCGTAGAGGTGGACCAGATAGGAGGATCCACCCTTTTCGAGCCGGTGCCCCAGCGCAGCGAGATGGCGCTCCGTCCCCGGTTCCGGGAATTCCTCCCCGGAAAAGGCTAGGACTACATCCCCGCGTTCGTTCCGTAGGGGCATTCCATCAGAAAAGGAGTCCTTCCGGGCGGCCCACCCGACGTACACTCCC
>QHVQ01000140.1:10269-10788 GCA_003222305.1 Acidobacteriota bacterium | reverse complement strand
CACATGGATGCCGAAGGCGATGCTCAAGGCGACGGCCAGTGCCGAAGCAAGCACCCCCACACCCCCGTTGATTCCCCAGAACCAGGGAGTAGGCCTGGCGTCGACCGCATGCACGAGACGCATTCCCGTGGGAAATCCGAATCCCATCAGGAAGCCGGCGGGTGCGATGATGGCGACCGACAGGCTGGCGCGCACCACCGTGGAAGAGCTCTGGAAGCTGGCGATGGCGGACGGCAGCCAGTGGGGTACGGTGAGCAGGTATCCCCCGAGAAGCACGGACCATGCTGCGAGCCTCACGTGGCTGGCTTCGAGGCGCACGTATTCAGACAGGAGGCTTCCCGCGCCGGTGAACAGTATCAGGCTGAAGAGAACGATGCTGAGCGAGTAGATCGGGTGCCCAAGAAATACGCTCAACCGCTGCAGGAGCCCGATCTCCACCAGCATGAAACCCCCACCCAGGAGTGCGAAGTAGACCGTCCCTCCCACCACTAAGACCCGCCCGGCCTGATTCAGTGCGGA
>QHVQ01000140.1:0-10241 GCA_003222305.1 Acidobacteriota bacterium | reverse complement strand
CGCCCGCAACGCCCCCGTAGCTCCTCAGGTACTGGAGGATCAGGTGGGGCTTGTCGAGGGCAAGAACGTTGAAGAAGAAAGGCCGGTCGTCCGTGGGCGGTGTCAGGTCGAGGTCGAGGCCGGAAGTGTATCGCTGGAGCGCATCGCGGCTCCCGGCGCTTCGAATATGCGCCAGCACGTCCGAGATCGCCTGGCCACCCGGCGTGAGCAGGATCTCGTACTGATACTGGTCGCATGTTTTTTCCAGGATCGCAATCTCCTCGGCTGTAAGGGGCGATCGTGAGACAATGAGCGTCGCGACCTGAGCGGAAGCCGCCAGAAAAATATGCTTCTCCGGACGGGAGACTCCGGACTCGATGAGCGCCGCGACCGCCAAGCTCACCATCCGCCCCGTTTCGTCGACCGCACCCGGACTGTACCAGCGACTCACCGTGAAGATGCCTCGGTCGGCCAGCTTGCTGCGGAACGTCTTCCACGCTTCCACGGTGTAGAGACCATTCTCGGTCAGCGTGAAGGCGCCCGCGCCCGTCGCCGCCCAGGTGTCGATCATGCTCATCTGGATCGTGTCGAAGGTCTCGTGAGTGCGGGCGAACCAGCTACGGGCCTCGTCTACGATCAGCCTCACACCGGCCAGTGATGAGAGCCCCGCGAATTGCGCGAAAGGACCGTCGCGCGTCAGCAGACGAACAAGGATCGGATTAATCTCGACACCCGTGATGTCGCGGAAGCCGAATCTCCAGGCCGATTGGATATCCCGACCGCTGCCCACGCCGATGACCGCGGCCCGGCCGGTACGCCTGACGAAGTAGGCTAGGTTTGTCACGTCGTAGGCGAGGAAATCGATCGTGGTTTGGTCGCCATCAAAGCGAAACATCCGAGTCCCGGCTGCGCCGTCGATGGTCACGCCTTTGCTCTCGACCCTCACGTCCGATGGCAGTTTCGGGGAAGGGCCCCACAAGAGCGGAGGTCCCACCTCACCCGGCGCCGGCG
Organism: Acidobacteriota bacterium; assembly: GCA_003222305.1. Lineage (GTDB taxonomy): Bacteria > Acidobacteriota > Polarisedimenticolia > Gp22-AA2 > AA152 > AA152. The sequence goes on along the minus strand of QHVQ01000140.1, from coordinate 9,251 downwards.
ACTTCACTGTCACTCTGGAAAAACTGTTCCATTTTTCGTAGACCAGGCCCCGATCCCTCATTTCGGTACTGGATTTGACGAGTATCGGCTGGATCCCATGAAGTGACGAGCTGTTGGCCGCGCCGACTGCCGCCATCACCAGAAGTATCGCCAAGGGCCTGGACAGGATCGCGCCGAGTCTTCCCGGGATTGGCCCCGCGTGACTCCTCCCCGATCCGGCAAAGAGCGCTGCGGCCGTTGCAGCGACGGCACCGGTCAGGAGGATGGCGGAAGGCGCATCGACGATGTCAAGAAATGCAATGACGCCCAGGCAGCCCAGGGCCGCGCCGACGAGGTCCACCGCGTAGACGCGCCCCACGGGGAGGGGACTCCGAGTCAAGGCCAACGTCACCGCTACTCCTGAGAAGAAAAAGGGCGTGGCCATAGCCAGCGCCAGTTCAGCGAACACGATCACCGTCGAAGCGGAAAACACCATGGCCGGAGCCAAGGTAACCTGCACGCACAGCGAGAGACCTATGGTGACGGCGAAGGCCGCTGTGGAGTGCGCCAGATCGGTAGGCAGCGACTCGGCCGTAAAGCGATCCCGGCGCGCGTAGACCCACACCGCCCCCGCCGTCATGCCGAACATTGCGGCGCTGATGACGAAGAAGGCCAGGTGATACCAGCTCACGACGGACAGAAGACGCGTCTCGACGATCTCAAGCAACAGCGTGCTGCATGACAAAAGGGAAAGACCGGCGTAGAACCTGGCGGATTTCACAAGCGCCCCCTGGGATCCTCGACCTCTCGGGTATAGGCCTTTGCCGCGCACTCTACACCAGAACCTTTGCGAACGAATAGTAAGGCACACCTTATCGTGTGAAGTCCGGCGCCAGGGCGAATGCCTTTACGCGCGGACAGCAGCGTTTCTGGAGCCCTTCATCAACCCAGCGACTGCGGCGAAACTGACAAGTCTCGGGCGCGGAGCAGTAATGCTCCAGGGCGGCCGTCTGCCCCCACGCCGATCGACCTATAAGTGCGGTGGGGACAGAGAACGTCCTCTTCATCGAGCCCCCGCGGGAGCCCTGTACAGCGAAACCGTCGGGTTCAAGGATCCTGGGGATTTCCGACTCGTAGGGTTCTTCCGGGTCGCTGTTCGACGGTATCCGGGGCCGGGTGCTAGACTCTGTTTTTCGGGACGAGCCGTGCGTGCGGTGACGCCATCCCGCATCGCTCCTTCCCGATCAGAGACCAGCCTCCATGGCCGATGATCCTCTAGCCGATGGGTTTCGAAGATGGGGGTATTTGCAGGCGGATCTGGACCCGCTGGGACGGCTGAAGCCAATCGTTCATCCCGATCTGGAGAAGCTCAGCGGACCAAGCGCGAAGCGGTGGCGATCCATCTATTGCGGCCCCATCGGCGTCGAGTTCCAGCACATCCACTACCCGGATCGCTGCCGCTGGGTGGCGGAGCATATGGAGAAGCACGACTTTGTGCCGGACCGTCGCCGGATTGTGGAACGACTGGCTCAAGCGGAATTGTTCGAGAGGTTCCTCCACACCCGTTTCGTAGGAACCAAGCGCTACTCTCTGGAAGGGGCTGCTTCCCTCATCACCCTGCTGGACTCCCTCCTGGATGCCGCCTCCAGCAATGGGTCGGAACTGGCGCTGTTGGCCATGAGCCACCGGGGGCGGCTCAACGTGATGCGACACGTGGTCGGCGTGTCCGCCGCCAGCATCTTCGCCGAATTCGAGGACGTGGACCCGAAGAGCGTGCTCGGGGGTGGCGATGTCCGCTACCATCAGGGGAGCACGGGTGAGTACATCGCAGCCTCCGGCCGGACGCTGCGGATGCACCTGGTCTCCAACCCCAGCCACCTCGAGGCCGTAGATTCGGTGATGATTCTCAACCAGGCGGAGGAGGACAACATCCAGGTCTGCCAGCCCACCACCGCCGGCCAGGGGATCGCTGCCGAGACGCTGAACCTTGCCGATCTGCCGGGCTTCACGGTGGGCGGAACCGTGCACGTTATCGTCAACAACCTGATCGGCTTCACGACGCCACCCGAAGCACTTCACTCCACCCGCTATTCCTCCGATGTGGCCCGGCGCCTCCCCATCCCGATCTTCCACGTCAACGGCCAGGAACCGGAAGCGGTGGCGAGGGTGGGCCGGATCGCCCTGGCCTTCCGCGCCGCGTTTCACACTGACGTGGTGGTGGACCTGATCGGCTTCCGCCGTTACGGCCACAGCGAAGTTGACGACCCGACCACGACGCAGCCGGTGCTGTACCGGAAAATCGAGGCCCTCCCGATGCTTTGGCAGGCGTACGCGAAACAGATCGACATGCGGGAGGAAGACACCCAGAGGTTGCAAGGAGAGATCCGGGAGCAGCTCCAGGCGGAGCTGGAGAAGGGACGGGCAATGAGGAAGAAGCCGGTCCTCCGCCGGCTCCCCGAGTATTGGGATCCCTTCCGCGGCGGACTCTATGAGCCGTCCCTCGAAGTGGAGACGGCGGTGTCCGCTTCCCGGTTGGGCGAGATTGCGCGTCGGCTCTGCGCGGTGCCCGACAATTTCCAGGTCCATGCCAAGGTCAGGAAGGGGCTGGACCAGCGCCGCGAGATGGGGGCGGCCAAGAGACCGGTGGATTGGGGGATGGCCGAGGCACTGGCCTTTGCATCGCTTCTGGGGGAGGGGACCCCTGTGCGCCTGTCGGGGCAGGATAGTCGACGGGGTACCTTTAACCAGCGCCACGCGGTCCTGATCGATACCCACGACGGCCACGAGCACGTGCCGCTGAACCACCTGGGCGCGGAGCAAGGGAGGTTTGAAGTCGTCGACTCTCCCCTCTCCGAGGCCTCGATCCTGGGATTCGAATATGGCTACAGCCGCGACTACCCCGACGCTCTGGTCTGTTGGGAGGCGCAGTTTGGTGACTTCGCCAATGGTTCCCAGATCATCATTGACCAGTTTCTGGTTGCGGGGGAGGACAAGTGGGGTTTGTTGTCGGGACTGGTGATGCTGCTTCCTCACGGCTACGAAGGGCAGGGTCCGGACCACTCCAGCGCCCGGGTCGAGCGCTTTCTCAACCAGGCGGAGGAGGACAACATCCAGGTCTGCCAGCCCACCACCGCCGGCCAGTACTTCCATCTTCTCCGCCGCCAGGCATTGCGAAAATGGCGCAAGCCCTTGATCGTCCTCACTCCCAAGGGCCTCCTGCGAGCGCCGACGGCAGCCTCACCTCTGGAACATCTGACCGGTGGAAGGTTCCATCCGGTGCTCCCGGATGAAGGAAGCGTCCAGGCCACCCGGGTGTTGATCTGCACCGGCAAGATCGCCCACGAACTTCTTGCCGGGCGGGCGGAGAGGAAGGCGCATAGAACCGCTATCGTCCGCCTGGAGCAGCTCTATCCATTTCCTGGGGAGGAGCTGGCCCAAGAGCTCCGCCGCCACTCGCGTGCCCGGGAAATCGTCTGGGTGCAGGAGGAGCCGGGAAACATGGGAGCGCTCCGGTTCGTGCGGCCACGGCTGGAATCCATAGCCGGCGGGCGCCCGGTTCGGGCGGTGAACCGTTCCGAAAGCGCGAGCCCGGCCACCGGCTCCGCCAAAGCCCACGCCCTCGAACAGGCGACGCTTCTCATTCTCGCCTTCGCGCCGCTCAGCGGAGACTCCGCCGCTTAGCCTCTCCAGTGGCCTGAAGCGGTCCAGCGACTCCTACCAGGGCCGGCAGGTCATCACGAAGGACTTCAAGCGGGGTCGAGCGTGGCATTCGAAGCGCGGACGACTCAGCGGGGCTGGCAGCGGGGGCAGTAGAAGGTGCTGCGGCCGGCCTGGACGATGCGGCGGATGCGAGCCCCGCATCGCCCGCAGGGCTCGCCAGCCCGGTCGTAGACTCTCAGGGAAACGGCGAAATAGCCGACGTCGCCTTCGGCGTTTAGAAAATCCCTCAGCGTCGTGCCGCCGGCCGAAATCGACTCGTTCAGAACGTCCCTCAGGTTGGCCACCAGCCGATCCCAGGCGGCGCGTCCGATCCTCCGCACCGCCCGCTTTGGGTTCAGCCCGCAACGGTACAGGGCTTCGCACGCGTAGATGTTCCCGACGCCGGCAATCGCTCGCGTGTCCATCAAGAAGTTCTTGACCGGCTTCTTCCGGCCCCGGGTGGCACGGTAGAGGGTCTCTCCCGTGAGGCCGCCGTTGAGGGGCTCGGGTCCGAGCCCCTTCAGGCGCGGATCGCGATGGGCGACGTCGCTCTTGAGAAGGCGCAGCAAGCCGAAGCGCCGAGCGTCCGCAAAACGCAGCTCGCGGCCGTCGTCGAGCGCGATCACCACGTGCTCGTGGGGCCGCCGCGGCCGCGCCGCATCGGCGACCCAGAGCTGCCCCGTCATCCCGAGGTGAATCAGAAGCGTCAGCCCCGAGTCGGTCTCCAAGAGGAGGTACTTGCTGCGGCGGCGGATCCCGGTGATGGTAGCGCCCCGCAACCGCGCCAGGCCACGCACGGCGATCGGCTCGCGTAGGCGGCGCTCGCGCACCCTGACCTCCCGGACCTTCCGCCCCATCAGCAGGGGCACGAGCCCCCGGCGGATGGTCTCGATCTCAGGCAGTTCCGGCATGGGAGTCCATAAAGTCATCGCTCCGGAATCCACGCACCTTTTGCTGGCAAGCCTGCCAGTTTGACTGGGTGTGCGTCAGATCGGGGGAAGACTACACTTTTCAGCGGCTCAAATCGACGGACGCGAGGGCGGTTGCCTTGGCGCGGCAGGCAGTTGCGAATCCACAGGGTGAAGCCAGAGCGTTCACGAGGCACCGCGAGAGCAGGACCCACTCCTTCGGCAGTCGCGACTGGGGTGGGGACGACAGCATGTCCCGCAGCTCCTGTTCCGACGGCGGCCCACCGAACTTCATGAACCGGAACTGGGCATCCGCAAGGGAAAGGCCAAGAAGGTACGGGAATCATCCGGAGCAGGTCTTTCCCGGAGCCATCGGATCCTTCTTGATTCACCCTGGCGCTCTGCGACCCGGAGGGAGTTTTCGGGAAGGACAGGCTCAGTGAGACGCCGCCGTCAATACAGCGCCGCCCCGAAGGAGGCTGAGAGGGTTTACGGGACGGTCGTGTCTACGAACCTCGAAGTGCAGATGGGTGCCCCGTGCATTCCCGGAGCGACCCACCTGGGCAATCGGCTCGCCTTGCTCGACCCGGTCACCCAGGCGCACGAGCAGCCTGCTGGCGTGGGCGTAATAGGTGCTCAGGCCGCGGCCATGATCGATGAGGAGGGCGTTCCCGTACCGGCCCTCCATTCCGGCCAGAACCACCGTGCCTGCTGCCGCGGCCCTAATCGTCTGGCCGAGCTCCCCATCGATGTCAATGCCTTCGTGACGTCTCTTCCTCCCTCCGAGGCTGAATCCACAGGTGACCCTTCCCTTGAGAGGCCAGGCAAAAGGGGGAGTGGCTCTCATGCGCTTCGAGGCCCGCTGGGTGGTTCCCGGAATGGCGCTGGGTCTGTGGACCGGAGCGCTCAATTCCTCCCCCGGCTTCCCTGAGCTGGCCGGGACCGGCTCCTTCACCCTTAGGTTTTCCGACATCGGTCGGGCCGACATCTCCCCTCGTGGTCCGCAGAAAAACTGGAACATGGAGAGACCGAGCACGAGCCGCAAGACAATCTGCGACCGGGGGAAGGGTGGAGAGCCCATGGCCTGGGAAATATGGCCGCCGGATCTCGCAGCGTCCACTCCGGGCGAATACAACCTTCACCAAGCCGTCGTGAGATTGACGTTGCAGGAGGGATGGGTGGCTATATTCGCAGCAGGCTGTATTCGATCGGATCCCCGCCCTCAGCCCCTGGACTTGCCGTCCGTCAAATCCAGCCCTTGGTGTATTTCGCGTAGTTGTACTCATCGATTTGCTTTAGGAGCGACTTCTGGGATGAAGGGATCACCGCAGCGAGGTCAACCGCAATCTGCTTGAAGGTACTACACAACTGCAAGTACGCATCCGCCGGATTCTCGGAATACTCGCACCCGTAGCGGTTCGCAATTTCGTAGTCCCAGAGAGGGAAAAACCGCGGCGCGAGGAGGTGCAGCGTCTTGGCCACAGCAACGGGGCTACGCTGCCCTTGCCCCTTGCCCTCCTTGAACCGCAAGGCTCTGTCCAATCCGGCGAATAGCTTCTTGATGGCGGCGTGATCCCCTTCTGTCAGAGAAGTGATATCTCGATCGCGGAAGCTGCAGATGAGTTCCCAATGCCCGACCAGAAACTTTTCCAGCCGATTCTGATCGAACATGCCGTATCTGTAGAAGGGGGCGTTCCAGGCGAGAAGCAACACCGTGAGCGCATCAGCCATCTCCGCCTGGCTTCCCCACCACCGTTCCAAGAGAAACGTCGCGACAAGGTACATGGAGTCCCGGCCTTCGTGCCTTTCGAACGTGCTGCATCCCTTTTTCAGTTCGGTGGTGGGAATCGAATATCGGGACCCGCCAGAAGAGGTTCGGGGATAGGTTCGTTGGAGTTTCATGGAAGTCCTCGCTGCGCCTCGATTCAATGCCGGATGAGCGACGTGATTTCCGACAAACATCTCTCGTTCTACTTGCCCTTCTTCCAGTTCCTCACTCGCTCGGAACCGCCTCGGGCGCGGCTACTTCCCTCCTCCCCCCTTGTCGGGCTTCCGCCAATCGCTTCCTGCTGCCCCGCCGCAGAGAGCGCACTTGCCCGACCCTCCACATTCCCGGCAGGATCGAGCCTTAGAACGCAGCGTTCGGACGCTACCTTTGCCTCCGCAACGGTGACACAGCCCCGTGCCGCGGCAGAACGGGCAGATGCTTGATGCTGAAGCCACGGCTGCTCCGCTTGAAGGGCCGGTTGTGTGGGGAAGGCCTAGGAGAAGTATATGCCGAGGGCGAGCTTTGGAACAACGTCGACGGTTTGAGCGAACTCGCAGACTTCCTTGCTGAACCGGTGCCCCAGCCGCTCCGGGTCTAGAATTCGCAGCGAACGCCCGCATTAAGTGCACGACCCTCCAGGGAGCCCTCATATCCGTCGTCCACCGGCCACCGGGCACCTGCGCCGGCACCATCAGCGGCTCGTCGCGCGTCGGTGTGCACCGTGGGCCGACAATCGCCCCAGCCTGGGTTGGCCTGATGCCCGAAAGAAGCTCAGGACCTGGCGCACGGTTCGCTCGCCACATCTCGCCTCTCATAACCGCCGCTTACATTCGTCGCTCCGATCGAGAGACGGGGCAGAAAACACGCCTTCGCACGGAATAAGTGTGTTGCGGGCGCCTCTCCACCACGCGTGGATCCCCGATCCACCAGAGGACGGATGAGCCGAGAGGCAAGATTCCTGAGGGACGTGCAGCGACCTCGTCGGCGGGCCGCCGATACTCATCGACCCGCCGGTCCGAGGTAGGGATCTGTTCGGTTCCTCAGGGAGCAGGACACTCCGGACATTGGGATAGGGAGCGAACGCAGAGGTAATTTCCATTGCAGTCAAGACAACACCGATAGTACTTGGGGCAGCCACACGCGCCTCCCGCTTCCGGTGCCGGCGTAATGCGCGAATGACCACTCAACGACGGCGACCCCAGCCAGAGCGCGGCCACGGCTGCGGCAACGAACAAACCGACACTCGTCAGCAATCTGGACATGAGACACCTCCTGCTCGAAGCATTGATCAGGGCATCCACAGATTGCGCCCTAGCGAACAAAACGTCCTGTCCCCGATGTCAAGGCTCGCGTCAAGACTTTAGCACAACTGGACGGCACGGGGTGCACTCCGCTCCCAACGAATCCTGGGGTCGGGGCCCTGTTTCGAGATGACCACTTCCCCGACCCCGCGATCATTCATGCCGCATGAGGAGTGGCACGTTCAGGGGGGAGATGGAGGCCGTCCCTGCATGCGACGGAAGCCCGCAGGCGAGGGCGCGGGGATGAGCGGGCTCGCCGGCAGGCCGGGTTGCGGCTCGGTGTTGAACTCGCCAGGCGCGACGTCGTTCGGCGTGTCCGGATGGAAGATTGCCGCGAGCAGCTGGATCTGCCCGCGCCCGGGACCGAGCTCGAACTGACCGCCACCGTAGGCGCCAATGCCCCGGGCGGCGCAGAGATCGTACGCAGCGAAAAGCCGCTCGAGCGAGCCGAAGCGCGACGGCTTGATGTTGACCATGCGGGGCGGCCAGCGCAACGTCTCGATGTCCTCCACCGAACGGATGATCGCGTCCCAGGTGACGCGGCCCGCATGGGGCTCGAGCACGGCTTCCGTCTCGGGCGTGAGGGCCGGGTCCTCGATCCAAGCGTCGGGCAGCCCCTCGACGAGACGGCGGTAGAGCGAAGCATCCGGCGGGGTGTCGACGATTGTGCCGTGATACTGGCCCTTCAAGTCGACCGAGTCGACGGCGCCGGTGTCTGCGAGCTCGCCGATCAGCTGCTTCGTCCAATCGCTGTTTGCGTCGAGCTTGAAGCGGAGGCGAGGGTAGAGGTGAAGCCACGCATGGAAGCGTACTGTCGAGGGCGGTCGGCCCAGTCCCATCGAGACGACGAACCTCACGGGACGCGGCTTGCGGCCGACGGCCTCGCTCAATGGGATCCCCGCCTGCCTTAGCGCCAGGTCGAGCGCCGCGCTCTCGAACGCCCAGCGCCGATAATCGAGGTAGGGATGCTCGGGCTCGTGATGGAAGAGCGGCAATGTCGCCAGGTTCTCCGAGAAGGAATGGAAGGTCCACTCGCCGGCGAGTGCAAGCACCGGACCGCGAGCCTGTTGGCGGTCTTGCTCCATTGCGTCATAGATGACGTCCTCCCCGAGACCCTCCTCGCCGGCGCCATGAAGGCGGATTACGGTCGTCTTCCGGAGGAATCCCGCCGAGGTGTTCGACTCCAGGCCCTCAAGCACATAGCCGTCGACGGCGAGCGGCAGATCGCGAACGGCGTTGTAAAGGCTCACAGAGTGTGGTGGTCCAGCGAATGGTAGACCATTACAGACGCCTCACAGGGAGATCTCACCCAGATCCCTTGGTGCCGGGCGGGGCCGAGGGGAACGCCTCGAGCGCGGCTTTCCCCGCAGATCCTCCTCCCCGTACGGGGGCGGGTCGACGACGACGGTTTCTCTTCCGGATCGGACATAGAGACCGTTGAAGTCGAGCCCCTTCTGCTCAGAGAACCAGGACCAGTTACTCTCTGCTGTGATTCAGGTCGTTGCCAGCCTACGCCCGGGGAGGCACCAGTGTCCATCCTTGGAGCATATTGCCGCGCACGGCGATGCCTCCCCCCCCCAACAATTTCGCCGCTTC
>QHVQ01000139.1 GCA_003222305.1 Acidobacteriota bacterium | reverse complement strand
TCGCTGCTGGTGAGCCGGCTGGTCCATCCCCACTCCATTTACACGCAGCCGCTGCTGGAGCGGGGCGTGCGCCTGGGGGGACGCACCGAGCAGCTCGTGATGGACACCATCGAGGTGCGGGACGTGATGCGCCAAGGGGCCGCGCCGGTCTTGGACAGCGAGCCCCTGGAGGTGGTGGTCAAGCGTCTCCTGAACGAGGGTCGCAAGGAGCTGTTCGTGGTGAGCGAGGGGGGACGCTTCCGCGGCTCCATCACCCTCGCGGACCTCACCGAATACCTGGGCCGCCCGGAGGCGCTGCAACAGGTCAAGGCGGCAGAGGTAGTCTACCCGGATGTCCCCGTGCTGCAGCTATCCGATCGACTCACCGACGCCATCGGCCACTGGTCCCAGGTGAGCCGCGACCGGCTTCCCGTCGTGGACGGAGTGGAGTCGCGCTGCTACGTGGGGGAGCTCTCGGCCGGTGACATCATCTTCCTTTATAGCCAAGAGGTGCTGGGAACAGAGACGCGCCTGGCACGGTTTGATCGCCCCACGGAGGGTGGGCGTCCGGAGACCACCTATGTGGAGCTCCCCAAGGAGTATGTGGTGGCCCAGGTGAAGCTTCCCGATAGCTTCCGAGGGAGGACGCTGCGGGACCTGGACGCCCGGCGCCGTTTCGGTGTGAACGTCATCGAGGTGAAGCGGCGCCTGGGCAGCGAGAATGAGCACCGGCTCATCCCGGGGCCCGACACCGAGCTACGCGCGGGCGACGGCCTCATCGTGGTCGGGCGTCCCTCGGACATCGCCCATCTGGCCGACCCCACCCGCCTGGCCGAAGCCCCGGAGGTCCCTCTGGCACCCCCGGTGGTCGAAGGCGCCACCCAGAGCGACGGATCTTGAAGGAGCGCTCGGCATGAAGCGGAGGTTCCGCGATCTGTCGGCAGGGGAAGTGCTGGCCCTGGCGATCTCGCTGGAGGAGGGCTGCGGCAGGGCTGGATGCCATGCGGGCCGAGGAGGACTCACACCGGCACCGCCTGGTGGAGCTGTTCCGGAAGAAGTTCGGCGAAGAGATTCCCCTCATCCGGCCCCAGGATGTGAAGGGATTCGTGCACCGGGAGGCTCTCCCCGTGTGGCGGCCCATGGGTGTCGAGGAAGTCCGCCGGCGCGTCGCCTTGCTGGAGCTGGAGACGGAGCGTTTTTACAGTCAGGCGGCCCGGCAAACCTCCGACGCCGAGATGCGCCAGCTTCTCGGGGATCTGGCGGAAGAGGAGCGCAAGCATGAACAAGTTTCGGCACTGATGGATCCCGCGCACCAGGAGGCTTCCGAGCGCGAGGAGGAGGCGCGCATCTCCCGCCAGCTCTTTCTGTTGCAGGTGGTGCAGCCGGGCCTTGCGGGGTTGATGGACGGGTCGGTCTCCACTCTGGCGCCCCTTTTCGCCGCGGCTTTCGCGACGCGCGAGACTTGGCAAACCTTTCTCGTGGGAATCGCCGCCTCGGTAGGCGCCGGCATCAGCATGGGTTTCGCCGAGGCGCTTTCGGATGACGGGAGTCTCACGGGCCGGGGCCGACCTCTGCTGCGCGGGATCATTTGCGGGTTCATGACCTTCCTGGGCGGGGTGGGACACGCGCTGCCGTATTTGATCCCGCACTTCCTGACCGCCACCATCGTGGCTTCCATCGTGGTGGCCGTCGAGCTTGTGGCCATCGCCTGGATCCGCAATCGATACATGGACACGCCCTTCCTCTCGGCGACCATGCAGGTAGTCGTGGGGGGTGTCATGGTCTTTCTGGCCGGGATTCTCATCGGCAGCTCCTGACCTGCTCCCTCAGAGGGCCTCGCGTCCCCGACCAAGCTCCTGCATGTCGCGGCCTGCGCCGTTCGGTTCCTGGCGGCGGTCCTTCCCGCGTCGTAAGCCACCGTCGGCGACCGCGTCACACCCATGGGAGGCATGCGGACGCGGTCAGCGGTCCCTTCCGCTTCTTGCCACCCGCTGCGGGCTGCGTTAGACTCTCGAAGCATTCCAGCTCGGGAGGAAACGTGAGTCGCCTATTCCCGTCCGCTGCGGCGCTGGCCACCCTCCTCGCCCTGCTTTTCCCGGCGGCACCGCAAGCAGCCATCTGTGACGAGATTTCCGACGCTCCCGCCTCGCCGCTCACTACCGTGCGGGTGCCAGGCACCTACCTGAACCCGGTTTTCGTCGGCGCTCCGCCTGGGGACGTCACGCGGCTGTTCATCGTCGAGCAGGACGGGACGATCCGGATTGTCAAGAACGGGGCACTGCTGCCGACCGCGTTTCTGGACGTAAGCGCCCTTACCCGATCTCCTGCCGACGGCGGGGACAACGAGGAGGGCCTGCTGGGGCTGGCCTTTCATCCGGACTACGCCGCCAACGGCATCTTCTTCATCTATCACACCGCAGCCGGAAGCACGGACAACCTGCTCGTCCGATACACTCGCGATTCCGCGAACCCCGATCTGGCCGACACGACCACCCGCCAGGTGATCATGACCTTTCCCCATCCCTCGTTCGGAAACCACAACGGAGGGATGCTGGCTTTCGCCCCGGACGACGGCCATCTCTATGTCGGTACCGGCGACGGTGGAAGCGGCTGTGATCCATCCGGCAACGCTCAGAACCCTGCTTCGCCCCTGGGAAAGCTCCTCCGGTTGGACGTGGACGCCGTTCCCATCTCGCTTGAGACGTGGGCCCTGGGACTGCGCAATCCCTGGCGCTACTCCTTCGACCGGCTGTCTTCCGACCTCTACATCGCCGACGTGGGCCAGAACCAGTGGGAGGAGATCGACTACCGCCCCGCGCCCCGTTCCCCCGGCGAGAACTACGCATGGGTCCTCTATGAGGGAACCCACTGTCCCAACCCCTCGTGCGGCAGCAGCGGGGCGTGCAACTCCATTCCGAATCCGATCCTCCCAATCCTGGAATACTCCCACACCGGAGGGGCCTGCTCCATCACCGGCGGTTACGTCTACCGCGGCTGCCGGATGTCCGGACTCTCCGGACGATACTTCTACGCCGACTTCTGCGCCGCCTTCATCAAGTCCTTCCGCGTCGTCGCCGGGGCGGTCACCGACCTCCGCGATCAGACGGCGGAGCTGGCGCCCGGCGGAGGGGCGGCGATCAATCTGATCACCTCTTTCGGAGAGGACGCCCGCGGCGAAATTTACATCGCGGACCGCGGAGGCGAGATCTACAAGATCGTGCCGATCCTTCCCAATCTGCAGGTCTCGGGAGTCGGCGCCGCACCCTTCTCCCCGGGGTCCTCCGACTGGACCTGGGAGGACCTCCAGGCCACTTCGGGCCATCCCATCGCGCAGTATCACGTGTATCGCTCCCCGGGGAATGGGAGCGGCACGTTCGATTGCGTTTTCCAGAATACCGTGAACCTCTGGCCCGGCGGCGATACCAGCGTGCCACCCCCAGGGGCTCTTTTCTCGTATCTGGTCACCGGGCTCAATTCCGCCGGCCAACAGACGAGCCCCGGCACGGGAACCGGCGGCACCCCGCGGACCCTCTCCGCCCTGCCCTGCCCTCCCTGAGCTGCACTCCCGAATTTCCCTGATTTTCCCGGAAAGACCGCTTGACGGCACCCCTCCTGGGTCCTATACTGTCATAGGACAGTAGGACACTCGATCGGGAGGTCCCTTGCAGCTGCACCTCGACCCTTCCAGCGCGACGCCCCTCTACGCTCAGGTTGTGGAGCAGGTCAAGGCCCTGGTGGCTTCGGGCGGGATGCGTGTCGGAGACCAGCTCCCCTCGGTCCGGGATCTCGCGGTCTCGCTGCGCGTGAACCGGAACACTGCGGCCAAGGCTTATCAGATGCTGGAAGCGGAAGGAGTGCTGGCCACGCGGGCGGGCCACGGCACCTTCGTCGCAGCCGGGAGCTCGCGCTGGTCCCGGCAGGAACGGTTCCGCAGATTGGAGCGCCTGGCTGATCGCCTGCTCGTGGAAGCGCACCACTTGAACATTCCGCCTGCGGAAATCGCTTCCCTGCTGGAGCGACGTCTTCATGCCTTCGAAATGAATCGACCGAAATCCACGGGGAAGTCCTAGAGGAGCAATCTGGACATGACTCAGTCTGTCATCGTTATGGAGCGCTTCACCAAACACTATGGAGATAGGACCGCCGTGGAGGAACTAAGTCTGCAAGTCCCCGCCGGATCGGTTTTCGGATTCCTCGGCCAGAACGGCGCCGGAAAGACCACGACCATCCGGGCGCTCTTGAACTTGATCCGGCCCACGAGCGGAAGATTGTCCGTGGTGGGGCTGGACTCGGTGTCCGATTCGGTCGCCCTCCGGCGAAGGGTGGGTTATCTCCCCGAACAGCCGGAATACTACCCCTGGATGAGCGTGGACGAAATCCTCCGATTCAATGCCTCGTTCTACCCCTCCTGGGACCGAGATCTCGAGAAGCGCCTGGTGGACCAGCTCGGGTTGCCCCGTGAGCGAAAGCTGAGGGAGCTGTCGCGGGGAATGCAGGCGAAGGTGGGACTCGTCCTCTCCCTGGGCTCCCGGCCGGACGTCTTGATATTGGACGATCCGACCTCGGGGCTGGATGCGGTGGTCCGCCGCGAGTTCCTCGAGGCGATGATAGCCAATGTCCATGCCGAAGGGGGAACGGTCTTCTTTTCCACGCAACTCCTGCACGAGGTGGAGCGGGTGGCCGACGAGGTGGCCGTCCTGCACGAGGGCAGGCTTCGCCTGCGCTCCAATCTCGAGGAACTCAAGGCGACCTATAAGAGACTGCGCGCCGTCTACCCCGACCAGATTCCGGAGAGCTTTCCGGTCCCCGGGCTGGTCCGCGCGGAGCGCAACGCGCATTACGCCCTGCTCACCGTCGAGGGCTTCACCCCGGATCTCCCCGCCCGGCTTGCCGAGAACGGTGCGGCGGCGGTGGAGGTGCTCGATCTGTCCCTCGAAGAGATCTTCATAGAAGTCGTCAAGGGAGCCCCTACCCATGCTTAAAGCGCTTCTCTGGAAGGAATGGCGCGAGCAGCGTCCCATCGCGCTCACCGGTTTGTTTCTGGCGGGACTCCTGCCGCTCTTCATCATGGGAGGAGCTTCGATCATGACCTACACTCTGGACTCCTCCACGCTCTTTGACGCCTATCTGATCCTGCTCGCGATTCTCTTGTGGCCGCTCTTCGCCGCCGCGGCTGGCGCGTCCACCGTGGCGGGCGAAGTCGGGGAAGGGACCTTGGGGTTTCTCCTGTCCCGACCGGTCTCCCGCTTCCGGGCCTGGGCGATCAAGGTTCTGGTGGGGACCGGCACGGTGTTGCTGATCATGACGGGCTCTCTTGGGGTGGCCCTGCTGCTGCGTCGCTTCGCCGCTCCGTCCGCCGACCTAGCGGCCATGCTGGATTCCTTTCTCTCGAATAGGGCCGCTTTCTTCGCCACTCTGGCCTTCGGGATGGCGTTCCTCTTTCTCTCCTGGTCGGTCTTCTTCTCCACCCTGGTCACCCGGCCACTGACCGCCGCGGCGGCAGGCATTCTTTCAGCACCCGCGTGCCTGCTGGGGTCGCTCCTGGTCTGGTGGCACCTGGATCCCGCGCCCTGGGTGGAGCCTCTCTGGCTTGGTGCACAACTCCTTTTTCTCGGTGCTCTAATCCTGGGAGCTTCGCTGCTGATATTTGCGCGCGGCGAATTGCTGCGCGGCCAAGCCTTGCGCCGGGCGGTGCTTCCGGCGGCTGCCTTGA
>QHVQ01000041.1 GCA_003222305.1 Acidobacteriota bacterium | reverse complement strand
GCGAGCCGGAGTCCCTTCCTCCGATTTCCGGCGGATCGCACATCTCCTTTTCCCCCGACGGCGAAAGAATCATGGACGTGGTGGGTCACAAGACCCTTTGGGTGTCGCCGTTGAACGGCGGGCAGCCGGAGAAGGTCTTCGAGTTCACCGATCCCGCGGTGCGCATCGACTATCCGTACTGGTCTCCCGACGGCAATTGGGTTCTGTTCGATCGCTTCAGCCCCAAGGGAGGCGACATCTGGATGCTCGAAGGCTTTTGACTGGAGGCCCACGACTTCGCCTCCATGGCACATACCGCCCCGGAGGCCATCGTCAAGGCTCTGCCTCGTACGGTTTGTAAACACTTGTAAATCTTGTAGAAGGTCCCTTGCCGGGTGGGGGAAGGCCCCCTATAATCAGGCCGCTATCCAGTCCTCAAATCTCCGGCCGCCTCAGAACGGCCGGCCCCCAGGAGGTGGCAAGTGAGATCCAAAGCGTGGTTCGGAGTGGTGGCCCTGCCGTGTGTCCTCGCCCTCGGTGGCGGCTGCGGCGCGAAATCAGAGGCCCATGCCAAAGCTGAGAAGCACGACTGCAACATGTCGGCCGAGGAATGCGCCCAGGAGATGCAGAAGTCCCTGGCCAGCCGTGGCTGGCTGGGAATCGTTCTGGACATGGGCGAGGAAGACTCCCTGGCGATCACGAAGGTCTACCCGGGAAGCCCGGCGGAGCAGGCGGGGTTCCAGGTGGGTGACCGGATCGTTTCCATCAACGGTGTGGAGACCAGCGAGAAGAACGAGGAGAAGATCCACGGGATGCTGAAGAAGGCCAAGATTGGCGACCAGGTGGCCTACGTGGTGGTCCGAGACTCGCAAAACGTCACCCTGAAGGCGACCCTGGCGCAGCTCCCGCAGACGGTGCTGGCGGAGACGATCGATCAGCACATGAAAGAGAATCATCCGATGGTGAAGAACTAGAACCTCCCGCATTGCGGGACGAAGGGCCGGAGGTCGCTCCTCCGGCCCTTTTTTCTTCCTTGGACAGGACCTCGAGAATCGTCTTCGCCACCAGCCGGTAGCCCTCGGAATTGAGGTGTCCGGGGGGGCGGACATAGAGGGACGAGATCTTGTGCGTACGAAAGACCGGCTGCAGGTCGATGAGTGAAATCCCTAGGTCTCGAACGATGGACAGGACCTTCTCCCGCACGGCGTCGATTCCGCGCCTCGTCTCCTCGTCATGGTAGCGCGCCTGGCCGGGCAGATAGACGAAGTAGAGTCGGCCGCGCCACCCGGAAACCGTCCGCGAAGCCTCCTCCAGGATCTGCCGGAAGAGGCCGTCATCCACCTCGAGAGGAGCCGAATGCTTCGCCGGGAGGAGGAGCCCGAGCGACCGCCTGAATGTCCGCAGCGTCAGAAACTCCGGCCAGAATCGAGCCGCCGCTTTTTTCTCACGCAGCTCTTCCGCCGCCCTCTCGTATCCCTTCGCCAGAAAGTCGCGCAGGATCCCGTCGACTTCCTCCTGGCGTCCCCCCAGGTTCTGCCGGTGTCCCGGTTTCAGGTAGGCTGTCAACGACCGGCTCTTCCGCTCCATGTCCAGATCCAGCACCAGGTCATTCCCTTCGAAGTAGAACCAAAGGACCCGGGGGGGGCGGAGCTCCGGAAGGTATTCCTTCAGCGTGGCCAGCTCCAGAAGCGGGCCGTCACCACTCATCCCTAGGTTCAGGGTGCGCGGATACGCCACGCGGATCAGGTCGATGGCACTCTCATGGTCCTTGACGCACATCCCCTGCGTATAGGAATCCCCCACGGCCGCCAGCTGAAGTCCGTCCACGGACCACATCCCCGGGGGGTTGCGAAAACCCCGCTCGTCGCTCCGGTAGGTGACGTAAGACCCCACCTCGTTGCACAGCACGGTGGGCACGCCCGAGACTCCGCCCAATGGCAACAGGCCCCGGGTGTCCGCGTGACCCAGAAGGTAGATGGGAAATGGCACCGGCCAGGCGTCCTGGCCTGCGCTGCGCAGATCCCGGACCACCTCGACACGCTGTCGATCGTCGTAAGGGAGGCCCAGCCGCCGCGCCACGGACCAGAGATCCTGCGTGGTTTCCCATCGGAGGTAGAGCTCCGCGAAATAGGCGGCAGTGACCAGGGAAAGGAGAGTGACGGCCAGCCCCGTCCGCGCGTTTTGGGGCAAGCGGAGCGCCGCCAGCAGGGCCGTTGCCAGGAGGAGCGACCCACCGGCGAAGAGGAGCCGGCGAGCGGGAGGGACGACGGTGCCCTGACCTCCGAAGGCGGTCAGGAAGCACACGGTCAGAGCGCCCGCGGCGCCCAGGAGCAGCACGCTTCGGGCAAATAGACGCTCCTTCGAGCCGTTCCGGATCGTCTCGCCGGGCTGTGAGGGAGGCATCATGGCAGGCTGAACGCGGCGCGCGCGTCCTCAGTCGGAGTGGGCCCGTGCGATTCTTCGTGGGCCGGCGCCCCGCTCTTCCATCGAGACGTAGTCCCGGGTCGCTGATCATCTCTTCCCACGGGGCCATCCAGCCGGCGGTTCTCGGAATGGCGAAGAGCACGGGGAACAGATCCAGCGGGAAGCCCATGCTCTGGTAGATGAGTCCCGAGTAGAAATCCACATTCGGATAGAGGCGGCGGCTGACGAAGTAGTCATCCTCCAGGGCGATCCGCTCCAGCTCCAGGGCGATCTCCAGGAGGGGGTTCTTTCCCATCTCGACAAAGACCTGGTCGGCCATCCGCTTGATGATGCGCGCCCGAGGATCGTAGTTCTTGTAAACCCGGTGGCCGAAGCCCATCAGCCGCCGCTCCCCGGCCTTCACCCGCTTGATGAACTCCGGAACCCGGCTCAAGGATCCGATCTCCCGAAGCATGCGAATCACCATCTCGTTGGCGCCACCGTGCAGAGGGCCGTACAGTGCCGCGGTGGCCGCAGCGACCGCGGAGTAGGGATCGACCTGCGAGGAGCCCACGCTCCGCATGGCGTTGGTGGAGCAGTTCTGCTCGTGGTCGGCGTGGAGGATGAACAGCACATCCAGCGCCCGCTCCAGGGCCGGCTTGGGGTGGTACTTCAGCTCCGTGAGCTTGGACATCATGTTCAAGAAGTTGCCGGCGTAGGAGAGGTCGTTATCGGGATAGGCGTAGGGACGCCCGATGCTGTACCGGTAGGCGAAGGCGGCCAGGGTGGGCATCTTGGCGATGAGGCGCACCGACTGCCACCGCCGGGACTCGGCGTTGGTGATGTCTTTGGCGTCCGGGTAGAAGGTGGAGAGCGCTCCCACCGTGGAGACCAGCATCCCCATAGGGTGGGCATCGTGCCAGAACCCTTCCATGAATTTCTTGATGTTCTCGTGGAGGAGGGTGTGAGTGGTGATTTGATGCACCCACGCCGCGTACTCCGCCCGGCTGGGAAGCTCTCCGTTCAGGATCAGGTAGGCCACTTCCAGGTAGTTGCTCTTCTCCGCCAGCTGCTCGATGGGATAGCCGCGGTAATTCAGGATGCCCTTGTCGCCGTCGATGAAGGTGATGGAGCTCTTGCAGGAGGCGGTATTGGTAAACGCCGGATCGTAGGTCATCAGCCCGAAATCTTCCGGCGAAGTCTTGATCTGACGGAGGTCCAGCGCCCGGAGGGCCCCATCCTCGATGGGGATTTCGTAGGTCTTGCCCGTGCGGTTGTCGGTGATGGTCAGCGTATCTTTCGGCATGGCCCTGATCCTGGATTGAAGCACAGAAGTTTAGCATCCCGGTGGGATTGGCCACAAGCGGACGTCAATCTTCATGCAAGGCAGACCCGGTTTCTGCCCGTCTCTTTGGCACGGTAGAGCGCGGCGTCGGCCGCGGCCACCAGGGCCTCCAGGGTTCTGCCGTTGCGCGGAAACTCGGAGACTCCCAGAGAGATGGTGATGCGCAGGGTCTTCGAGTTCCCGCTCTCGTCCACCCGGGTGAAGGAGTGGGCCGCCACAGCCTCCCGGATCCGCTCCGCCGCGCTGGCCCCTCCCTCGGCGGTTACATCCGACAGATAGGCCAGGAACTCCTCGCCGCCGTAGCGGGCGGAGACATCGGTGCTGCGTATCCCCTGGCAAATCAGCCGCCCCACCTCGGCCAGAACGTGGCTACCCATCAGGTGCCCGTGCCCGTCATTCACCGATTTGAACCGGTCCAGGTCCATCATCAGCACCGCCATGGGGAGGTGAAACCGCTCGCACCGCCTCAGTTCCGATTCCATGGCGAGGTAAAGGGACTCCTTCGTCAGAAGCCCGGTGAGCTGGTCATGGGCGATGCGGTTGCGGATCTCCTGGTGGAAACGAGCGTCCAGATCGTCCTGCAGGACGAATTTGAGAACCGTGTCGCCGACGCGCAGCTTGTCTCCCTCCCTCAGGTCGGCCTGGTCCACTTGCTCCCCGTTGACATGGGTCCCATTGGTGCTGCCCAGATCGCGGACCGTGACCCGCTGCAACCTGCGGGCAAGATCCCAGGAAAGCTCGAGGAGGGCGTGCCGGCGCGAGACCAGGTCGTCGGGAATGCGAAGGTGGGCCCCCTCGTCCCGCCCCAGAATCAATTCGCTGCGGCGCAGCCGGTATTCCCGCCCGATCTCGCGCCCCTGGATCACGACCAGGCCTGGATGCTCGCGGGCCAGCGTGGCCCGCTCCATCGTCCCGCGCGGCACGACCTGAGTCTCGTCCCCGGCTCGGAGCTGCTTTGCCGGGGGATCCGGATTCTTCGTTTCCGCGGGCGGCGCACGCCGGGTCGCCTGAGACCGTCTCATGCCTTCCCCTCAGAGGTTCGGCGGAAAATGTAGTGCACGGCCCGCCTCGGCTCAAGGGAGAATCATGCCCCAGCATCCTGCGGATCGCCTTTTCGGCTTCCGGCTCCCGGCCGGCGGCGGCGGGACCGCCGGTGTCTCGGAATCCCTTTTCCATTGTGGCCGAACGGATAAGTCACTGTATTCGTTAGGGTTAGAACATGCAACAATCTGGATCGGCGCGGTCCGCGGCCGCCTTCCGGCTGCTTTAAGGGCTGACAGGACGGACTTCGGTAACAAAATAGGAAGTGTCGCCGAAACAGCTCGTGGGAAGGCCCACGTGTTGCTCGTAATGCAGGACGACCCTCTGACCCAGGCTGCCATTGATTCTCTTGGCAACGGAGTCGTCCCGGGCGGTGAAATGAAAAATCTCGGGCATGGCCCCCGGAAGATTCACCATGGCCAGCTCTCCTTCCCAGGTCTTGCAGATCCACCCCTTATCGGAAAACTTCTGGACATAGCCGACCCGGTCCCCCCGCGAATAGGAGAAAGAGAACATCGCCCAGGTATAGAGCGCCACCGCGAGGGGCGGAACGATGAGGCAGAAAAGCAGCAGCCGGAAGAGAAGGCGGCGCCAACGCGATGGAGGCGGAGGGGGCACCGAGGAACTCGTATGGGATCCCGATGAATTCATGACTCTCCCCCCAGCCACCGGAAGACACGCAGAGGCCGGGCCGGCCGCTTAACCGGCAGGGCAGGGCCGTCAGGCGACGGCGATTTCTTTGCAGAGATAGACGTCCTGAATCGCGTGGAGCAGCTCCACGCCTTGCTTCATCGGACGCTGGAACGCCTTCCGTCCCGAGATCAGCCCCATTCCCCCGGCCCGCTTGTTGATGACCGCGGTGGACACCGCATCCGCGAAGTCATTCTTTCCCGAGGCACCGCCGCTGTTGATGAGCCCGGAGCGTCCCATGTAGCAGTTGGCCACCTGGTAGCGGCAGAGGTCGATCGGATGATCGGAGGTGAGCTCGCTGTAGACTCTCTCGTCGGTCTTGCCGTAGCTTGGGCCCAGGGCTTTGTAGCCGCCATTGTTCAGCGGAAGCTTTTGCTTGATGATGTCCGCCTGCAGCGTGACTCCCAGGTGATTCGCCTGGCCCGTGAGGTCGGCTGATACGTGGTAGTCCTTGTCCTTCTTGAACGCGCTGTTCCGCAGGTAGCACCAGAGCACCGTCCCCAGCCCCATCTCGTGGGCCATGGCGAAGGCTTCGCTGATTTCCATGATCTGCCGGTTGCTCTCGGGGGATCCGAAGTAGATGGTGGCTCCCACGGCTGCCGCACCCATGTCCGCCGCCTGCTGCACCGTGCCGAAGAGGATCTGGTCGAACTTGTTGGGATAGGTGAGCAGCTCGTTGTGATTGATCTTCACCAGGAAGGGGATCCTGTGAGCGTACTTTCGTGCCACGGAGCCGAGAACGCCGAAGGTGGAGGCCACCGCATTACATCCGCCCTCCAGAGCCAGCCTGACGATGTTCTCGCCGTCGAAGTAGTCGGGGTTCTTCGCGAAGCTGGCGCCTGCAGAGTGTTCGATCCCCTGGTCCACGGGAAGGATGGAGAGATAGCCGGTTCCTCCCAGCCGCCCTTGCCGGAGTATCCGCTGCAGGTTCCCCAGGACCCGATTGTTGCGGTCCGACAGGGCCACCACGCGATCCACAAAATCCGGACCGGGCAGCACCAGGCGCTCCTTGGGGATTCGGGGCGACTTGAACTCGAGGAGGGACTCGGCGGTTTCGCCAAGGTGTTGCCGGATCTGCTCGATCATGACCACTCCACACCCCGCGGTAGCGGGCTTTGACTTCCGTGCCGGATTTGTTTTGGAAGATTGTACCATCATCCGCTCTGGATGCGGGGCCGGGGAACGAGTTCCGCCAGGCGGGCTCAGAGATCCAAGAGTCCCGCGGTGAGGGCCGCGTGACGGGCCGCCCCCAGCAAGGCGGCCCGATCGTTCAAGATGACCCGCACCGGAATGGTTTCCAGGATCTTGCGGTACCTCCCCTTATCCGTAAAGGACTCGAGGAAGACGGGCTCTCTCAGCTTCGGCAGGATTTTGGGCGCGATGCCGCCCCCGAGATAGACCCCGCCCGTGGACAGAAACTTGAGCGCCAGATTGCCCGCCTCGGCCCCGTAGTTTGACACGAATCGATCGAGGGCCAGGACGCAAAGCTCGGAACTCCCCTCGAGCGCCGCACCCGCGATGGCGGCCGAGGGATCCTCCCGGCGGAGTCTCTCGACAAGCCAGTCGGGCTCCGTCCCGCGTCCCGAGTCTCTCAGAAAATTGTAGAGATTCTGGAGCCCCGGCCCGGAGACCACCCGCTCGTAGCTCACATGCCCGAATTTCCGCCGGAGGTGCTGCAGAAGCTCGACCTCCAGATCGTCGCGCGGGGCGAAATCGGCGTGACCCCCCTCGGAGGCGAAGGGGCGGTACGACTTCCCGTCCCAGCAGAGCCCCGCCTCCCCCAAGCCCGTGCCCGCGGCGATGACGGCCCGGTTCCCTGCCGCGCAGGCAGTGCCTTCGTTGAGCACCGCCAGGTCCGCCGGATCCAATACCAATGCGCCGTGGGCGGTGGCCTCCAAATCGTTGAGAAGACCGACGCCGTCGAGGCCGAGGAGCTGGGCGAGACGCTTCCCATCCACGACCCAGCTCAAGTTGGGAGTCTCCACCCGGCCTTGTCTCACGGGACCCGCAATGCCGAAGCAGGCCACCTCGATGACCGCCGGATGCTTTTCCAAGAACTCCGAGAGGATCGCTTCGAGTCCTGGATAGCGTCCGCTGGGAAAATCAGCCTGTGCCAGGAGATCGAGACGAGCGCCCGTGGCCTCGAAGACGGCCAAGCGCGTGGTGGTGCCGCCGATGTCTCCCGCCAGAATCATCCGTCGAGAGGTCTCCACTCGCGGCCGTCCTGACGCAGCAACTCGTCCGATTCGGGAGGGCCCATGCCGCCCGCGGCATAGTTCGGAAAGGAGCGCGGGGGAAGCGCTTTCCAGACGTCCAAGATCGGCTGGATGACCTCCCAGCCCGCCTCCAGCATGTCGGCCCGCTGGAAGAGGGTGGCATCGCCGATCATGGCGTCGTACAGCAGCCGCTCATAACCGGTGTTCGGAACCGTCTTGAAGTAATCGACGTAGCTGAAGTTCATCTCCACCGCCCCGATGTTCATGACGGGGCCCGGAATCTTTGCGCCGAAGCGCAGGGATATCCCTTCATCGGGCGCGATGCGGAGCACCAGCCGGTTCCTCCGGAGCCGGTCCACCGGTGTGTCGCGGAAGAGAATGAGCGGCGCGCGGCGGAACTGGATGGCAATCTCCGTATAGCGCCGGGTCAGGCGCTTTCCCGTCCTCAGGTAAAACGGGACGTCGGCCCAGCGCCAGTTGTCCAGCGTGAGCTTCAAGGCTACGAAGGTTTCGGTGTTCGAGGAGGGACTCACCCTGGGCTCGGCCCGGTAGGCGGGAACCAGCGCCCCGGCCACCATGCCTTCGCCGTACTGTCCCCGGAGGGTGGTCCGGAGCACCTTCTCCGGTGAGGGGGGCTGGATGGCATGCAACACCTTGGCCTGCTCATCCCGAACGGCGTCGGCCCGGAACGAGACGGGCGGCTCCATGGCCGTGAGCGACACCAGCTGGAAAAGGTGGTTGGGGACCATGTCCCGCAGCGCTCCATATTGCTCGTAGTAGCTGCCCCGGCGCTCCACCCCTACCGTCTCCGCCAGGGTGATCTGTACGTGGTCGATGTAGCGCCGGTTCCAGATGGGCTCGAAGATCCCGTTGCTGAAGCGAAAAACCAGAATATTCTGGACCGTCTCCTTTCCCAGGTAGTGATCGATCCGGTAGATCTGCTTCTCATCCAGGCAGTGCCGCAGCTCGGCGTTGAGGCTCTTCGCCGACTCCAGGTCGCGGCCAAACGGTTTTTCCACGATCACCCGGCGCCAGAGGCCATGCTCCTCGCGCGTCAATCCGACGGCGTGGAGCCGGCTGACAATCTCTCCGAAAAACTCCGGGGCCGTGGCCAGGTAATAAAGGAAATTCCCCTGGGTGCCATGCTCCCGGTCCAGCTCCGCCAACCGGTCCGCCAGCTTCTCGTAGACCGAGGCGTCTTTGAAGTCTCCGCCGTGGTAGTAGATCCGCTTCAGAAACCATTTCCAGAGCTCGGGGTCCACGGGTGCAGTGGCGTAAGTCTGGATGTCCTGCGTGAGCTGGCGGCGAAATTCGTCGTCGGACCGGGCCCCGCGGGAGAAGCCGACGATGGCGAACTGTTTCGACAGAAGACCCGCCCCGGCCAGGTTGCACAGCGCGGGGAGAAGCTTGCGCTTGGTCAGATCGCCGCCGGCGCCGCAGATCACCATCACGCAGGAATCCGCCGGCCTGACCGATGGGGAAGCGACGGAAGCGGCAGGGTCGCTCACCGTGAAGACCCTCCCTTGTCCGGAGGAGCCTCCCCGTGGCCGCCAAATTCGGCCCGCAAGGCCGACAGGACTTTCTGGGCGAATTCTCCCTCGCCCCGCGAGCTGAAGCGCTGGAAGAGCGCCGCGCTCAGCACCGGCGCAGGCGTCCCTTCCTCCACCGCGGCCGACACGGTCCACCTTCCCTCACCCGAATCCGACACTCTTCCCGAGAAATGCTCCAGCGCCGGATCCTTCGCCAGCGCCCCGGCCGCCAGGTCCAACAGCCACGAGGCAATCACGCTGCCCCGCCGCCACACTTCGGCGATGTCCGCCAGGCTGAAGTCATAGCGGAAATGCTCCGGGTTCCTGAGAGGGGTGGTTTCGGCATCGACGGCGCGCCCCCGCTTCCCCACGTCCGCGTGGCGCAGGATGTTCAGCCCTTCGGCGTAGGCTGCCATGAGGCCGTATTCGATGCCGTTGTGCACCATCTTGACAAAGTGGCCCGCACCGCTAGGACCGCAATGCAGGTACCCTTCCTCCGCAGTGCTCCCCTTCCCCTGCCGCCCGATCGTGGCCGGCAGCGACCCGCGTCCAGGCGCCAGCGTCCGGAGCGCCGGCTCCAGCAACCGAAACGCCTGGGTGGGCCCCCCGACCATCAGGCAATACCCGCGCTCCAGTCCCCAGATCCCACCGCTGGTCCCCACGTCCAGATAATGGATCCCGCGGCCGGCAAGCGCTGCCGCGCGGCGCAGGTCGTCGATGTAGTAAGAGTTCCCGCCATCGATGAGGATGTCCCCCGGTTGGAGCAGGCCCGCGAGCTGTTCCAGAGTCGGGTCCACCGCCGCCGCCGGGACCATGAGCCAGACGGCCCGCGGAGCGGAGAGCTTGCCGGCCAGGTCCGAGAGCGTCGCGGCTGCCACCGCCCCCTCCCGGGCCAGGGCCTCGGCGGGAGCCGGGCTCCGGTTGTAGACCACGCATTCGTGGCCTCCTCGCAGGAGCCTCCGGGCCATGTTCGCCCCCATTCTTCCCAGTCCCACTATGCCGATCTGCATCCGATTCTCCTCGTGGTTCCATTCGAGAGGCTTAGGCGAGGGCGCGCTGCACCGCCTCCCCGAGCCGCTTCAAGTGGCGGGCGATTCCGCTTTTCAGATGCACTCGCAGCGCCCGCCGTTGCCGTTCGGCGAGAACCTGAAAATCTCCGCGTGCCTGGGCCGCTTTCACCGCAGCGAAGCTGATTTTTCGTCCCGGCACGGGAAGATCCCGCTCGTCCTCGCAGGTCACCTGAAGGAAAACTCCGCTGTTGGGACCTCCCTTATAGGCCTGTCCGGTGGAGTGCAGGAACCGCGGCCCGAAGCCGAGGCAGGTAGCGACACGCTTTCTGTCCCGCACCGCCGTCCGGAGGGACTGCAGCAGCGCCTCGTTCTCCGGGCGCATCTCCAAATAAGCCAGCAGCGCGAAGTAATCCCCCGCCTGTAGACGGTCGAGGTGAGCCCGCAGCATCGCCGTGAGTCCCGTTCCGGGGCCGGTGCCGGGCGGCAGCGAGGCGGCGTAGGCCGCATCGGCGAACAGGGCGAGCCCCTCTTCCTCCAGCAGCGGCGTCTCTCCGGGGAGCACTCCAGCTTGCTCGAAGACGGCGGTCAGTTCCCGGGTGGCCACTTTGCTCGCCTCCACGTCGGGCTGGTCGAAAGGGTGGATGCCAAGAATGGACCCGGCCACGGCGGTGGCAATCTCCCAGCGGAAAAACTCCTGCCCCAGGTCGTAGCGATCGGCCATCTCGATGCGGATCACGGGATGCCCGCCTCGCTCGAGCCCCTGCACCGCCCTCTCCTGTTGCGCGTCGGCGGCGCCCGTAAGGCTCAAGTAGGCGAAGATCCTATCCGACCCGTAGGCTTCCGTGGGGCCAAGCGGCTCCCGGTCCAGCGGAATCACTCCTGTTCCTTGCTTGCCGGTGGATTCCGCCAGGAGCTGCTCCAGCCAGGCCCCCAGATCGCCGATGGCGGGAGACACGATGAGGGTCACCTTGTCGCGTCCGCGCACCGCCAGTGTCCCCAGGATGCATCCCAGGACCACGCCCGGGTTCGCTTCGGCCGGGCCGGACGGGGAACAGGCTTCCACCATGGCCGCGGCGGAATCGAGAAGTTTTCCCACCTCCAGCCCCATGACCGCTGCCGGGACCATGCCGAAGTGGGAGAGGGCCGAGTAGCGGCCCCCGATGCCCGGAACGCCGAAGAAGATCCGCCGGAATCGATCCGCTTCGGCCGCCTTCTGCATCTGGGATCCGGGATCGGTGATGGCGACGAAATGGGATCCCGCGGCGCTCTCTCCCACGCACTCCCGCATCCGGGCGAGGAAATAGTCTTTGAAGAGGTTGGGCTCGAGGGTGCTTCCCGACTTGCTGGACACGATGCAGAGGGTCCTGGGCAGGTCGATCCGTGCCTCCGTGGCCACGACCTGGGCGGGATCCGTGGAATCGAGGACGTGCAACTCGGGTCTGCCGGGAAGCTGGCCGAAAGTCTTCTTCAGAACCTCGGGGCAGAGGCTGGAGCCTCCCATACCCATCAGAAGCGCGTGCGTGAAGCCGGCAGCGCGAATCTCATCGGCGAAGCCCGTCAGCTCACCCACCGCGCTCCGTTCTTGCTTGACGATGGTGAGCCAGTCCAGCCAGCGAGCCTCGTCGCTTCCGGTCCAGAGCGACGCATCCCGCTCCCAGAGCCGCTTCACCTTTCCCCGCTGCCGCCAGTCGTCCAGCGCCGCCGTCACCGCAGGCGCCAGGTCCGAGGGCAGCCGGCAGCTCTGGCGATTGATCCCCACGGTCTCTCCTCCTCGGGACCCTCCCCTGCCGGGGATCCCTAGTCGCCTTGCGGGCCCGAGAAGCGCTGCTCCAGGGCGATGACCTTGTCCAGTCGCCGCCGGTGGCGCTCGTGACCTGAAAACTCCGCCGCGACGAAGGCGCGCACCAGCTCTTTCGCCAGCTCCGGTCCGATGATGCGTCCCCCCAAGACCAGCACGTTCATATCGTCGTGCTCCACCCCCTGATGGGCCGAGTAGGTGTCGTGACAGATCCCGGCGCGGATACCGGGGATCTTGTTGGCGGCGACACAAGCCCCCACCCCGCTTCCGCAGACCAGCACTCCTCGGTCCGCCTCGCGTTTGCGGACGGCCAGCGCCACCGCTTCGGAGAAATCGGGATAATCCACGGGGGCGTGACCGTGGGTCCCGAGGTCGACGACCTCGTGCCCCAGCTCCTCGAGCCAGTGCACCATCTTGTCCTTCAATTCGACTCCGGCGTGGTCCGCTCCAAGGGCGATGCGCATGCTGGAACGCTCCTCAAGCCAGGGAAAGAGCCACCTTTTTACACCTTCCTTCCGAGAGGAGCAAGGGGAGGCCCTGCGTCTTCGCCCGGAGTCGTAGGACTCCATGGGTGGGTCCGACTCGGCGGCAAGACGATCCTGAGGGTGCTTGTGGCGCGAGCACGACGCGGCTATGATGTCGCCTGGCGCCTCACAGGAGCCCTGCCGGGCCTGAAACTCAAGGAGGGAGGTCAGCAGTGAAATCGCACCGAGCCGTTGCGGCCCTGGTGGTCATCCCGCTTATCATGCCGTTAGCCGTCTTCGCACAGGACGGGACGCTCGTTGAGAAGGGGAAGAGCGTCCTTGCCGCGACCTCGCCCAAATGCACCATGTGCCATGCCGTCGCAGGCCAGGGCAATGCCAAAAACCCCCTGGACGGCGTGGGTGACAAGCTCTCCGCCGCCGATATCAAAGCCTGGATCCGGACTCCCAGGGAAATGGCCGCCAAGGCCAAGTCCCAGGGCAAGCCGCCCATGATGGCCTACGGACCCGATAAGATCTCCGACGCCGACCTGGACGCGCTGGCTGCCTATCTGCTCAGCCTGAAAGCCAAGAAGTAGAGCCAGACCGATCCTTCCCCGTCGCTCCCGAAGTGCTCCGCGATGTTAGAATCCACCCGCTCGAATGGTGCCCTCGTTCGGAGGATCCCGGGATGCGCCCTTTCCTGCTTGTGACTCTGATCTTCGCGGCTCTGTTCCTGGCGGGAGCCGCCTCCCCTCCTTCCCCCGGCGTCATCGTGCTGCAGTGCGGCAAAGTATTCGATGGGAAATCGGCGTCCCTCTTGGGCCCTCAGGAGATCCTGGTGGACAAGGGAAAGATCGTCTGGATGTCGAAATCGGTGGGACGGCCTCTGGGGGCCGAGGTCGTGGACCTGTCGGAGCGGACCTGCCTGCCCGGCTTCGCCGACGTCCACGCCCATCTGATGTTCGAGCCGGGAGACGTGGACAAGCAGATGGTGAGTCAGTCCTCTGCCGCCAAGACACTGCGCGGATTCGCCAACGCGCGCGCCATGCTGATGGCCGGCTTCACGACCATCCGGGTCCCCGGAGACATGGATCTCCAGTGGGGCGCGGCGGATCTCAAGCATGCGGTCGACTCGGGTCTCGTGGAGGGCCCCCGCATGTTCGTCGCATCGCATGCCCTGTCTTCCACGGGGGGCCACGGCGACTGGGCGCACTTCGCCCCCGAGTTCGGGATCCGCGGCACCGCCATCGCCGATGGCCCCGACGAGATCCGCAAGATGGTTCGCACCGAGCTGCGCAACGGCTCCGACTGGATCAAGATCATGGCCACCGGCGGGTTTCTCTCGGCCGGCGATGAGCCCGGCACCGCCACGTACCGGGAGGCAGAGTTGCGGGCCGCGGTGGAAGAAACCGAGGCGCTGGGGCACCACGTCTGTGCGCACGCCCACGGCGCCGAGGGGATCAAGCGGGCGGTCCGGGCGGGGGTCCGGTCCATCGAGCACGGGACCTTCATCGACGACGAGGGTCTGCGACTCATGGAGCAGAAGGGAACGTTTCTGGTCCCCACGTGGGGCGCCCTGGACTGGCTCCTGGACCACGCGAAGCAGGCGGGCTTCCCGGACTACGCCCTCGAGAAGCTGGAGCGCTACCGGCCGCAGCTGCTCAATCGCCGTGCCGCGGTGGTGAAGAGCCGGGTCCGGATCGCCTACGGCACCGATGTGGGTGTCTATCCGCAAGGTGAGGCGTGGCGCGAATTCATTTCGCTGGTCAAGTCCGGAATCCCTCCTCTGAGGGCCCTGCGCGCCGCCACCAGCGAGGCAGCGGACCTGCTGGAGCGTCCCGACCTCGGCGGGCTGGCAGCCGGCCGGACCGCCGACATCATCGCCCTGCCCGGCGATCCCCTCCACGACATTCAAGTCGTGTCGAAGGTGGACTTCGTCATGAAGGAAGGGCGCGTCTTCAGGCGCCCCTGACCGTGGCGGCGGAGCTTTCCCTGGAAAAGCCCAACCTCCTGTTGTAGGGTGACACCGCGCCCCCGGTGCGCCATTCCTCGAAGGGAGGTCTCCATGAGCTTGAAGCGGGCAATCCTTGGACTGGCCGCTCTCGCATGCTTCTCCGTCCCTGCCTCCGCCGGCAGCTTCGGCTTCTACGGGTCCTATTGGGACTCCGACCAGGCGGACAGCAGCTGGGGCGGGGGTGCCAGAATGGGGTTCAGTTTCGTGAAGTTCTTGGAGCTGGAATTTCACGGGACCGAGTACCCGAGGTTCAAATCGGAAGTGGGTTTGCAAAACATCGATGTGAAGGCGCTCCCCGTGGACGGGGGTCTGCGCTTCAATTTCCTCCCCACGGCGCCCTTCAACCCCTACGTGGGCGCCGGCGCCTCCTACTATTTCCTGGACTCCAATCAGGGGAGCATCGACAACCAGACCGGCTGGTACGGTGAGGCGGGGCTGGACATCGGCGGCAAGAACGCCCGCTTCTTCGCGGAGGTGATGTGGAGGAAGATGGACACCACCATCAGCCTCAGCTCCTTCGACACCGACGCCAAGTTCGACGGCGTGGTAGGGAACGCGGGCGTCACCTGGCGATGGAAGTGAAACCGTCGCTCGCCTGCTCCCGCCGCTTCCCGGGGGACGGTGCAACGGGAAGCGAGCGGCGCCTCAGTGGGAAGGGGGGCGAGTGTCGCGGCGGCCCTTGACGGCATACATGGCACGATCGGCCGCGCTCAGAAGCGTCTCGGCGGTATCGCCGTCCCGCGGATAGACCGCCATTCCCACGCTCACCGAAACCGGCGGGTGCTCCCGGTCCGAGGCGAGACGGTCCGGGATCCGTCCGGCCACCTGCCGCGCCGCCGCCTCCCCCGTTTCCGGCAGCACCACGGCGAATTCATCTCCCCCATAGCGGGCCGCGGTGTCCACGGTCCGGCAGGACCGCCGCAGGGCCCTGGCCAGACGGCAAAGCGCCCGGCTACCCACCAGGTGGCCATGCCGGTCGTTGATCGTCTTCAGACCGTCCACGTCCAGGAGCAGAACGGAGAAGGGGCGCTCCGTCCGCTGCGATCTTCGAATCTCCCCCTCGAGCACGCCCACCAGCCGGCGATAATTCGCCAAGCCCGTCAGCGGGTCGGTCACCGCCAGATGTCGCAGCTCCGCTTCGATGCGGTTCCGCTCGGCCACGACGGCCGCGAGCGCCAGAATCATGATGGCGGTGATCCCCATGAACGCCTGCAGCAGGAGGAGTGATTCGTTTTGCGTCGCCCGGGCGAAGGGGCCGAATCCCCGGAGCGTCCCATAGATGGCGATTCCGGACAGCAGCGCGATGCATGACGCGGCCTCGCGGGATCCGAAACGGAAGGCGGCCCAGACCAGCAGCGGGACGCAAGCGTATTCGAGGGGATAGTGCCGGTTCGTCGGCTGGAACAGCTGGTCGAAGACGATCAGGCCGGCGAACAGCACACTGGAGAAGAGCAGCGCCGCCTCGGCTATCCGGCCCCGGGACCATGCGCCGCGCGGGCGCACGCTCCAGAGGAGCAACAGCGGCGCGACGATAAGATCGCCCGTGGCGTCGCCGAGCCACCAGACGAGCCAGATTGAGCCGTAGTCGGCCCACGGCGCGAAGCCAGCCAGCGAGAGAGTGATCACACCGCAGGTGGCGCTCACCGTCGTGCTGACGAGGGCCGCCAGCACGGTGAAGGAGAAGACGTCGCGCTCGCGCTGGAAGGCCTGCCGGCCACCGGCGAACCTTCTCACCAGGTGGGCCCCCACCAGCGCCTCCAAGGTGTTGCCGAGGGCGATTGCCAGGGAAGTGCCCACCGAGCCCGCCGTCGAGAGATTTACGACGAAGGCCCCGACGAAGATGGCGGGCCAGACCCGGCTCCCGAGGATGAGGAGCGCCACCAGGGCGATTCCCGTGGGGGGCCACACCGCGGTGGCGCTGGCGTTCACGAAGGCGAGCTTCAATCCGAGCTTGCCGGCCACGATGTAAACCAGGATCAACGCGAGAAGCTTCACGAGGCGCAGGAAGCCCAGGGACGGGCGGCTCGACACGTCCGCAGGCTCCACCGGCCGGAGGGCTTCCAGGCTGGCCGCGGACCTCTCAAGCGCTTGATTCTCATTCAAGAGGGACAATCCTGTAGCTCCATTGAATGGTCCACTCGATTCTCGGGCGCGTTCCCGCCTGTTGAATATCGATGCCAAAGCGCTGGATGGCAAGATTTGCAGGCTCGTTTCAGGGGAGGAGAAACCCTGAGAACGCAAAAGGCAATTCCCCTACGGGAATGGTGCGGGGCAAATCTGGACACAGGCAACCTGCCTGAGCGTCCCATTCCTTGACACTCCCTTTCGAGGCGTGACGACGGGGCGGGTTCTTACTTGCCGGGAAAGGGGATCCAGCCGCGGCTGAGATAGTCGCTGAGGGTGACCACCAGGAAGACGCCGAACCAGGCCACCGCCAACCCGATCACCAGCCAGATGAGCTTCGGGTTGTACCGGACGTGCATGAAGTAGAGCACGACCAGCGTCGCCTTGAGGGTGGCGATGCCGAGGGCCACTGCCAGATTGAAGGGTCCCAGATCCTGGAAGGCGGCCCACACCGTGAGGGCCGTGAGGAGCATGAGGGAGGCAAAGACGGCGAAATAGATCTTCGGAGAGACGACGTGTTGGGACATCAAGCATGCCGATCGATGAGGTAGAGGAGCGGGAAGAGAAAGATCCAGACGATGTCCACGAAATGCCAGTAGAGTCCCACGATTTCCACCGGAGTGCTATAGGCGGGGGAGAAGCGCCCCCGCCGCGCCGCCAGGACCAGCCAGGCCAGCAGTCCCAGACCCACCACCATGTGGAGGGCATGCATGCCGGTCATGGCGAAGTAAAGAGAGAAGAAAATCTGTGCGTGGTGCTGCAGGTCGGCCTCCACGCCAGGATCGGCGCTCGCCATCCCCGCCGCCACCACCGCATCGCCGGCCGGATCCAGATGCGCCGGCCGCCTCTCGTCCCGCATCAGGAAGGAAGCGCCGGGGATCAGGCGCTCCGCGAATTTGTGGTCGTATTCCACCGCCTTGATGCCGAGGAAAGCGCTCCCCAGCAACATCGTCAGCAGGAGGTAGCCCACCACTCCTCGCCCTCCGACCTGCGCCGCGTGCACGGCGAGGGCCATGGTAAGGCTGCTGCCGATCAAGATGACGGTGTTCACGCCCCCCAGGAGGACGTCGAGATGATGGCTCGACAGGGCGAAGGCCGCGGGAAAGCTCCACCGGTAGATGGTGTAGGCCGTGAACAGCCCGCCGAAGAACAGAACCTCCGTCAACAGGAAGGCCCACATCCCCAGCGTCACGGCGTCCCTCTGCTGCTCGGCATCCTCGAATTGATGAGCGTGGATCGCCGCCGCGGCGTGGGACTCAGCCGGCATAAGCGCCTCCTCCCGGGATCGGAATCTTGTCGTAGGCGTAGGCCTCCTCCGTCACGCGGGGAGGCGAAGGGAAATTCTCCGTGGGCGGGGGCGACGGCGTCTGCCACTCCAGCCCAGTGGCCCCGAAGGGGGTGGACGAG